>CAYOEP010000001.1:0-80583 GCA_964403045.1 uncultured Candidatus Saccharibacteria bacterium
CGAGCGGCTGTTCGCTGTCAATCCGCGCCCGCACGGATAGCGTGGTGCGCACAAAATCTCCCGCAGCAGGAACCTCAATACGCACGAAGGGAGGAAACTTTCCGCGCAGCGCATCAGGAATTGTCGAACTTGCTCCTTGGTTATACTCTTCATCAAAATTGGGAATCGATTGCCGCGCCCACGCAAGCACTGCTGCTTCCCAATTCGCAAACTGCGGATCTTGGGATGGGTCCTCAGGGGGAGGTCCCTGGGGGTCATCTTTCCGCACATAGTAGAGAATCGTATGAATTTGCCGCCCCGCGGCATAATTGCCTTGGAGAATCGGCTTTGCGGCAATTACAGGATCGGGGCGAGGGAATGGTTCCGGGGGAGGGTTGCGCAGTGAGAAATACTGTTTCATAAATGCGCTCCATATCGGCACTGCCGCGAGGATGCTCGATCCATGCCGCACCATTGGAGTATTGTCGTTGTTTCCAGCCCACACTCCTACCACAATGGAAGGAGTGTAGCCCAACGACCAGGCATCCCGATAATCGTCGCTGGTTCCCGTTTTGAGTGCTACTTCGTGGTCAGGGAACACGGTGAGGCCAATGCTGTGATGAAAAAGTCCCGATCGCGCTCTAATATCAGAAAGCACATTATTGATGAGTCGAACCGGCTGAGGATCAAGCACTCGCTTGGGATGGTCTCGATAAGATTCTAAGACTCTTCCTTCCGCATCACGCACTTCAAGGATCATTGTCTGTGGATGCACAGTCCCGTCCGCCGCAAGCGCCGCGTAGGCATGTACAAGATCCACAAGGTGCACGCCGCCACCACCCAACACCAATGAGAGACCAAGGTTTTGATCTTGAGAAATAGTAGAAATGCCGAGCGACTGAAGAAGATTGATAGCATTAGGGATGCCAACAAGGTAGAGCGTTTTGACCGCGGGCACATTCACCGACTGTGCGAGCGCGTCCCGCATCGTCATTGGTCCACGAAAAATGCCATCAAAGTTCTCCGGGTGGTAGCACTCCTTATTTTCATCATTGAAAAATTCCTGCAACGGGGGGCAATCTTCTTGTCCGGGACGAAACTCTGTGGGCACATCAAAAAGAATGGTGTCGGGAGTATATCCTTTCCGAAACGCTTCGAGATAAACAAATGGCTTTAATGCAGAGCCTGGCTGGCGAAGTCCTTGGGTAGCCACATTGAAGTTCCCCTCCAGTTCCGTCTCGAAATAATTGCGCGACCCTACCATTGCCAGAATCTGCCCCGTGCGAGGATCTTCTGCAACAAGAGCAGCATTCTTTCCCTGATAAAGCTCCTCATTCCTTACCGCGCCCTCGGCAACAACCTTCTCTGCCACCTTCTGGAGGTCATAATCAAGTGTGGTAAGGACCCGGAGACCGCCCGTGCGCACCAAATCTTCCCCGTAGCGCGCCACGAGCTCGTCCTGCACCGCGAGTACAAAATGCGGCGCCTTAATCGAAGCATCGCGGGGCGCAAACTGGATTTTAGTCCCAAGTGCCGCCGTGAGCTGCTGCTCGTCAATCATTCCCAACTCCCGCATCTTCTTAAGGATGAACTGCTGGCGTTTAAAAAGCTCATTCACGTGCGTCCCCCATGGAGAGTAGTAGCTTGGCGCTTTGGGGATTGCCGCAAGAAGTGCGCTCTCTGCAAGAGTAAGATCACTTGCGCTCTTCCCAAAATATGCAAGGCTCGCTTCCTCAACGCCGTAGATATCCCCCCCGTAGGACACCTCATTCAAGTACAGCGTGAGAATCTCGTCTTTCGAATAGCGCTGTTCAATCCGCATCGCCAAAATAAGCTCCCGTATTTTTCTGGAAAAGGTTCGCTCTGGACTCAAAAACGCGTTTTTCGCGAGCTGTTGGGTAATAGTAGACCCCCCCTGGACAACCCCGGCGTGGAAAAAATTTACCACCGCAGCACGGAGAATGCCACGCCAACTGAACGCCGGCTCGGAGTAGAAGTTTTCATCCTCGATAGCAACAGTTGCATCCTTGAGAAACTTGGGGATTTTATCAGAAGGAATGACGGTGCGCCTTTTTCCTGAAGAAATCTCATAGAGGAGTACTTTCCCTGTTCTATCATAAATCTTGGTAGACTGGATAATTTTCCTGTTCCCAATTGCTTCTAAAGAGGGGAGGTTGCGCGTGAGAGAAAAGAAAAAGAGAAAAAGAGAAAACACACCTATTCCAAAAAGCACTGCCGCAACAAGAAGTAGCTTGGAAAACACACCGCGCCTGCGGCGCCGTTTTTTTCTTCCCTGCTGTCTTTGGGTATGGGACATTGGATAGAAGCGAGATAACAAATTCAAATTCCAATCCTCCCTATTATGAAAGAAAGCACCCCAATTTGTCTATGGGGTGCTCGCTGCTAAAAATCATCGCTTTCTTCGATAATCTTTTCCTCCTCACCCGAAGAATCATCTTCTTCAAGAAAAGGATCACGAAACTCCGTCTCGTAGAGCTCTTCCTCTTCTTCCTCAGGAAGATCCTCGAAAGAGTTGTAGGGCATACTTTCCAAAGAACCAACGACCTTGGGGAACTACTACTGGAGCAAAGTATATGGTGTCACCGCCCGCTGTCAAGAGAAGACTGTAAAGAAGCTACTACCGCAAGCGCGAGTGCATCAACTGCATCATCCAAACTGGATTGAATTTCTCCTGCTCTCTCAGGAAACATTTTTTCTGCAAGAATCCGCATTGCCTTTTTATCACACCTCCCGTCGCCCGTGAACGATGATTTCACGACTGTGGGGGTATACTCCATAATTCGCGCCCCGGCTTTTTTTGCTACAAGGAGCACAATTCCACGCGCTTGCGCAACTTCAATCGCTGTTTTTCTGTTTTTCGTAAGATACAACTTTTCCACGGCAACAATGTCAGGGCGATGCCGCGAAAAAAGCCTGGAGAGCTTATCATAGAGAATGACGAGCGCATCCTCTTCTTGTTGTGAAAAAATTTCCAATGTCCCAATGTGGAGAAGGGAAAGAGATGCACCCTTTTTCCGCACCACCCCGTATCCAATCCTCCTTGAACCAGGATCAATACCAACTGTTATCATGACTACGCCGGGAGCGAAGAAATTACCTCCACTACCTCAGGATGACAAGAAAGCGCATCGAGGAGCTGATTTACTTGTTCTCTGTCAGATTCGGAAATTGCAGCATGCAGAGAGGGAAGCGGCACTATTTTTCCTGTTGCAGAATCTTTTTGGAACATCCATTGTACACTTCCCTGTGCAACCACCTTTCCCCCGAACTCTGTAGAGATTTTCTTCAGTTCAGGAAGAGTGCGATTTTTATTGTCAGTAACAACCGAAACAATAACCCCTACACCACCGGGAGCCAAAATTTCAAGTTTCATCTCTTCTCCTTCTGCACTACGAGAAACGCCGCGGGCAATTGCTCTCTCAATGCCTTCGAGGGGAACTTTTTGTTTCTTCGCCTGCTCAATTGCAGACTTTAATCTTGTATTCACATTCGGATCACCGCCCCCCTCCCGTGCCGCCACAGTAATTGCGTGGAGTAGCTTTGAAAAAAGCGCAGAGCGTTTTTTGTCCGCTGCCTCTTTCTTGTGACGAATTTGCTTCCACTTACTATGTCCTGCCATACCTACGCCTTAAGAATCGGCATCAATAGGTAAAAATGAAATGTATCCTTCGGCGCCTTAATGATAACTGGTTTATCATCTCCATTAATTCCCAACATTACTTCACTCGCAGAAATTACCGAAATGCCGTCAAGAAGGTATTTCCAGTTAAACGTAAGCGGAGGGGGAACCGCATTCATCTTCACAGGAAGAAGATAGGTATTCTCCCCTATAATTTGGTCGGAGGCGTGCACCTCTACCGCCTTCTTCTCTTTAGAAAATCGAAAGGTAATCTCATTACTTTTTCCGCTCAACACACTGGAAGTTTTTACAGCGTTCAATAGTTCATCTTTTTCCATTATCACCTCAAACTGAAACTTTGTAGGAATAATAGATTCATACTCAGGAAAATTCCCGTCGATAAGGCGCGAGATGAATGTAATATACTCTGTCGTGAAAAGAATCTGGTGCTGATCACAAGAAAGAACCACTTCATCCTCATCGCGAAGCACCCGCAACAGATCATGTGCGGTTTTGAGTGGAATAAGAAACTTCCCTTCCCCTTCTTTACTTTCTTTCACAGAAAACTGTGTATTGAGAATTGATTTCTCTGCAAGGCGAAACGTATCTGTTGCTACAAACTTTATTACATCAGAAAGGTAGTAGAGCAACACACTGGAAAGCTCCGGCTTTATTTCAGAAAATTGTGCCGCGGGAACCACAGAAGCAATTGCCTCTTTTAAAATGCTACCTTTTATTGAAAAAGTGAGGAGTGGCTTCGATATAGAAGGAATGAGCGGAAAATCGTCTACAGGTGCACTATGGAGGGTAGTAGCACCACTGTCCATTTTGAGCACTACGCTTCCATCTTTTTTTTCTATGTCAATCCGTTCACTAGGGATAGTTTTTATAAGCTGTGCGAACGCTCGGATCGGAATTGCCGCTGCACCTTCACTGATAACTTTCCCGGGAATTTTATAGGAAATTGCAATTTCTAAATTTGTCGCTTTAAGGAAAATCTCGCCATTTTTTATTTCAAAGAGAAAGTTTTTGAGAATAGGGAGACTTAAATTATCTCCACTTGCCCGCTCAACAGACGAAATTGCACGAAGAAGGTGTTCCTTTACGATGACCGCCTTCATAGGTCTATAGTTAGTTTTAGTATAACTTGGTCAAAACTTATAACTGGTGTTAGGAAGAGAGAAAAAGTGGAAAACTATTTGTTTGGCACACCAGGAAAAGGTTTTCCTGTGATACTACTGTGGATCGGCCTTGGATAACATGTCCCGAATCATAATAATTTTCTGATTAAGTGTGGAATTTTTATTGATTTCGTGATTGATTTTCTCATATGCGTGGATAGCGGTAGTGTGATCTCTCCCGAGCTTTTCCCCAATATAAGGATAGGAAAGCCCCAGAATATCACGAAGGAGATAAACGGCAACTTGTCTAGGTTCCAATACTTCTTTTTTTCTGCACCTTCCGATAATATCTTGCATATTTACCCGATAAAATTTTGCAACCGTTTCGATTATTTGCGTGTCGGTAATTCTCCCAGCGAGAGAAACAATTGACTTTTCAATGATATCGTTCACTTCCCGCTCAGTAATTTCTCTATCCTTTCGATCTTGGTAGAAAAGGATTTTATTCACTACTCCTTCAATTTCTCGTATGTTTTTCTTTACTTTCCGTGCGATAGTGGCAATGATGGGTTCAGGAAGCTCTCGGCCCCGCTCGTGAAGCTTTTTCTTGATAATTGCCATTCTCGTTTCGAAATCGGGATAGCCAATATCTGCGATAAGTCCTCCCTCAAACCTTGATCGAAGCCGCTCCTCGAGAGTGGGAATTGCTTGAGGCGGCCTATCTGAGGAAATAATAATTTGCTTATTCAATTCGTAGAGGGCGTTAAAGGTGTGGAAAAACTCTTCTTCAGTTTTTTCTTTTCCACCGATAAATTGAATATCATCAATAATCAGCACATCGACGCTTCGATACTTGCGCTTCATATCTTCCATCCGCTTATTGCGGATTGCCCATACTACATCACTGGTAAATTTTTCAGAAGAGACGTACTTCGGCTTTATTTTTCCTTTGTATCTTTTTTTAATTTCGTTTCCTATTGCTTGGATAAGATGAGTTTTTCCAAGCCCCACGCCGCCATACACGAAAAATGGGTTATATTTCACTCCTACCTCTTTGATGATTGCCTCCGCGGCCGCGTGGGCGAACTCATTAAACCCTCCCACGACAAATGATTCCATTGTATAGCGGGGATTGAGGCCAGTCTCAGGGTCTATTTGTATTTCGAGTACTGCGCTGTCTTGGCTGGCTTGTTGTTGCTTCTTGGTGCGCTTTGTGGGAAGAGCGGTGGATTTGTTATCAACAATAAATTCTAGCTTTTTTGCAGAGGGATCAACTCTTCTAATGATGCCGAGGAGGGGCTTTTGGTATTTATTCTTTACCCATTCTTTTGTGAAACTATTTGGCAGTGCAACTACCAAGGTGCCTTCTGGTTTTTTTTCCACTAATCTGCTGTTTTTGAGCCATGTTGCAAAGCTTGCCCGCGGAATTTGGACTTCCATTTCCCCCAGTGTAATTTCCCACAGTTTGCGAAGATCCATAAGCGAGCTTTCGTTGATTAAGTTTATTATATTCCCACGTCGAGCGTTGGCAATAAGCTGTGTATTATGTGTTGAAAACTTTCTTTCCAGGCCTACTTCCTTGCAGCCGTGATAGATATTTGCTAGGATTTGGTGGTACATATGTCTTTCACGTACCGGCCAAAAAAGAAAAAACGAGCGAGAACCCACGGGTTTCGGAGGAGGCAATCAAGCGCAGGAGGAAGGAGGGTGCTAAAGAGAAGGAGAGCGAAAGGAAGGAAGCGCCTCACGCCGTAGGCAACAAAAGAATAGCAACTATGCTGAAGAAGCAGCAGCGGCTTTCGGGAGGCGAAGTTGTAGAAATACGCCGCCGCCACTCGAAAATTTTTGCTTTTGAGGAAGAAGGAAAATTTTCACTCGCGCTTTTTCTAAGAAAACGTGCGGAGGGTTGCGGCAATAGGTTTGCGGTTGTGGTGGCGGAGGGAGGAAAGGGAAAAAGTGTGGCGAGGAATCAGCTGCGGCGGAAACTCTATGGGAAACTTCGCAAGTTTGTTTTTGGGAAACAGTGCTGCTATGACGTAGTAGTCGCGGTAAAAGTTGCCGCGCCACTCTCGCCCGTGCAAGAAGAAATGATAGGTGCGCGAATGGAATCGGCGCTAGCCGCATTTTTTGCTGAGCGTAAATAGAGATATGGTTGCGCTTTGGAATACTTTTATTCATGACCCCCTTTTGAATCTCTTGATATTGTTCTACAACACGATTGCGTTTGGCGATCTTGGGGTTGCGATTATTCTCCTCACTGTCCTTGTGCGGCTTCTTTTGTTTCCCCTTTTCCACAAGAGCACAAGGCAGCAGGTGTTGCTCCAAAAAATACAGCCAAAAATTAATGAGATAAAGAAGCGCCACAAGAAAAATCTTCAAAAACAAGGAGAAGAACTTATGGCGCTCTACAAGGAACACAACATCAGCCCATTCGCGGGATTGGGGGTAATGGTGATACAAATTCCTGTCCTCATCGCGATTTACCGCATTTTTCTCAATATTTTTAAGGATGGCGCACTCCGCGGCCTCTATGGGTTTGTGGCGGCGCCGCAAACGCTGCATCATATTTCTTTAGGATTTCTCGACCTCCAGCAGCCAAGCTACGCGCTCGCGGTGATCGCGGCGGCATTACAGTACGTGCAGCTACGGCTCCTCCAGAGATCACCTCAAGGGAAGGTAGACGGAAAGGCAAAAATGGTGCAGGGAATGATGGCGAGCATTATGCCGCTGTTTATCTTCTTCTTTCTTGTAAAGCTCCCCGCGGCGCTTGGTATCTACTTGCTTACCACCATTCTTTTCTCTATAATCCAGCAAGAAGTCATTAGGAGGAAATTGGAACATGATGCAGGATTGGAAAGAGTTCGTACAGAAGACAATTGAATTACTCGGATTTGATGACTATTCAATTCAGATTGATGAAGAAAACAGGCGGGGTGCTATTTTTATCCACGGCCACCAAAAACTTATTCAGGATCACCTCCCGATCTTAGTGAAGAATATCAACTATCTGATTCAGCTGATTGCACGGAAGCAGCAGACAGCACCGCTCTTTTTTGATATCAACAACTATCGGAAGGAGCGGGAGAACCTCATTGTGGAGCTCGCGCGCGCAGCGGCGCGGAAAGCGTGCGCGACGAAGTCGGAGGTACCGCTTCCTGCGATGAATGCATACGAGCGAAGGATTGTACATCTTACGCTCGCGACGCATCCTGATGTGAGGACAGAAAGTCAGGGAGTGGGAAAGGGAAGATTCGTGGTGGTCAAGCTCGTTGAGGAAACGACTGCCGAGTCAGTGCAAGAGAAAGCGTAAAATCTTCTTCTGCAGGGCAAAAAGAAGGCGGGATAACTATTGAGCGTCCCCGTCGTTGGGCGTAAGCTCCTCGCCAATCCTTTTCAGAGCTTCATCGATGTGGATGACGTAGAGGCGCTGGTCATAGCGGTTCACGAAATAGAGATCGTTACCGAATACCTTAAGATTTGTGGCGTCTACGTTTACTTCGGGCTCGTCGAAGATAAGAACTGAAGATCCATCTTGGGGATCAATTTTTCTGAAACGGTCGAGGGTGAAGAAGGCCTTCGCGAAGTAGTCATCCGGGAGCTCGTGGGAAAGAAAGTCATTTTCGTTTCTCGGCACTGCACAGTAGAGGGCGGTTACCTCTTCCCGCGCAGCGCCGGTATCCCCTTCGGTGGTGATATGGGAATCAAAGGCACACTTTGTGGGAAAAGTGGCGGAGAGATAGAAGGAGTTATCGGCGGTAGTGAGAATGTAGGTTCCGTTTCTCGCAGTTCTCCCTTGGAACGAATAGGAAAGCATTGCAGATCCGAGACGACTCCACTTTGTTACCCTGCCCCTGCTCTGATCATCGATAGGCACGATAGTTTTCTTGGTAACGGAAACTTTCCACATACTCCCTTCCGCCTCTGCAGATGGAGGAGAATAGAGCACTACCTCGTCGGGCTTTGGCCATGCAACTCGCATATCTTGCTGATAAAGGGAGAGAAGCGGCTGAGGAGAAGGAGTTTCTGCGGCAAGGTCGAGTATCGCAAGTGAGCTTTTGCCGGACGGCGCCGGGGAAGTGAGGTATACCAATTTTGCACCGGTGGGAGCCCACGCGGCAGATAGTATTGCCCCGTCACTCAGGAGCTGCCATGACCTTGAGGTGATATTAAATGTTGAGAATAACCGCTTCTGCTCCTTGTCTTCAGACATTGTGAGGATGTACTTTCCGTCCGGCGAGAACGAAGCAGTCGCAAGCGATGGGTCAGTGCTGTCGCTGAGCACCTCTTCTTCCTTGTTGGCGATCTTTACCACTTTGCCGTCTGGCTGGATAAGCAGCACGCTGCTGTCTTCGCGCACAAAGTAGTCTGCCACGGGATTTTGCGCGACAGCTTCAAATACCGCCCGGGCTTCTTTACTGAGTTTTGTAGGATCAACTACTGGAAGAAGACTGCCGTCTTGGCCGATAAGCCCTCCAGTTTCGGTAGTCGGCTGTGGCGGAGTACCGGGAGGGAGAAGTCCTCCTTGTGGTGTGCCAGGCCCATGTTCTCCCGGGGGCGTTACCGAAGTTCCTCTGCCAAAGAGGAAGTAGGCAATTAGGATGATTGCCGCAATGAGCGCAATGATTCCAACGATAGAAAGAATACGCTTCATATTGAATCTGCTAATAATTATACACTATTGGCATTTGCGCTTTCATTGAACCACTAGACAGGTTCCCCCGGTACGCGACAATTTCACACAGCTTGTACAGGCGTTAGCTTCATTCATGCAAGCACTCATGGCCTTTTGGGGGCAAGGGGGAAGGGAAGGACAAGAAGCACATGGGCGGGTAAATGCTTCGTCATGAGGAGTTCTCGAGCGTACTTTACGACAAACAATCACATCTCTTTTTGTAGTATGCACGGTACCACTCATAAGCCATTGTTCGATGTCGTGGGGCACGCCACGCGCCTCGAGTTTTTGGACTGCTGGGTTTTGTAGTTTTGCAATGTCGGGGTTGATGGTGTTGAAGATAAGAGAGGCTCCTACTAAGAGAAGTATTCCAGTGATTGCGCTCTTGATTCTGTCTTTGGCGTCGGACTGCTTTGAGGCGTTGCCTGCCGAAACACTGTACTCAATAGCAGCAATTACGACGGCGCCGAAGGCGAGGAGCCCAACTACCGCGAGCGAGAAGTTATAGAGGTTGCGGACAGTTTCCGCAGGAGTGTTCCCGCTTTCTCCCTCGGGAGTAGGGATGTACATTTTTACGTTAACCGCGTGCACTACTTGAAATGTAGAGAATATAGAAGCAATGAAGCCGATAATTAAGGCAAGCACAATGATGTTGCCGTTGCTACACTTAACCTTGGGAAGATTTGGCATTTTCCTTGTTTTCTTTAGGGAAGGTAAGTAAGAGAGAGAGAAATATTTGCAGACGTAATTCCAAGCTGATCAGTGACATTTTCTGCTTCAACCAGAATATTTATTTCTTTCTTCTGTTTTACGTCAGTCATGTCTATGTCAAGAAAGGTTTGATTTTTGGGATTTGTTACAGAAGCACGATTTCCATCTATTTCCCATGAGAGGATGATGCTAGCAAGGGCATCTTTGCTGTAGTAGAATATTTTTGCAGGGAGGCGTGCTTTTTGCGAGGAAAACACATGATGAGGAAAAGGCGCCTCGAGAACCACCTTTGGAAAAATTACAGGCACGCGTATGGTAGTTACTGCACCCAGCCTTTCAGGGTGGTTTTTATAGTTTGATACTTCTACTCTTACCCTGTGGTAAGTATCTCCCATTCTAAATGTGCGGAAGGAGAAAGTCTGCAGCCCTATGCCGCTCTCTATAAGTTCATCATCAAGATACCATCGTATTTGCCTATTCGAGAGATCTACCAGCTTATTGTTGTCTATAATATTGAATGACACGTTAATTTTGGTGGAGGGACCAGGGAGAGCTTTTCCTTGATACCCACGCGGTACGACACTTTCCGCTTTCCAGTCTATGAGAAATTGCACACTTGCTTCCTTGGCAAGTACTTCTTCTTCAGATTGTGGAATAGACATAAGGTAATTATTAAAACTCTCAAGCAACTTATCAAGAAGAGTGGTTGCTGCAGGATTATCTAAGGAGGGGGGGTTTTTTTCTAACTGTGAGAGCATTTCAAAAAAACTAGCTTCTGTTGTATTAGTTTGTTTGCCCTCTGTTGTAATATTAAGAGAATTAAGAAACTGTTCTAATGCTTGCTGAGAGGATTGGTTAGTAGCACTTCCGCTATTGAAATAAGTTTGATTAAGTTGCAATACTGATTTTACACCATCGATGATCTTTTGCCTCATGCTTTTTTTGAAGCCTTCTGCTTTGAGGTTGTTTTCTAACTCTTGGACAAGCTGTTGCTGATTTAATTTTCCGTTGGAGTATGCATCGAGGAGTGCGTTGCTAATGATATTTTTAAGAGATATTACTTCCGCTGAAGCACCTGCAGCAACGGCAGACCCGGCATTTGCGGAGCTTAAGGAGAAAGAAAGGAAGGCTATGACAAATATGACAAAAAGGAAAATTATTGTTAGAAATCTCGCCCTAGCTTGCATACTTGCATAATTGTTTACCATTTACCACTTGTGCTCCTCGGCTTTTACATTATAACATAACCACCCTTCTCGGATGCGCAGAACTCTCCTACTTTGATGTTCTCGTGGTTTTCGCAATAACGTTTGCTTTTTTTGCAATCTTTGGATTATTAGTAATAAGCACAGTTATTAAAAAGCCGATAGTTTGTCCGAAAGGAAAGCCAAGAAGATCTGCAATACTTGTTGCAAGGTAAGCATTTCCTCTAACACCTTTAATGTTGAACCAGAGCTGAAGTGAAAACCAGAGGATAAGGCTGTAGGCTTTTGCAAAAGCAAGTAAAAAAAATCCAAGAATAGGTATAGCTACAAGGAACTCCCCCGCGACATCAAGCCCGTCACTTGCAAAAAGAAGGGGGAGTACAATTAAAATTGTGGGGAGAGAGAATTTTTTTCCTTCCATAATAGATAATAGATTAGGAACCTTCGTCTGACTCTTGTAGCTCTTGAGCTTGCTCCATAAGCTGTTTGGGGTCGGTGGTAATAATTTTGTCTTCAAAGTAGGAAGCGATGATTTGAATGGCAACATGGTTTTGCCCCGCAAAGAAAAGGCCGGTCCCCCGCGGGGCTTCGAGGAGATAATTTTTCTCTGCTTCTGTGAGGTTGAATGCTTTCCCTACCACATCAATAGTCGCGGGCGATTGGCGGAGGAGAAGCTGGATAGTGGAGTTGGTGATAATGGGGCGCCCGTATTTCGAGTTCAGGAAATCTTCCACGTCTTGGGTGATGGTGGTAATGCCAAGATAGTACTTTCGCCCCCTCTTAACAAGACCAAAGAGGAAGCGCGCGCCTTCCTCGTGCTGCATCATTGTCCACGCCTCGTCCACGATGAGGATACGCTTCGCGCGCCGCGCTCTGACGAGATTCCAGATAAAATTCAGTACAATATACATCGCGATGGGGCGGAGCTCATCTTCGAGATCGCGGATAGAGAAGATAATAAAGCGATTGTTTACGTCGATGTTGGTGGGCTTGTTGAGGAATCCCGAAAAGCTCCCCTTGGTGTATTTGTAGAGGCGGTCAGCCATCCCCCGTCCCCCTTCGAGGTTGCGGAGAATAGTTTCGAGATCTTCGAGGAGCGGCGGCTCCGCTCCGGTGAAGTCTTCTCCTGGTACGATTTCGCGGGAGGCATATGCCTCGGTGATGGCGCGGTCGAGGATAGAATCCTCCTCGCTACTTAGTGAGCCGCCCAGCATTAGCTTGAGAAGTCCTGCGATATTGACAATATGCGAGCGGAGTACATCAGACGGATCTTCGCCTTCTGGCACGACGGGAACGTCGAAGGGATTAATGTGCTCTTCTGAGGAAAGGGAAATGTTGAAGTAGCTCCCCCCGAACGCCTCCGCGAGCGGCTTGTACTCATTTTCAGGGTCAATCACGATGACTTCCGTGCCCATCATTAGGGAGCGGAGGATTTCCAGTTTGGTGGCATAGGACTTTCCTGCGCCGGATCGCGCGAACACGACTTGGTTGGCATTTTCCAGCGAGAAACGGTCAAAGATAATAAGGCTGTTGTTCTGGCGGTTGATGCCGTACATAATGCCCTCGTCGGAGGTAAGGTTCTCTGAAACGAAAGGAAAGAAGGAAGAAAGCGGCCCCGAGTTCATTGGGTTCGTGATGGAAATTTTGTCTTCTACCATAGGCAGGATGGTGGAAAATCCCTCGAGCTGCTGGAAGAGTGCTGGCTTGAAGTAGGTAAGCTTCGCGTCCATCAGTGAAAGGACTTTGCTTTCCAGCTTCGCAAGCTCCTCTTTGCTGTCGGCATAGATTGTAAGGTAAACACCTACGTTGAAAAGTTTTTCTTGTGATTGCTGGAGAAGGTCGCGGAGATTTTCCACATCGTGAAGCGCAGTTTCGAGCAAGGGGTCCCGCACTTCCCCCTTTTCCTCTTTGTCTTCAAGCTGGGATTGTATCTGCGCGGTCTTTTTTCGGAGCTTCTTGAGCGCGATGCCGGTGTCGACAGGTGAGATATGGATGGAAATATCGAAAAGATTGGGGAGGTTGATGAGGGGCGCGAACCAGCCGGTGGAAAGATAGCGGGGATAAGAAAGGATATAGAGTGTTTTCGCAAACTTATCTCCTATCTTGAGATAGTTCGACTCGACTTTGATGCCTGAGGAGGCAATGATTTTTTTGATACTGTCAAACCTTTCTGACATAGGCGCTAGGATGTTGCATTGTCGCTGGGAGCATTTTCCTCTCGTGTTTCTTGGGGTAGCTCGAGATCTTCCCGCTCCACAGTTTCCGGATTGTAGAAGTTGTAGAAAAGCTCTACGATTTCTTGGTCGTTGAGCACCTTTGTTTCCAACCCCATCGCACGGATTCCTCCCTCCACCTGTGCAACCCGCTGATTGAGCTGGTCGAGGTTGCGTGCAAAATTTTTCTCTGCCTCTTCTTGGATTTTCTTTTCCCGTTCCTTCTTACTCTCTTTTTTGAAGAATGGGAAAATGCCGCCAAATTTCGCGCCCGCCCCGCTGGCTAGCGAAACGGAGCCGGAGAACGTAACCACGACGAAGAATTTTTTCTCCATAATTTCATTTTCAGCGACGAACGCTTTCACAAACTCGCGGTACTCGGTAAGCTGGTCGCGCAGGAGCTCGGACGGCTCTTCCTCAATACGCTTGTCGATAGTGGCAATGTAATGGTCGATATTGAGCTTGCGGGAGTGCACAATGATCTGCAGGGGAAAATCGATTCCATTGAGAAAATTTTGAAAGCTGTGCGTGAGGATGTTCTGCTCGTCAACTGATTTAAGAGAGAAATTAACTCCGGAGACCATAATAATTTTCAAGAGGCGCCCGTCTTTTGCAAGAATTGCACCTTCCTTGAGGTCCTTGATAGGGATAAGGTCTTGCGTGTTGCCAAAATTCGCAGTGCTGGAGCTCATAGAGATGGTAAGATTTTTGCTGCTTTAATTATATCCTGAGGGGGGCAAAGAGAAAAATGTTGTGGTTAATAATCTACCCGCTTCGCGATCTTGCGTTGTCCTGAAATGTCTTCGAGAACTTCATAGCGCTCTTGCTGGCTTGCTGCCGCCTGCTTCTTTTGGGAGGAAGATTGCAGTTTGTGCCACGCCTGCTTGAGGGCAGTGCCGTAGATAATTTGGTCGAGGGCAATCCCGCTTTTCTTAGCTTCCTCCCGCAGTGCATCTTTCGATTTTTGCATATGGGGCTGATCCGGCTTCCACACGTAGGTTTGTGGGTTCCAGATGAAGAAGAACGCGGAGAGGAGGACTTTTGGGAGTTCGCGGCCATTGATTTTGATGAAAGCAAGGGCGCCGGCAGCAGAAACGAGCACAAGGGAAATCATAAACCATGTCCCCATATTGCCGAGGAAAAAGAAGAGGAAAAACGAAATCACGCCCGCAGAGCCCACGTAGAGGAACTGCTTGAGCGTAAAAGGTCCGATGATTTTGTCTTCGGTTTCTATGAACTGGGGAACTTGGAATTGCGCCATAGCTTTGCTACCAGTATACCGCAGAATGGCCTGCCGCTACACTCTCGTCTCGCGGCTCTTAGGAGCGCTTTTGGGGAGATGTTATTTATCGGAAAGCTTTACTTTTTTGAGATGGGTGGTGTCTACTACCACACGGGGCGGGGTGGTAGCGCGCGGCGGTGGAGGCGGCGGAGGAGGAAGCGTGCCGCGCGCCTCTTTCTGCTGAGGGCGCGGAGGCGCTTGGGGCGGTGGAGATTGCGCGGAGGACGTGCCAATTTCAACGTGGGCAGGGCGGATATGGACGGTGGCAGACTGGATAGTAGAAGGAGCAGAGAAATCCTTTTTCTTCTCGAGAACATTTGATTTTACGGAGAGCCCTTTCTTGATCGGGGCGGCATCGCCGCGCTGGTAGAGCATATGCGGGGCTCGCACGGGAGGTTGCTGTGCGGGGCGGTGCGGTTGCGGCGGTGCGCTTGGCACAGGCGGGTGCGGGGATGCAGGCGGAGGGGAAGGATGAGAAACTGCCGCCGGCTTGGGAGTTGGCGGCTTGGGGCGAGGCGCAACAGGGGCTTGAGGCTTATGGATAACTACGCGGGGAGTGGAAATGGTGACTTCCTGCTGAGGAGGCTGCGGAGGTGCCTTTAGCGGAGGAGGGGCAGATTTATGCGAAGAGGTTGGTTGAGGAGGCGCGGAAGGAGGAGCTGGCTGTGCCGCTATTGCTTTTTTAGGGGGAAGCGTGGGGGGCGGTGTTTTTTTTTCTGGCTCCTGCGTTTCTTCTTCGTGGGGATGTGGGAGCGGCGCGTATACCTTGTCGAGCTCGTCGCGAATGCCTTGGAAGATTCGATTCTCGAGGGAATTTGCAATACTTTCAGCAGTTTTGGGGTCAATCGAACTCTCTTGAGTAATAAGATGCGCTGCTTCTTCGGGATGGAGAAAGCCGAGCAGCACGAGACCTGTCGCGCTCGCGATGGCAGGAACTTTTTCGGAGGGTATATGATGTTGCTCGGCAATTCGCGAAATTGTTTCCGCTATTTGAGGAGAGAAAATTAAGTCCTGAAGGAACTTGGGCAGGGTAAGAAATCGCTTGCGCGCCTGCTGAGTTGTAGGAATTGGAATGGCTGCCATAAGGAGTTAATAGGAGTTAATTATGACGACGGATGTTCTTCGCTTGTGACGTTGCCCTTTTCATCAAAGGTGGTGCGAGAACGTACATTCCTCGGCGCCTCTTCAAGGTTTTCTTTGTCCACCGGCCTTCCCGACGCATCGTAGAGGACCACTTTTTCTTTTGTTGGTTCTGGGGATTTCTTCTCAGCCGAAGGCGTGCCGCCTTTCAGGAAAATCTCCAGCTCTTTCTCTCCCCGGATGCCAAGGATATTAAGCGCAGCGTTGCTGTTGAACCAGCGGCGGTTTTGCGGGCTGAAGTGCTCCGGCTTGAGCCCGATATCTTGAGCAGTCTTCTGGTAGGCGCCAAGCGCGTTGTTTTTAGCGAGTTCTTTAAAGAATTCCGACAAATTGTGCGGCGAGAATCCCTTCGCAATGCCCAGTATAATTTCTGCCCGGAGAGAATGCAGACCAGCAGCATCCAGTCCATATGGAGTTTTGCCCTTTTTGATATCTTCCTCGCTGACGGAAAAGATCTTTGAGAGAGCTTCCGGGCTTGCGGCCTTGAGAGCTTTCTCCTTCTTTTCTTTGAGTTTTTGAATTTCTTCTGCAGGGGCGCCGCGTTTTTCGGCGGCTTCGAGTTCTTGTTTTGCTTCCACGAGAGCAACGCCGGACTTTCCGCGAAGTTCTTCAAATGTCTTGGCACGGTGGAAGCGCTTAAACTTCCCTGCATTCTCTTTCGAGAGTAATTTCTCGGCTCCTTGTACTTCATTGAGTCGCCCCGCCTTATTGATGAGCTCCAGCATTGCAATTTGCTCGGGGGTGCTTTTTGCTGCGTGCACTGATTTGATCATCTGGTCTACGCTCATCTTCTTCTCAAGGCGTGCCTTTTCTGCATCTACGAGCTTCTCTCCGTGGCTCCGGGCGATCGTTTCTAACCCTCTCCCTGCTCTCTTTGTAAGTCTGCCAACGACAGGCACACTGTGAAGTGTTTTAATCCACCCCTCTGCTGCCTCCTTGTTCTGAAGTTGTTCAGTGATTTTCTGACCTCGTTCTGTTCGCAACGGCGCAGTGGCTATTCTCCCCATGCCTCTCCCGATGCCTCGCGCTCCGCGCGCCGCTCCCATGCCCATAAACCTTCCGCCTTTCTTCGCCCATGCCATTGCCGTTCCTGCTCCTGCAATAGAAAGCCGTTGTGCTACTACAAGTCCTCCCCATATAAGACCAACGACTACCGCAGATTGCAATCCTGCTTTCAGAATATGGGCGAAAGTCTCTGTTATGAACTGAACTATGCCTTTATAGGAATCGCCTTTCGTTGCTGCATCGACGTAAGGCTCTGTTGCAACTCCCGCCATTGCTGCAACCCATAAAAAGAAAAGCATAATTGGCGCGAAGATGGTCCACTTGATGAATACCGACCACCATTCACTCCAGTATTTTCTCGTAGTTGGAAAGACCCAAAGTACCCAGATAAGTGGCATGATAATAAGAAGAATAGAAAGCACTACATACCGTATGAGGAGCATTATCCCAATTGCCCCAACGACTACCGATGTCAGAGCAAGTGCAACGGTCATGAATCCGAGCACGACGATAACATAAAATACTCCTTCCGATTGCGCTGTTTCCGCGAATACCGATTTTAACTCATTAGCGGCTTGTTTATCTAAATGCCCGGAGCCCGGCTCATTTTCCGGCGTAAAAAACCGCTGGGGATTCAAGGCCCCCATAATCCTTATGGATAAGCCATCCGGTCCATTGAATCCCTTATCGATGATATATGAGGTAAAAGAATCTGCGGTCCCGATAATGGGCCCTACGATCACGAGACTGAAGTTGACGAGAAGCGCGGCGATGATGAGCTTTGCGAAGGCTTTCTTGATGCCGTATTCTTGGACACGAAGAATAGTTGCAACAGCGATGACAATTAGGATTGCAGCGAAGCCAAGGTTTGCGATAGAAAGTGATGCCTGAAAACCGTTTTCAACAGTTAGATTGTTATTGAGAATATTCTTGCTTACTTCGAGAATGAGGTCGATAAAGAAGAATTCCACGTTGAGGATGAACGCGAAAAATGTCGCTATTGCTGAGGCGAGCATTCCGACCACATAGCCGAAGAACCATTGGAGGGCGCTCTCAAAAGAAGCTCTCGCGGGCAAGGGAGAAGAAATTCCTACGAATGTTGCAACGGCAAGGAGCAGAAATAGGAAGGGGACTAAGGGGCGTTTCTTGAATTTTGGACGTACCTGCACAATGGTCAAAACCCTTCGCTTTTTTGATGGTTGTATTGCCATTACCTCTTTTTAGAGAATTCCTTTTCTTATGATTTCATTGAGCCTAGCTTTCGCTACAGACTTCACAAGATCAATTATTGTTTTCATTATCAGCTCTGAATTTTGCCCTACCGTGTTTGCTGTCTTTTGAATTCTTTCTTGGGCAACTTCTTGAGAGAGGGCTTCGACGACGAATTTCGCAGGTGTAGTATTTTTCCATTCATCGCAAAGTTTAACTGCACATGTATTAGGAACTTCAGAAGTTTTACAGTCCAAAGTTCCCTCTATGTAATCTTCTCCATAGTCTACCTTCGGATCATCGCCCTTGCCAATATATGCTCTATGAGAAGAAACGCACACACGAGTAGGGCGAAATCCGTTTCCCGATTCGGCGTCGGATTTCTCTGCTTCTTGCTTTTGCGACGCCCTCAGACCAACTTTTTCCTTCATTGTAACAAGAGCCCCAAAAATGTTATTCTGCGGTTTCAGCATTTCACCGTAAGCGACCCACCCCCCCGTTTCGAAGCTTCGGTAAAAGTCTTTTACGTTACTCACTACGTCATCTAATGTACACTCTACGCCTTCTTCTGGGGGAACATTAGGAAGCGGAGTCGCAGCAATAGTGAGGAGTGGACCAAAGGAATTGCACAGGAAAGGCGCGCTTTCTGCAACAACTTCACCCGCCGCGCTCTTTGCTGCCTTTTTGAGAAATCCTTTCCAGTCAGTGACAAATTTCGGTTTTTTCCCGCCTCTAACCCACGCAAGCGTTTGCCTTGCAATGCCATTAATTATCTTTGACTTGGCACTCTCTAGTAATTCTTCGCCTATTACATCCAAAATCATTTGAGCTATGTTGCCTGGGTCAAACACAATATCTCCGAGTCCTAAGAAGGCATGTGCTGTGGGGATAGTCATAAACCCCTTTATAAAAGCAATGAAATGACTTTCCTCATGCTTCTGCTTGAGCAAGGAAGAAGGGTTCAGGGCAGAATGTAGCTCTTGGGAAAGTTGGTGCGATAGATTCTGTAGTTCTTTTTTCTGGACGTTGAAGACAAGAAGGGACTTTAGAGGATCAGTTGAATTGACGAGCGTGGAAAGTTGCTTTATTTGGGCAATCAAAAGAACAAATTGCTTGTGGAAAGAAGAGAATAGCTCAGGCGCATGCAGCTCTAATACTTCCTGGAGCATCTTCTCTAGCATGAGATTTGTAGCTATGGAAAGGGTTCCTGCTTCCTCCTTGTTGGCAGCAATATCGGTAAGATTTTTGATAGCACGCGTATATTTGTTGAAAAACCCCTCAAGACGCTCAAGATAGCCAGATGTATCTGCGGACGGATCTATAATTGCCTGGGAAGCAATTTTCTCTGCCTTGCGTCGAAGCAACTGCAATTCTTGCTTTATTTCGGAAACTCGATCTGGCGTGAGAATGTCCGTAGAGTTTGTTTGAGCGAGATTCAATTGCTGCAGAATCTGCTCTTTGCTAAGCTTATTGGCGTCTTTCTCTTTGAGGAAAAGAGAAACTTTGTGTAAATCAATTGCAGTAATTTCTTTGATAACAGCGTCGGAAAACGCTTCAGTGAGGGTAAAGGGTTCGGAGGAAAGGGTTGCTGGGGGGATAGCTTCGGTGCCGATAGCATTGACAGGGACAGTCGTCTGGACGTCCTGCGGCGGCGCGGAGGAGTGCGCAGAGAATGAAGAAGAGAAAAAGAACGAGAAAGAGCCCGTCGCTGTTGCTACGACAAGGAATGTGGCGGCAAGCGTTCTGAACGATGGATGCTCCATAGAGCTTTTATTTGGTCTTATTATACCACTTTTGGGGAGCGTGACTTTTCCACAGAGGCAGGTTTACAGCTTTCTTGTCAAGAACATGGGCCGCTGGCGCGGGAGGCGTGGAGAAGGCCGCTCAGCTTGCAGAGCGTTGCGGGGGTGAGGAGCTGGGCGCGTGCGGAAGGCGGCAGGGAGAGCCTGGAAAGTGCTGCACGAATTGCTACCTCTGGAAATGAAGTTTTAAGGTTATTGACAAGCGTTTTTCGGGGGTGCGCGAATGCGGCGTGGAGCGTGGTGTAATAGCGTTCCCTATCGCAGGGAAGGCGGTGGCGGGTGGTGAGCTTGATAAGGGCGGAGTCTACACGCGGCGGCGGCATGAAGGAAGTGCGGGGGATTGTGGTGATGAGGCGCGGCGAAGCCCAGAACTGCACGCTGAGCGCGAGCTTGTTGGCGCGCGGCGCGGTAGCGACAATGCGGTGCGCGACTTCCTTTTGCACGACCAGCAGGCACCCGCGCGGCGGCGGCGCGAGCTCGCCTATTTTGCGGAGAAGGATGCCAGTAAGCGAATAAGGAATGCTCCCTACAATCACATAGGAAGCATTGGAAAGCGAGGAGGGAATCTGAGGGAGAAGATCGCGTGCGTCGCCTTCCTGCAGGACTGCGGGGATAGGACATTGGGGGAGCGCTCGCGCAAGAAATGCTGCCAGCCTTCGATCTTTCTCAATTGCAATGATGTGGCGGTAGGGAGCGGCTCGGTCGCTCGCCAGCGGCAGGGTAAGCGCTCCCTTCCCCGCACCTATTTCCACCACTGTTTCCGCAGCAAAACTGCGCGTTGCATCGAGAATGCGTTGGATGATTGCCCTGTCATTGAGGAAATGCTGTCCCCATTGCTTCCTTTTCTGTGGGGGGCTATATGGCATAAAGTTATCGATTCTCCTTGCGTGTTGCTTTCTATATTGTATAATGCCAAGTATTAGTACAGCTTCTACAATTGCAAAGAACATCCAGGAAAGCAAGGCGTTGGTGGGAAAAGCGCTTTTTCTCTTGTGCATTGCGGTAGTGCAAGGAGTGCTATGGTATAGCGCTGACAGCAGGAAGGGAATTCTTGGCGGTCCCGTGGAAGTGCAGAAAATTCTTGCTGCAGATATTGCCCTACCCCGCGCGGTGCTCTCCGATGTCCCTTTTCTCCGCGAGGAGAAAGCACGGGATGCTGCATTGGCGGCGCAGGGGCAACTCCTCCCGTCCAGCGCCGAGGAAAGTGCCGCACTCCGCGCGACAGGGAATCCTCTAGGGGTGCTCGCAGGCTCTCCCGGTGTGGTTATCTACCATGTGAAGAAGGGCGACACGCTTTCTGGGATCGCGAGTCGGTTTGGAATTTCCCTACGGACGGTGGTGGCAGCAAATCCTGAGGTGCGCGCCCGCGCGCTCCACATCGGGCAGTCACTCTACATTTTGCCAGTTGCCGGTGTGGTCTACACAGTACTTCCCGGCGACACGCTTGCGAGTATTGCGAAAAAGTTTGACGTTACCGTAAAAGAACTGCGGCAATACAACCACACGCTTGAAAGCGAGGGGTTGCGCCCCGGGATAAAGCTTGCAATCCCTGGTGTCGTGCCTGAAATAAAGGCGGACAGATCCTATGCAAAAGCGCGGCGCTACTTCGTGCAGCCCGCCCAAGGACTGAACTGGGGAAAGCTCCATCCTAAGAATGCGGTAGACATTGCAAATGCGTGCGGCACGGAAGTGGATGCAGCGGCTGAAGGGCTCGT
The DNA here is from genome assembly GCA_964403045.1 of uncultured Candidatus Saccharibacteria bacterium. Classification (GTDB taxonomy): domain Bacteria; phylum Patescibacteriota; class Minisyncoccia; order UBA6257; family 2-01-FULL-56-20; genus CAYOEP01. Next base: position 21,695 of record CAYOEP010000001.1, read on the forward strand.
GGTAGATATAGGAAGGAAGGGATGGAACAGCGGCTATGGCCACTATGTGACTATTGAGCATCCCAATGGGGCAAAGACGAAATATGGTCACTTGGGAGAAATTTCTGTTGCCATAGGAGACTATGTTGCCCAGGGGCAAAGAATTGCCGAGATGGGCAATACAGGAAACGTGCACGGGCCCACTGGCTGCCATCTTCACTTTGAAGTTTACGGGATGGCGAATCCCTTTGTGCGCTAGGACAATACTGGCTCGCCCGCGCGAAGCCGGTAGCTGAACGCTTCGGCGAGGTGAGTTTCGGTTACATGAGGAGATGCTTCCAGGTCCGCAATTGTGCGGGCCACTTTTAATATTCGGTAGTAGCTCCGCGGGGAGAGATTCGCGCGTGCCGCTTGCTCAAGAAACCGAGTCGCCGCGTCGGTGAGTGCGACGAACCGCGTTGTTTCCTTGCTGCTCATCTCTGCGTTTGTGCAGATAGGAAGGGAGGCAAACCGCGCCCGTTGCAGCTCCCGCGCCTGCTGCACCTGCACCCGCGCTTCTGCGGAAGTTATCGCCTCGTCGCTGGTGTTGCGGAGCGTTGCCAGAGGAACGCGGGCGACAAATATTTGGAGGTCAATGCGGTCAAGCAGCGGCCCGGAAACCTTCTTTTGGTAGCGCGCCACTTCATGGGCAGAACAGGTGCATTCCTTCTGGGTGTCTCCGTAGAAGCCGCAGGGACACGGATTCATAGCCGCAAGAAGACTGAAGCGTGCGGGGAAGCGCACGGTGCTCGCGGCACGCGATACCACCACATTCCCCTCTTCGAGTGGCTGGCGGAGCGCTTCGAGTACATTCCTGGGAAATTCGGGGAGCTCGTCGAGGAAAAGGACGCCCCGGTGTGCAAGGCTAATCTCGCCGGGACGGGGATTGGTGCCGCCGCCAATCATTGCCGCAGGTGAGGCAGTATAGTGAGGTGCACGGAAGGGGCGGGTGCGCACCACGTCGCCGCCTGCGAGCCCCGCCGCGCTGTATACCTTTGTCACTTCTATTGATTCCTGGGGAGTAAGTGGCGGAAGGATGCCAACGAGCGCCCGCGCCAGCATGCTTTTGCCCATCCCCGGGGGTCCTGCCATGAGAAGATTGTGGTTTCCCGCGGCGGCGATGAGAAGTGCACGTTTTGCGCTCTCCTGCCCTTTAATTTCCGCGAGGTCGGGAATTTTGTTTTCTTGGGAAGGGCCTCCGGTACTACGGGACTGCACTTCGCGCGGCGCAGATCTTCCCTCGAGGATATCGATAAGCTCGCGGAGGCTTGCGGCCGGGACAATCATAATGTCCTGCACGAGCACTGCCTCCCCCGCGTTCTCTTGCGGGAGAATAAGTTTGTCGAACTTGAGGGTTGCCGCAAGCTCTGCGATGCTGAGCGCTCCCCGCACGGGGCGGATACTGCCATCAAGGCCAAGTTCTCCGAGAAAGAGAATGCGCTCCTCGCGCTTCGGTTTGAGCTGACCGGAGGCAAGCAGGTAACCGATTGCGATGGCGAGGTCATAGTGCGACCCTGCCTTCTTCACGGAAGCAGGGGCGAGGTTCACGGTGATTTTTCGATTGTCTCTGTTGGGAGGCTTCGCGCCAACGTGCTTCAACGCGGAGCTGACGCGCTCCCGCGCTTCGTTCACTGCCTTGTCTGCGAGCCCCACGATGTTGAACGCATGCAGACCTACATTGAGGTCCACTTCTACTTCTACCAGTGCTGCGTCTACTCCTTCCAGCTCGGCCGCGTAGACTTTTGCAAACTTTTTCTGCATTGGTGCAATCAGTTGCCCCCTCCCGTGCTATTATAAGCGAAAGATGCCGTTTTGCCTTAAGCTGGAAATTTGATGAAGAAGAAACTCAGCGTTGCGGCCTTGTTGGTCATTGCCATTGCTGGACTGGTTAGCTTAGTGCTGCGTCTGCAGTTATTTTCAAAAAGGAGCGCGGAGACAATTCCTCCTCATCGAGCAGAAAGTTCACAGAAAAACAGCAGCAGAGGAATGCAGGTCAGCATACAGGATCTGCAGAAAAATGCCCGTGCGGCAGCTCGACGGGGGGCTGCATATGTAATGTCGTACCGAGGGCTGCTGAAAGACCCCGGCATTCTATGGGCGTTGCATGTGGTAAATGAAAAATACTGCCGCGACCCCCAGATCGATGCCGCGCTCAAGAGGCGCTTTCACAAAGAATTTGACAGCCACCCTCTCTACTATGCGTATGAACGGCTTTTTGATGAAAGCGCGGTTCACGATTTTCATTACGGAGATTTAAAAAATTGGGAAGCGTACTTCGACGATATTATCCTCCCTGCGCTCTACTGCGATGTCCGCAGGCCGCCTGAGGATGTGGTGAAAAAAATTTTTTCAATGGAAGGGAAATTTGGCTACTGGCTTACCCATCACTTCCTTGCGTTGCTCTTTCTGAGAGATCGGGGATGTCTCAAGGAACGCGCCAATGAGATCGAGCGAGATATTGCCGCCGCGGCAGAAAAAATTCGCCTCGAGGAGAGGCGTGCATCCTTAGTGGATGATGTGTATGCGGAACGGATTGCGATGCTGCTCTACGGAGGGTTTCGGCGATTGGTGGACGCAGACTGGATAGCAAAACTTGTGGGGCGGCAACGTGCTTCAGGAAGATGGGAAGGAGGCATTCCAGGAATTGGTATTGGAGAAAATCCTCACACTACTGCTCTCGCTGTATGGGCGCTTGCTGATTACAGCAGATCGTGCCCTTTTGGCGAAAGGCAAGAGCAGAAAGAAGAGGCAGGCCGGTGAGGCGCCGAATTATTTCGCGGAAGGTTTTTGCTCCTTCGCTTTGCAGGTACGGCAGAAGTCTGACTCTGGGGCAACATTCAGAACCTCTTCTTCAATCTCGGCGCCGCACTTCGCGCAGGTGCCGTAGGTACCGTCTTGAATTTTGCCGAGAGCGATGCGGATGTGGTTGAGGCGTTCGGTAAGGACTGCATCGATGCCAAGCCGAGTACTTTCCTCTTCTGCTTCATCCGCCTCTTCCTCGAAGCTGTCCACATCATCTCCGAAGTCCATCTTTTGTTTTCCTTCTTCGATCTCCTTTAAAATTGCGCGCTCTTCCTCCTCGAGTTTGCGCCGGTAGAAATCAATTTTTTCTTTACTCAGCATGTCTATAATGGTAGCAGAAAATTTTGCAGCCGCAACTTTTTTTACCGGCCGGGGAAACAGGGAAACTTGAACTGTTGCAGAAGAGATTTAAAGAAGAGAGCGGTGAGCAAGATATCTTGACATAAGTTGCAATTTATTTTCTTATTTTCCTCTCTAGTCTAGGCAAGAGAGAAGGCTTTGTCGCAAAATATATGTGTCGCAAAATGTAAGCGCCCTATTCCCTTTCTTCTGATGAAGAAGCTATTTTGAGGGTGTCCTGTGGAAAAAATGTTTGTCGACAAACATTTTTTCCACAGATATCCGAATGTTTGTCGACAAACATTTGTTATTTTCTTTCAGCATATGTTTGCTGACAAACACTTGCTAGGAAAGAATAATAATGTTTGTCGACAAACATTGTGTTGTATAAAATGTGGATGTTTGTCGACAAACACTTTTTCCACAGTAGTAGTGAGTGGTAATCAAGATAGAAACCAGCAGATTGGCGCGATTGGGGAAGAGGTCGCGAGTGATTATCTCAGAAACCATGGATTCCAGATACTCGCGCGGAATGTGAGGAATAAGTTTGGGGAGCTTGATATCGTGGCACGGGAAAACAAAGAGCTGGTAGTTGTAGAGGTAAAAACGCTTCGCGCTACTGAGGGAGGGTTGCTGCCCGAAGACAATCTCACGCACCGAAAGAGGATGCGCCTTGCGCGGTCTGCGCAGGCATTTGTTGCAACCCGTGGGGATCTTGTGGCAGAGCAGGGATGGAGAATTGACGTCATATCTATTTTATTGTCTAATATTTTTCGAGAGGAACTTTTGAGGGACGGCGGGGAGATATTGACAAAAAGTGGGTATTATTGCGTTGTTAGACACTATCGGAACGCGGTAGGCGCGGGAGGGATGCTTCCCTAAAAAAGCTGTGCTTGACAGAAGAGCGCCGCAAGCGTTATAGTTGACATAGCCGCATGCAAGATGCGGGCTTTTTCATAAAAAAGGAAAAAATTAAAGTATATGAATTTAAAAGAGCTTTCTCGGGCAGTGGAACAGATTGCCGAGGAGAAGGGACTGAAGCCGGAGGTGGTGTTAGAAACGGTGGAACACGCCATCGCCGCTGCCTACAAAAAAGAATACGGCCGCCGCGGTGAGATTATCCGCGCGAAGCTTGACCCGGAAACGGGCGAGGTAAAGTTTTGGCAGGTGAAGCTGGTAGTAGATCCGACCGAAGTGCGCATAGAGGACGAGGCGGAGGAAGAAAATACTCCTGCCCAGAAAGGAAAAGAACTGGCGCAAAAGGAAAGTCGCGCCAAGGAGACGCGCGCGGGAGCGGAGTCGCAGCAAGGCGAAGAAGAAAAAAAGCTCCCGCGGTTCCATCCGGAGCGGCACATTTTCCTCGAGGAAGCAAGGAAGATAAAGCCAGATGCGCAAGTGGGAGATGAACTCATCTTTCCACTGGAGCCAAAGGAAGATTTTGGCCGCATTGCGGCACAGGCGGCGAAGCAGGTGATCCTCCAAAAACTTCGCGAGTCCGAGCGGCAGTCTATTCTTGAAGAGTGGCGCGACAAAGAGGGGCAGATTGTGAGCGGCGTGGTGCAGCGGTTCGAGCGCGGCCATGTGTATGTGGACTTGGGAAGGACGGTAGGCGTAATGTTTGCCAATGAGTCGGTGCCGGGCGAGCACTACCGCACCGGGGAGCGGTTGCGGTTTCTTGTACTTGCGGTGCAGGAGGAAACGCGTACACCGGGAATCGTGCTCTCGCGGTCCCACCCGGATTTTGTGGCAAAGTTGTTCGAGATGGAGGTTCCCGAACTTGCCGACGGCGTGTGTGAGATTAAGGCAATTGCCCGTGAGCCGGGGAGCAGGACGAAGATTGCTGTCGCATCGTATGAAGAGGGAGTGGATCCGGTGGGTGCCTGCGTGGGACAGCGCGGAACACGCGTGATGGCGGTCAACAATGAGCTTGGCCAGGAGAAAATTGACATTGTGGAATGGGTGGAAGACCCCGCGCAGTTCGTGGCGAACGCGCTATCTCCCGCAAAAGTTACTTCGGTGGAGGTATTGCCTCGCAGGGAAGCAAGAGTTTACGTGCCGGAGGACCAGTTGAGCCTTGCGATCGGACGCGGAGGACAGAACGTGCGGCTCGCGGCGAAGCTCACAGGATGGAAAATTGACGTGCGCTCTCAGACACGCCCGGAGGAAGTACAGGAAGGGGGAATTGCGGAGGCGAGAAGTGAAAGTGTGCCTGAGGAAGAAGAGCAAGCGGCGGAGCAGAATGCACAAGAGACGGGCGGAGAGGAAGAACATGGAGGTACCGAAGCGGAGGATGTTTCCACGGCATCTGCCACCGAGGAAAAAGTTCAAGAGAATGCGTTGCAGGAGGCGCCGGGCGACAAAAAATAAGCTAAAGGATTACAACAACGACGAAAGGCCGTATTACAACACGAAACCTAATAGTAGATATAAATAAAGGTAACTATGGCAGCAGTGTTCTCAAATATATGGTTTCCGGTGGCGAGCGGGGCGTTCGCGGTAGCTGCGGCAATAGCACTCGCTTCCCGCGTGCTTTCCTACAAGAAGGGAAGCGCAAAAATGGAGGAAATTGCCCGGGCGATCCAAGAGGGCGCGCGGGCGTATCTGCGGCGGCAGTACCTCACCATTGGGGTAGTTGCAGTGATAATTGCGATAGTCATTGGTATTTTTCTGGGCGTGGTGACGATGGCAGGATTTCTCGTGGGGGCAGTTGCATCAGGCCTTGCTGGATATATTGGCATGAGTGTATCGGTGAGGGCGAATGTGAAAACGGCAGAGGCAGCGCGCAAAGGACTCCCCACCGCGCTCCGGATAGCGTTTTTCGGTGGCTCAGTGACGGGGTTGCTGGTTGCAGGACTTGCACTCCTCTCAGTAGCGGTGTTCTATCTGCTGACGCATGATGTGCATGCGCTGGTGGGGCTGGGATTTGGCGGAAGTTTAATTTCGGTGTTCGCGCGGCTCGGCGGCGGCATTTTCACAAAGGGCGCGGACGTAGGTGCTGATTTAGTAGGAAAAGTGGAAGCGGGAATTCCTGAAGACGATCCCCGCAACCCCGCAGTGATTGCGGACAATGTAGGCGATAATGTCGGCGATTGCGCGGGGATGGCAGCGGATCTATTCGAGACCTATGCAGTCACTTCGGTGGCGGCAATGATACTGGGCAATTTGCTTTTCCCTGAAATGACACAAGCGGTTCTGTTGCCGCTGATGGTGGGCGGCATTGCGGTTATTGCTTCAGTGCTGGGGCTTTTCTTTGTGCGTCTTGGCACCCGGCAGTCCATTATGGGTGCGCTCTACAAGGGGCTTGCCGCCGCGGGCGTACTCTCGTTGATTGGCTTTTGGTTCTTGGCGCAGAGCTATGAGGGAAACGGCGCAGCGTTTATGTTCCATAAACTTTTCTACTCGCTTCTAGTAGGCGTACTGGTTACCGCGGGTATTGTGCTCGTGACAGAATACTATACTTCAAAGTCGTTTCGCCCCGTACGCGCTATTGCGCGTTCCTCTGTAAGTGGGCATGCGACGAACATTATCACTGGTCTTTCTGTGGGAATGGAGGCTACAGCATTGCCAGTGGTAATCATCGTTGCGGGAATTTTGGTTGCATTCGCAATCGCAGGATTATATGGAATTGCACTTGCAGTGATGAGCATGCTGTCGCTCACAGGAATGATAGTTGCTGTTGATGCATTTGGCCCTATTACTGATAACGCGGGCGGCATTGCGGAAATGGCAGAGCTTCCGAAAGAAGTACGGCAAGTTACTGACGCACTGGATGCAGTTGGCAACACCACGAAGGCAATTACAAAAGGGTACGCGATTGGGTCCGCAGGACTTGCTGCGGTGGTACTCTTCGCGTCGTACGTGCAGGAGCTGCAGGGAACGCTTTCCACAGGGGGCACGAATGTGGCATTTCCACTAGGAGACCCCAAAATTATCGCCGGCTTGTTCCTCGGCGGGCTTATTCCCTATCTCTTCGCGGGACTTTCCATGCGCGCGGTGGGGAAGGTTGCAGAAAGCGTAGTAGCGGAGGTGCGCCGCCAGTTCCGCGAGACGCCGGGACTAATGGAGGGAAAAACAAAACCGAACTATTCCCGTGCGGTGGACTTAGTTACCGGGGCGGCAATTCGTGAAATGATTATCCCCGCGCTGCTGCCGGTGGTGATTCCCGTGGTTGTAGGACTAACGCTCGGCGCGGCAGTGTTAGGGGGGTTGCTGGTTGGATCTATTGTCACAGGAATCTTCGTTGCAATTTCAATGACCACCGGCGGCGCTGCTTGGGATAACGCCAAGAAATATATTGAGGAAGGACAGCACGGCGGCAAAGGCTCGGAGGCGCACAAGGCGGCGGTAACCGGCGACACAGTAGGTGACCCCTACAAGGACACGGCTGGCCCTGCGATCAATCCATTGATTAAGGTAATCAATATTGTTGCGCTTTTGCTTATTCCTTTCTTGTTGTAGTGTAGGGTGATAATTTATCTTCCTCACCTTTCTTCTTTCCGTACGCGTAGTCCGCGGCCATCCAGCTTAACTCAAAGATTGCACGCTGGGTATCGGCGACTGCTTGGTCTTCAATAATGACTGCGATGTAGGGCTCCCGGAATGTCACGTAGAATACTTTATTGTCGTAGATATTCATCTCAAGTGAGAATTTGAATGTTTCGTGGGGGACGAATTTTATTCTGGTAACTGCCATATCATAGCTAGCTATATATGCTTTCGCTACCGGGGTGTCTGGGACGATTGCTCTTTCCCAGATCTTTCGCCTTCTTCGTTCAGCAGCATACCAGATAGCGTACTTTTTAATTGTTCTCAAAAGGCCATCGTTGTCCGAATAAGCCAAAATTTCTGTTTTAGCAGTAAGTGAATCGTTAAAGACTTCTTTAATTCCTTCTATGCCTTGGAAAAAACGGATCCCCGGCTTGCCCACCCCGAGATTATAGAGGGAGTAGAGGAGCGGCAGGCCGCTTTTTGCGAGCTCTACACTCCGCTCGAGATGCTTTAGCATTTGCTCTGCCTTCTCTGGCGGCGAGGGGACGTAGGTGAGCTTTTTCTCTTCCGGGAGATGGTAAATGAGTTGTTTTTTCTCGAGCTTCTTCAGGACATTGTAGAGATCCCCGCGTTTGAGGTTGACCTTTTGGAGTAGTTGTGCAGGAGTGGATTTCCCGCCCTGGAGGAGCGTCTCATATACCTTAATTTCTTTCGGGGAAAGCCCTATGGTTTTCAGGACATTTTCAAGCATAGGTACAAGAAAAGTATATACATACCAAGATATATTTGTCAAGTATTAGTGACAATTTGTGAGAGAATTTTGATAAAACCCTCAGAATAAGGGAAAAATTGTCATAGTACTGTGACAAGATTTTTGTTACAAATACTTGACAAAAATATTGGCCAGGTATATAATTGTGGCGGAACCATTGAAAACTAAAAGGAGGGTGAAAATGAACTGGGATGTGTACAAGAAAGTCTCCGCCATCAGTTACGCTATCGAAGGGCTGGCTAGCAGGCGGCTTCCCAAAAACTGGAAGATCGACCTGGATCCATTTGTGCCAATCTCGATCCGAGAAAAGAGGACATCATGGGAGGAACGCGAGAAGGCGATCATCGAAGCACTACGTGAGATCGGGCACGAGATCGTCAGGCAGCAGATCAATTGGAAAGGGTGGGATTACTGGTTCGTGAACTACGAAACCAACGTCCACCGGTGGTGCCTGGGGTGCGTACAGTCGGTTTTGGGCGACCGCAAGTACATCGAGTACGTCGAGGAGCTTAAGAAAATCTTGAAAGATCACGGAGTGAGCGAGGCGTGGGAATACTTCACCGCGCAGTTTAAGGGCTGCGGCTTGCACATCGACAGGCTCCTCTTTGCCGTCACTTACTGCTTGTTGGCAAAGGAGTTCGAGAAAAAGAACTTGAAAGCCACCGATTCCGAGGAGGCATGAGCGGGGATCCTTGGCGAAATTCCGGGGTAGTAGCTGGATATAAGCCAGGGCGACACCCGCAAGAGTTTTGGGAGTTCTCGATAAAAAACTCCCACGTCTTTTTCTGAAACGGATATGCAATCAGTTTCAGAAAAAGCCGTTATGGTTAACGGCAAAAGTTCTTTGGTAGCTCTCGGAAGCCCCGAGACAGAAAGCGGAGGGTAGACAAGTGAAAAAGCAAAAAGTGATCATCATAAAATCCATGAACCTGACCCCCGAGCATGAGCTCGAGAAGCGCCTGGAGGAGTTGGGGCCCGGGTGGAATGTCGTTTCAGCTTCCACCTCTCTCACTACCCACGGCACCATGGATTATCATAACAAGAGAGAGGGAGTTATACTCGACGGGATCGCGCGACACATATACTTCGTGACCACCGTGATCGTGGAGAAGGTTGAATAATTCTCGGATGGCTCTCGAGACAGAGAAAGGAAGTGGCGATGCCTACAGGGCGAGTGTTCAAGAGTGCAGTTCCCGGAGGAGGGTTTGGCTACATGGGATACGTCCGTTACTGCGTGGACGGGATTGTCCACGTGTATGAGGCCCGTGATCCACTGGGAGTCCTCATGAAGCGGAAGGTGACTCGTTGTGATGGGAGGAGTTGCGAGGACGCGTTAGTGGAAGCCGAGGTAGGATACGAGTCACTCGGGGACCTCCTTGAGCTTCTCGAGGAGGGAAGCTCGGAGTAAGTAACGCGACTGCTGTGTGTGTTTGCACAGCAGTCTTTTTTATTGCCATTTCATTTTTGGTGTGGTAGCATGTCTCTTTATGAAGAGAGAGAGAAGTACTACAGAAATGTATCTCGTCCCCACAGTCATTGAGAAATCACAATTCGGCGAGCGGGCGTATGATATTTACTCCCGCCTCTTGAAGGAGCGCATCATCTTTTTGGGAGGGCCGATTAACGATGCGGTGGCGAATGCGGTGATTGCGCAGTTGCTGTTCTTGGAGCACGAGGATGCGAAGAAAGATATTTACCTCTACCTGAATACTCCGGGCGGATCGGTCACGGCGGGGCTCGCGGTTTATGACACGATGCAGTATGTGAAGCCCGATGTGGCGACTATTTGCGTGGGCATTGCGGCATCGATGGGTGCGGTGCTTCTCGCGGCAGGGAAGAAGGGTAAAAGATTTGCGCTTCCCAACTCGGAGATTTTACTGCATCAGGTAATGGGCGGCGCCGAGGGGCAGGCGGTAGAAATTGAAATCACCGCGCGCCAGATTATTAAGATTAAGAACAAGATTAACAGCATCCTCGCGAAGCACACTGGCAAACCGCTCAAGCGCATTGAGAAAGATACTGACCGCGACTTTTACCTTGACGCGGCAAGCGCGAAGGAGTACGGCATTATTGACAAGATTGTCCAGACCAAAAAGTAGCCGCGCCGCCGGGGAAATTGGCAAGGATGGGAAGCGCCGTGTGGTACAATTGGCGTAGGGCCGCGTGCGGCGCGCAGAAATTCCAATGACTCGCGAAGAAAAAATCCAACGCATTCTTGCGAGGAATGTGGTAGAGGTGACAGAGAAAGCCCACCTCGAGAAGCTGCTGCAGGGAACAAGAAAGCTGAGAGTGAAATTCGGCGTGGACCCCACTTCGCCGGATTTACACCTTGGTCACGCAGTCGCCTTACGGAAACTCGCGGAGTTTCAAGAGCTGGGGCACAAGGTAATACTCCTTATCGGGGATTTTACCGCCCGCATTGGCGACCCCTCAGGGCGCGCCGAGACGAGAAAAATGCTTTCAGAGCGTGAGGTACGCATCAATATGCGGCACTATCTGGCACAGGCGGCAAAGCTGATTGATGTCAAGAAGGCAGAGGTCGTCTACAACAGCAGCTGGTTTTTACGTGAGGGAACAGAAAAAATCTTGGAGCTCGCGGCGCTTGCAAGCGTACAGCAGATGCTCCATCGCGATGAATTCCGCAAGCGAATGCGCGAGGAGCGCGAGATAAGCCTGTTGGAAATTTTTTACCCCCTCTTCCAGGCGTACGATTCGGTGAAGGTGCGTGCGCAGGTAGAGATAGGGGGCACTGACCAGACGTTCAATCTGCTGATGGGAAGAAAGCTCCAGCGCCACTTTGGCATGGAGCCGCAGGATATACTGACGCTGCCGCTTCTCGAGGGGCTCGACGGCAAGAGAAAAATGAGCAAGAGTTATGGGAACTTCATTGGCATTGACGAGAAGCCAGATGCAATGTTTGGGAAAGTGATGTCGATCCCTGATGAGTTGGTGCCGCGCTACTTCCTGCTGTGCACTGACTTGGGTGAGGAGGAAATTCGCGAGTACACAAAATCATTGCATCCGAAAGAGCTGAAGGAGAAACTTGCGTTTGCAATAGTGAAAATTTACCACGGAGAAGAAGAGGCGCTTCGGGCAAAAGAACAATTTACACTTCTCTTTACCAAGAAGGAGATGCCGGCACAACTGCCTCCTCTCAAGGTACATAATAAGCACATTGCAGCTGAGGATGTGGTGCTGCTGAGCGGCGTGGTGTCAAGCAAGAGTGCAGCGCGGCGACTTATCACCCAAGGCGGCTTCCGGGTCAACGGAATCCAAAAGAGCAATCCCGCAGAAATTCTTACACTCAAGAGGGGCGACGCATTAAAGATTGGCAAGCATCACTTCTTCCGCGTGCAGTAAGAGATCGTTCGCTTTCTCGCCACAAGAGGGGGTATAATAAGGCAGTATGGACGCAATTCTCAAAGCAAACATTTTCTTTTTTATTACCGCCGTTGCGGTCGTTGTGGTCGCGGTATTAATTGCTGCAGTGCTTGTGCTAGTGCTCCAAATCCTTTCCGATATCCGCCGCATTACCTCGCTTGCCCGTGAGGAGAGTGAGCGAATTTCCCGCACGCTTGAGTTTTTCCGCAGTGGGGCACAGGAGAAGGGAGAAAAAGTGTTTGCGCTTTTGGACAAGCTTGGCGTGAAGAGAAAAAAGGGAACGCACCGCCGATCTGTAGCGCAAGGTCGGAAAGCGAAACGAACAAAAAAAGAAGAATAACAATACAATGGCAGCGAAGCGAAAAAGAACGACCCGCAGGAAGAAGCCGCGCGGCGGGGGTGCGATTGAGCTTGGGCTCCTTGCCGCTGCCGCCGCGGGCGTTGCGTTGCTCTATAGCAGCAAGAAGGGCGCGACAGCCCGTAAGGCAATTCGCGGATGGATGGTGAAAGCGAAAGGGGAAGTGCTCTGCAAGCTGGAGCGACTTGCCCATGTCGACCATGCCTCCTACGAGCAGACGGTAGACAAAGTACTGGCAAAGTACCGCAAGCTCAAGGATGTGAGTGCTGAGGAAGTGCGCGCGCTCTCCCGGGAGCTCCGCGCCGCGTGGCGGCACATCGCGCGCGAGATTTCCCGCGCGGATACCGCAGGCAAAAGAAAAACCACCCACTCCCGCCGCGGCACCTCGCGGAGAAAGAAGGCATAAACAAAAATTGAATTTTGGAGCGGGAGACGGGAATCGAACCCGCGTCCTCAGCTTGGAAGGCTGATGCACTGCCACTGTGCTACTCCCGCGCCGCTGCTTACTCTATCGCAGGGCCTTCTGTTTTGCAAGCTGCCATAGTTGATTATTTCAGCAAAGTTGCTACAATAAGGCAACTACTGCAGCCGCTATGGAGCATAGATCAAAATTCTACATCTCCCGCCGAACGAAACTGCTCATCGTGTTCTTTGGGGTAGTAGTGGTTTCCTACTCCCTCACCCGTATTATGAATGGATCGGCAAGCATCCCCACTGAGTTTCAGGAGGCTCGCGAACAGGGAGCGATTATCGCGCAGAATATCGTTTCGCTTTCTAACGACTCCTCAAAAATTTTAAAGAGAATTAGCGAGCTCGATAAGGAAAAGCGCTACATTGAGGCGGTGGCGGAGGCAAAGAAAATGTTGGAGAAAAGCGCGGCGGTGCGCAATGAGGCAGTGAAGCTTGCAGCGGAGCTTGAGAAAATGACCAAGGCGCTCGACAGTATCAAGGGAGGAAAGGCGAAAAATGCCGCGCTGGAATCGATTACCAATTGGGTGGCGCTGATGAATCGTCTTGTGGACTATAGCGCTTCACTCTCGCGGCTCTCTGAGGTACTGCAGGCGCGCTTTGAGAACCGCCCGACCGATCAGCAGGTAGGCGTCTTGATCGAGCAAGTCAACGCGGAGATTCGTTCTATCAATAACTTCAACGAGCAGGCGCGGCAGGCAATCCGCCGTATGGACTTTCTGGTGCGATAGCGGTATGCTCGAAGAGAGGCGCCTGTAGCTCAACGGTGAGAGCAGCCGTCTTATAAGCGGCAGGTTCCTGGTTCGAATCCAGGCAGGCGCACCAGATTACAGGAAGGGATTTGGAAAGAAACCAACAAAAATGCAGGAGTCAATCAATCCAATTCGCATAAAAATTATCCTCGGGAGTACGCGGCAGGGGCGTTTCAGCGAGAAGCCGGGAAAGTGGATTTTGGAGGAGGCAAATGCCCTTGATAACGTTGCCGCGGAGTTGCTCGACTTGCGCGACTACCCAATGCCGTTTTTTGATAGCGCCACTTCGCCTGCGGGAGCGAAAGGAAACTATGCGCATGAAGCGGTGCGACGATGGGCGGAAAAAATCAACGAGGGCGACGCCTTCATCATCGTGGCGCAGGAATACAATCATGGGTACACGGCGGTCCTCAAAAATGCGCTGGATATGATTTATCCGGAGTGGAACAGAAAACCCGTCGGCTTTGTTGCCTATGGCGGCGTGATGGGCGCCCGCGCGGTAGAACAACTCCGGCAGGTTGCTGTGGGACTTGGCATGGCGCCGATACGGAACACTGTCCATATTCCCAACGATATCTTTTTCCCGGCTGTGGCGGGCAAGGCACCCTCAGATATAAAGGAGATGTTTCGGCCTATGCGGGAAGGCCCCGCAGGAGATTCTGTGGCAAAGTTTTTTGACGAGTTGCTGTGGTGGGCGCGTGCCTTGAAGAAGGCGCGGGCGGAAAAATAGCGCTGCGTTTTTGGAAGAGCCGCTTCCCGTCGCCTGCGCGGGAAGGAAGGATGCTTACAGCTGTATGGATATTATTCAAGTTACAGAGCTTACTAAGAAATTTGGGGATGTGCTTGCCGTTGACCATATTTCCTTTACGGTGCGAAAGGGAGAAATTTTTGGTTTTCTCGGGCCAAACGGAGCAGGAAAATCTACCACTATCAATATGCTCTCAACTCTTTTAAGGCCAACGGAAGGGAGTGCGACTATCAATGGCTTCGATGTGCTGACGCAACGCGATGAGGTGCGCAAATCTATTGGCCTCGTCTTTCAGGACCCTTCGCTTGATGATCGCCTTACTGCAGAAGAGAACCTCCGCTTCCATGCAAGGCTTTATGGCGTGCCAAAGACTGTGTACAGAAAGCGGATGGAAGAAGTGCTACGGTTGGTTGATTTGTGGGATCGCAGGGAAGGCATTGTCAAGACATTTTCTGGGGGAATGAAGCGGCGCCTTGAGATTGCCCGAGGACTTATCCATTATCCACGCGTGTTGTTCTTAGACGAGCCTACGTTAGGCCTTGATCCTCAAACTCGCGTGCATCTTTGGGACTACATTTTGAAGCTGAAGCGCGAGCGGGGCATGACGATTTTTATGACTACCCATTATATGAACGAGGCAGAATATTGCGACAGGATAGCAATTATTGACCATGGGAAAATTGTGGCTTTGGATACCCCCGCAAACCTTAAAAAGCAAGTTGGGGGAGATGTGGTTCGTATAAAATCGCATGATAAGGCATTGAAAGAAAAGCTCCGCGCCCGCTACAAGAAAGAAGTACAGGAAGAGAATGGAATGATGCAGTTGGAGATTTCTGATGGAGAAAAGTTTTTGCCACAGCTCTTGGGCGAATTTGGCGCAAGGATTGATGCGGTAGAGCTGCGGAAACCTACGCTCGACGATGTGTTTCTTGCGCTCACCGGGCGTACGATAAGGGAGGAAGAAGCGTCGGGAAAAGAGTATATGCGGCAGCAGCTGCGTATACGGGGGCGCAGGTAGACAACGATGATGCACTTTCTCGTTCCCATTGCTACTATCTGGCAACGCGAGATTCTCCGGTACACGAGAGATAGAATTCGCATTGCAACCACACTCATTCAGCCGTTAATGTTTTTGGCTGTCTTTGGAGTGGGATTGCGGCAAACACTTGCCCAAGGAAATTTTGGCATTGACTTTGTGCAGTTTATGTACCCGGGAATCATCGCGATGAGCGTGATGGGGGTTGCCTTTTTCTCCGCTATTTCCACGGTGTGGGACAGGGAATTCGGGTTTTTGAGAGAAATTCTTGTCGCGCCGGTGGCGCGCACCTCCATTGCCTTGGGGAAGGCGCTGGGCGCGACTACTGTGGCTGCCCTCCAGGCGTTTATTTTACTACTCCTTGCCCCGATTCTTGGCATCCGTATTGATCCTTTTTCACTCCTCGAGCTCTTTTCTCTTCTACTGTTTTTGGCGTTCGCTATTTCTGGTATTGGGCTGTTGGTCGCTTCGCTGATGAAAACAACGGAGAGTTTTGGGCTCCTGATGCAGGTACTGGTATTTCCTATGTTCTTTCTCTCGGGCGCATTCTTCCCCTTGACTAAAGTTCCCCTGTGGATGCTGGCTATTGCACGCCTCAACCCCCTTACCTACGGCGTGGATGCCCTCAGGCAAATTATTTTACGCCCGCAGGTTGCGCCTGAAACACTGCGCACCGTGGTGCTGTATCCTGTCGCAGTCAATGCGCTTTTTCTCATTGCTTTTTCTGCGGTGATGGTGAGCGCGGCGGTTGCCGTGTTTACGAAAAAAAGCTGACTGCATTACCGCACGGCAACAGTTACGGGCTTGATGCGGAAGGGCTTGAGAAGTGCGTAGAACTCGTCCTGTTCAATAGTTTCCTTTTCGATGAGGGTAGTGGCAATCTTCTTGAGTGCCCGTTTGTGCTTGGTGAGGACTTTCTTGGCGACTTCGTATGCCTTGAGAATAAATTTTTGCACTTCCTTGTCGATAATTGCTGCAGTATGTTCTGAATAATTTTTCTCAGTTGCAATTTCTCTTCCGAGAAAGAGGAGTTCGTCCGTTTTGCCAAAGGTAATAGGGCCGAGCGTCTCGCTCATGCCATAGCGGGTTACGAGCTTCCGCGCAAGCTCTGATGCCTCTCGCAAGTCATTGGAGGCGCCGGTACTCACATCTCCAAAAGTGATTTTCTCTGCGGCATAGCCGCCCAGCATCACGGCAAGCTCGCTGAGAAACTGCGCGCGGGTGCGCAGACGCCGTTCTTCGGAGGGAAGCTTGAGTGTGTAGCCGCCTGCCATGCCGCGGCTGATGATGGTGACTTTCCTGACAGGATCAGAATCTTTGAGCGAGGCGGCGACGAGCGCGTGCCCCCCTTCGTGGTAGGCGGTGATTTCTTTTTCTCTTGGCGAGATGACGCGACTGCGCCGCTCAGGGCCGAGAAGCACTTTGTCAATGGACTCCAGAATATCTTCTTGGGAAATATATTTTTTGTTCCGCCGCGCGGCAAGAATTGCTGCTTCATTCATAAGATTGGCAAGGTCTGCGCCGGAGAATCCAGGCGTGCGGATAGCAATTTGCTTGAGATCAACGCTCGGTCCAAGGGTTTTGCCGCGGCTATGGATGACAAGGATTGCCTCGCGCTCTTTGATGTCGGGAAGGTCGAGTACTACTCTTCGGTCGAAGCGGCCGGGGCGGAGGAGTGCAGGATCGAGTACGTCGGGGCGGTTGGTAGCGGCGAGCACGATGACTCGGGTATCGCGGTCAAATCCGTCAAGCTCCACGAGTATTTGGTTGAGGGTTTGCTCACGCTCGTCGTTGCCGCCGCCGAGCCCTGCACCTCGCTGTCGCCCCACAGCGTCGATTTCGTCGATAAAAAGAATAGCGGGCGCCGCGCGCTTTGCAGTTGCAAAGGCATCACGAATGCGCGCCGCGCCAACCCCGACGAACATTTCCACAAACTCTGAAGCAGAGGTATGGAAGAACGGCACATTGCTTTCTCCCGCGACTGCCCGGGCGAGGAGCGTTTTGCCTGTTCCCGGAGGGCCGACGAGGAGCACGCCGCGGGGAATCTTTGCTCCCATCTCGAGGAATTTTTTGGGATTTTTCAGAAATTCTACTATCTCTTGGAGCTCCTCTTTGGCTTCTTTGAGGCCTGCGACATCCTTAAAGCTCACTTTTTCTTTTGAGGGCGAGGAGAGGCGAATGCGCGAGCGCCCGAAGGTGAATGCTTGGTTTACCCCTGTCTTTGCTTGACGAAACATAAACCAAAAGATGCCGAGGATGATAAGGAGCGGGAAAATGGTGGGGATGAGGATGCTCGCCCAGAACCGAAAGCCTGTCTGGTCTTCTACTGCAATTTCGACGTCCTGTATTGTTTCGGGGAGTACACCGAGATTCACGAGGGTTTCCGTAAGTCCTGTCTCGAGCTCTTTTTTGGAAATGAGTTGATCACCGCCCTTCAGGGTAATAAGGAGAGTTTCTCCTTTGATCACAATAGACTCTACTTTCCCCGCGTTAATTTCTTTGGCGAGGCGATTCAGTGAGATTTGTTCTGGTTTGCCGGCTTCCACGAAAAGCGAGAGGAGCATGGAGAAGAGAATTAAAAAAAGAATTGCTCCTAGGAGGCTCTGCATCACGCTGTTGCGGGGGCGCTTTCGAAAGATATGCTTCATACCGATTTATTGTAGGCGAGAAAGAGAAGATGGTCAAAGCATTGGTGCGACGGCAAGCTTGCAAAAAGAGGAAAATTCGGTAAGGTGAGGAGGAATGGTGCCCGTAGCTCAATTGGCAGAGCACCAGATTGTGGCTCTGGTGGTTGCCGGTTCAAGTCCGGTCGGGCACCCAGGCGGTGCGCTTTGGGGAATATGGGAATATTGATGCGTTTATGGTAATGTGAAGGGGAGTATGAGAAAGAAAAGAGCTGGATTTCTCAATGTAATAGCAGGAGTAGTGGTGGCGATCGTTGCCCTCGGGATGGTTGGTGTCTATGTTGCGAGGAATGTTGCGTTCCAAAGCAAAAGCGCAAGTAGCCAACCTGCTTCTCGCTTGGGCGCGGGCACGAATGAGCATTCTGGAGTCAACAAGCTTCCCCTCCAGGGGAGCAGCAAGAAAGAGCCACCAGCACTGGCAATCAAAATACTTTCTCCTCGTGAAGGAGAAAAGTGGCGCGCGGGCAGCGCCCACACAATTCGGTGGATGGCGCCCTCGGAAAAAGTGCGCGCGGTCAATATTTCCGTGGAGTTTACAGTTCTTTGTCCCGAAGTCGCCTCATCGGACTGCAAGACGGAGAGAAAATCTCTAGAGATTGCGCGCGGTGTACCAAATAGCGGTTTCTACGACTGGAAAGTGCGTCAGGTAGGTGCGTTTCCGAAGATTCATATTGAAGGCTTGTCGGAAGCAGGCGAAATGCTCGCCCGCGCGACGAGTGGTGAGTTTAAGATTCTCTCGCCCCCGCAAACGGTAGTAGTGGAGATAGGTAGCACGGATGTGGTTCCGGCTACAGCGTATCTTCGCGAGGGAGATGCGGTGCAGTTTTTCAATAATGGAAAAAGGGTAGTGCACCTTACCTTCCAAGCGCGCACCGAAAGCCCGATCCCTCCAGGGCTGGAGCAGCCGATAGCTATCCCTCCTCATGAGTCGTATATCGCTACATTCCCGGTGGCAGGGGAATGGAAATTTTGGGACCCTGCGGATGCAAATATTCAGGGAATGATTGTCGCTCGCAAGGAAGGGTAGGCGCGTAGCCCGGCTTTTGTGGCAGTGGCGAGCGGGGTGCTCGCGTGCGGTTTTTCTGGAGAGTGGACAGAGGAGAAGAGAGTGTGCTACAATAGGCGCGCTATGGAACAACATTCATCACCGTCCGCAGCAAGCGTATACGCGCTTCCCGCCGCGATTGTGCTTGCGGGCGCACTTATTGCGGGAGCAGTGCTCTACACAGGGGCACATTCTTCATCTCCTGCCCTGACAGGAAATGTCGCCGCAGTCGCGGGGACTGCAGGAAAAACGGCAGGGCAAAGAGGCGCCCCCCAGCCTTCCCCATCTCCAGCGCTAGACGGCTTGCGGAAGGTTACGAAGGCGGACCATATACGAGGCAGTGTCAGCGCGCCGGTAAAAGTTGTTGAATTCTCTGATATGGATTGTCCTTTCTGCGCCCGGTTTCATCCCACGATGCAGCGTATTATGCAGGAGTACAAGGGGAAGGTTGCATGGGTTTATCGCCACTACCCACTTGATAGCCTGCACCCTGGTGCCCGCCCCGCGGCAGAAGCAGCAGAATGTGTGGCGGAGCAGAAGGGCAATGACGGTTTTTGGCAGTATGCGGACAAGTACTTTGCAGCACGGTCTTCCGGCCAGCAGCCTGACCTAGATAAGCTTGCTATGGAAGTTGGCGTCAATATGGATCAGTTCTCGAAGTGCCGCAGTTCACGGAAATATGCAAAGCGGGTACAGGAGGACGCGGACGATGCGACGGCGTCGGGCGCGCGGGGAACGCCCTACAGCGTGGTGATTGCGCCGAACGGGCAGAAGTTTTCGTTGAACGGCGCGCAGCCCTATGAAGCAGTACGCCGGATGATTGACGCAGCACTCAAGCTTACGAAGTAATGAGAAAAAGAATTTCCGCATTGCGGAAAATATTGCGAACACCCCGTTACGCGGTAGCGGCGGGAGGGCTTGCCGCGGCGCTGTTTATTTTTCTCGCGTTAATGAAAAACTTTCGCGTGCTAGGGGAAACAGCGTCTTCGCCCGCATTTTCATTTTCTGAGTGGCTTGGACTTGTGTGGGATTTGCTGCGGGGAGGAGTAATGAATTTGGGGTGGTTTGGATTGTTGCTGTCAGGAACGATGTCGATGCTGTTCGGGATCAATATCGCAGTGCTGTGGTATGTGCGCGCGGCGAACAAGAAACTTCGGGCGAAAGGAAGCACCGCGGCACTGGGCGGCACGATTGCGGGAATTTTGGGAGTGGGATGCGCATCTTGTGGGTCCATTCTTCTTACTTCAATCCTTGCTTCATTCGGCGCGACGGGGCTGATTGCCCTGTTTCCGTTGCGGGGGCAGGAATTTGCCATTGCGAGCATCGTCCTTCTGCTGATTTCGCTCTCCGGGCTCCTGAAAAGCGCTGCGCTCCCGCCGGGAGTATGTGCGGTTCCCTCGCGGAAATCGGTATAGCGCTGGATTTGTGCTATTCTAGAAGGAGTGGATATTGCGCAAGAAATTCGCGGCATTGTTCGCGGCGAGGTTACCTCGCGAGAAGAAGATTTGCAGCATTACAGCAGGGACGCGAGCTTATTTCGGGTCACTCCTTCGCTGGTGGTCTTCCCTCGTGATGCTGCAGACATTAAGGCGCTGGTGCACTTCGTGGCAGCCCACAAGCGGCGAATGCCTTCGTTATCGCTGACCGCCCGCGCCGCAGGCACAGATATGACCGGCGGCCCCTTGTCAGATTCTATCGTGGTGGATACTACAAAGTACTTGCACCACTTGAAAGAATTGAATGCGGAGAAGAAGTATGTGGTGGTTGAGCCGGGCCTTCCCTACCGCGAGATGGAGCGGGAAACTTTAAAGCATCATCTTATTTTCCCCTCTTACCCTGCCTCGAAAAACCTTTGCGCGCTTGGCGGAATCGTGAACAACAATTCCGGCGGCGAGCGCTCCCTTGTGTACGGCAAGACTGAGGATTATGTAGAGTCGGTCAATATGGTGCTCGCGGACGGGAACGAATACCAGTTTGCCAAATTGTCCCGCAGGGAGTTGGAGAAAAAAATGCGGCAGCAAAATTTTGAGGGGAAAGTATATCGTGAGATGTTCCAGCTTGTGGAGGAACACTATGAAGAAGTAAAACGCGCCCGTCCCAATGTTTCCAAAAATTCTACCGGCTACAATATTTGGTCAGTATGGGACGGGGAGCATTTTGACCTCAGTAAAATTTTTGTGGGAGCGCAGGGAACGCTCGGCATTATGACGGAAGCGCGACTTCGGCTCGTTCCCACAAGGCCCTATCGTGGAATGCTAGTGGTATTCCTGAACGACTTCCGCAATGTGGGCGAGGTGGTGACGGCAGTGCTGCCGCACAAGCCCGCCGCGTTCGAATCATTCGACGATCATACCCTGCGCCTCGCACTCAAGTTTCTGCCGGAATTTATGCAGCTCCTCAAGCCAAAGAACCTTTTCGCGCTCGCGCTCCAGTTCCTCCCGGAATTTCTCATCATCCTCCGCCATTTGAAGATGCCGAAGCTCGTGCTCCTCATTGAGTTTGAAGGGAAAAGCCACCATGAGGTGATGGAGCGCATTGAGGACACGAAGAAGTCGCTGGAAAAGTTTCCCGCAACGGTGCGGGTGGCGGCGAACAGGAAAGAATCGGAGAAGTATTGGGCAATTCGGAGGGAGAGCTTCAATCTCCTCCGCCGCAAGGTGCGAGGGAAGCATGCGGCTCCATTTGTGGACGACATTATCGTGCGCCCCGAATTTCTCCCCGAATTTCTCCCCAGGCTTTATGCGATTCTCGACCGCTATCAGCTGCTCTACACCATCGCAGGGCACGTGGGGAACGGCAATTTCCACATCATCCCCCTTATGGATTTGAGGCAAAAATCGGAGCGGGAAAAAATCCCCCGAGTGTCGAAGGAAGTTTACAAATTAGTACTCCACTATGGCGGGTCGCTTTCCGCAGAGCACAACGATGGGCTTATTAGAGGACCCTATCTGCAGCAGATGTACGGCCGTAAGGTTTTTGATATGTTCGTGCGGGTGAAAAAGATTTTTGATCCGCAAGGGATTTTTAATCCCAGAAAGAAAACGGGAGCAAGCCTGCGATACGCAATGGCGCACATTCGCAAGGACGAGCCCTAACATTGCGGGCACGCCAGGCGTCGCGTATAATAAAACTATTCTATGCTGCTCTCCCGCGACGCAATTTTACGGCATATGCAGGAAGGGAACATCATTATTGATCCCTTCGACGAACGCAAGCTTAACACGGCAAGCTATGATGTGACGCTGGGTCCGTGGTATTGGCGCGAGAAGCATCCCACCGGCAGGGCGGCAGTGCATAATCTTTACGATGAACGCTCGACCAAGCTGGTCTGGGAGGGGCCCTTTGAGGCGGAACCGGTCGAGGAGGTAGAGAAAAAGATTGAGCAAGAGCTCAAGAATGTTCCCCGCAATGCGCGCATTATCCTTCTTGGACCCGGCGAGACAATTCTCGCTCATACCGAGGAGTACATCGGCGGGCGCAACTGCTGTGTGGGGAAAATGTACGCCCGCTCTTCGTTGGGAAGGAATTTTGTGGAAGTGTGCAAGGATGCGGGATGGGGCGATGTGGGGTATTTCAATCGCTGGACGATGGAGGTGACCAACAATTCACAGCATTTCTATATTCCGCTTGTAGTCGGGCGGAGGATTGCCCAGATGGTATTCTACGAGGTGGAGCCTATCACCCAGCGCGAAGGGGATTATGTGAAGGAAGGAGGGAAATATCAGGTTGCAAGCGAGCTTGAGGAATTGAAACGCACTTGGAATCCCCATATGATGGTGCCGCAAATGCACCGCGATTGGGAAATAGAGGCGGGAAAATAGGATCAACTTTTGTGTAGAAAGGGCAGCATGCATGACGCGCACATAGCAAGGCTGGTGCGGGCAGAAGCAAGGCGCCAGCGGGAAACACTCAACCTTATTGCTTCCGAGAATTTTGTCTCTCGGGATGTACTTGCCGCCTTGGGTTCGCCGTTCACCAACAAGTACGCGGAGGGATATCCAGGCGCCCGTTACTACGGCGGCAACTGCTACGCGGATGAGCTGGAACGTTTGTGCCAGCGTCGCGCCCTGCGGCTTTTCGGGCTGCGGGAAGAGGAGTGGGGTGTGAACGTCCAGCCGTATTCCGGATCGCCCGCCAACCTTGCGGTTTATCTGGCACTCGTGCCGCGTGGCGGAAAAATTATGGGAATGCGCCTTGATATGGGAGGCCACCTCACCCACGGCCATCATGTGAGTGCAACAGGGAAATTTTGGACACCGGTGCACTATGGCGTGAAAAAGGGAACAGAGCGTTTGTGCTACAAGACAATCGCCCGTCTCGCGGCAGAGGAGAAGCCCAAACTTATTGTGACAGGCTACACCGCCTATCCCCGCAGGATAAATTTCCAAAAGTTCCGCGCTATTGCCGATTCTGTGGGGGCGTTGCTTTTGGTGGATATGTCCCACATTGCGGGACTGGTGGCGGCGGGAGTGCATCCTTCTCCGTTCCCGTTTGCAGATGTGGTGACCACCACAACGCACAAGACGCTTCGCGGCCCGCGCGCCGCGCTGATTTTCGCAAAAAAGGAACTATTGCCCAAGATAAACAAAGCGGTGTTTCCGGGGCTGCAAGGAGGCCCGCATCTCAACCAGATTGCGGCGGTTGCGGTAGCGCTCCACGAGGCAGGGCAAGCTTCTTTCCGCGCGTACGGGAGACGTGTGGTGCGCAACGCCGCCGCACTCGCTGCGGCGTTGCAGAAAGAAGGATGGCGCATCGTGACAGGGGGAACTGATACCCATCTCTTGCTTGTCGATGTGGCGGCGCGAGGCATTTCGGGCAAGACAGCAGAGACGCGCCTTGAGCGTTGCGGAATTGTCGCGAACAAGAACACAATTCCCTATGACTCTCGTGCTCCTGCAGATCCATCGGGCATTCGGCTGGGTACAGCATCCCTTACAACTCGGGGAATGGGCGTGCGGGAGATGCGCACTATCGCTATTCTTATCTCGCGTGCGCTGCGGGGCGATCGGGGCATTGCGCAAGAGGTACGCAAGCTCTGCCGCGCATTTCCCATTCCCGCGCATTTTCGCTAGGATAGAGATTGATGCGAAAGATAGACGGCAAGAAAATCGCGGAGCGCATTCTGGAAAAGCTTGCGGCAACACCGCCACCGCAAAAAAAATTCCTTGGCGCCGCGCTGGTAGGAAATAATCCTGCCTCCGAGGCGTTCCTGAAGAAAAAACAAGAGGCGGCGAAGGCGGTGGGCGTGGAGTTTCGCCTCTATCAGTTTCCTGAGGAAATTTCTGGAGACGTATTGCGCAGGAAGGTACGCGAGATTGCACTCCATACAACCTGTGGGGGGTTCTTGCTACAACTCCCCCTCCCACCGCACATCAATCCCCATTATGTGGCGAACGTTATTCCGAGAGAGAAAGACGTGGATGTGCTGGGTGAGCGTGCGAGGGGGGCGTTTTATAACGGGAGAAATTCTGTATGCCCTCCTGCCGTAGGAGTGGTAGAGGAGGTACTGAGAGAGGTAGATTGGCGGCTTGAGGAAAAGCTGCTTGCGGTGGTGGGGCTTGGATTTTTGGTGGGGCGCCCCATCGCGGTATGGGCGATGCGCCGCGCGCGGAACACCCTCCTTTTTCATAAAGACAGCGACTTCGCCCTCGTTGCCGAGGCGGATTTGGTAGTCACGGGAGTGGGAAAATCAGGAGTGGTACGCCCTGAAATGCTCAGGGAAGGGGCTGGGGTAATTGATTTTGGCTATGACCAAGGGCGGGGAGATCTCGCGCCGGAATGTTTGTCGACAAACATTGCGTTCTACACCCCTACACCCGGCGGCACGGGACCGATACTGGTAGCAAAACTGATAGAAAACTTTGTT
The DNA here is from genome assembly GCA_964403045.1 of uncultured Candidatus Saccharibacteria bacterium. Classification (GTDB taxonomy): domain Bacteria; phylum Patescibacteriota; class Minisyncoccia; order UBA6257; family 2-01-FULL-56-20; genus CAYOEP01. Next base: position 46,452 of record CAYOEP010000001.1, read on the forward strand.
CTTCTCAACGCGCCTGCGCCCCGCCCAGCGGCGCAAACTCGTGAGAGATAGAAAAGGGTGCGCGCGCCTGGATTCAAACCAGGGACCTTCCGGGTGTAAACCGGACGCTCTTATCACTGAGCTACGCGCGCCTCTCGTAGCTATATATCATTGTGGGAAAAGAAATGCAAGCAACAGCAAGAATGCTACAATAGAGGAGATGGAATAGGAGGAAAAAGGTCGATATTGTTTTTCTTCACAATATTGTATGTGGGGTTATCTTATTGCCATCCCTCTGGTGTTCATAGTTTCTGGGTTGAAGATCGTCAACCAATATGAGCGGGGAGTGGTGCTCACGTTAGGGAAGTACACTTCCACGCGGCAGCCGGGGCTCACGTGGATTTTCCCCGCAATCCAGAGGATGCTCAAGGTGGATATGCGGATTAAAGTTATCGATGTGCCGGATCAGGATTGCATGACGCAGGATAATGTGTCGGTCAACGTGAATGCGGTTATTTACTACCGTATTGCCTCGGCAGAGAAAGCAGTTCTCGAGGTAGAAAAGTACAAATACGCGGTTTCTCAACTTGCGCAGACTACAATGCGGGACATAGTTGGAGAGGTTACTCTCGACGATCTTCTTTCGAAGCGTGATGAGATCTCTGCGAAGATTCAGTCTATTGTTGACAAGGTATCTGATCAATGGGGCGTGAAAGTGCAGTCGGTGGATTTGAAGCATGTGGAATTACCGCGAGAGCTAAAGAGGGTAATGGGAAAGCAGGCAGAGGCAGAGCGAGAACGCCGTGCGGTGATTTTGAAATCAGAAGGAGAGGTGAAGGCAGCAGCGAATTTGGTAGAAGCTGCGAAGATGCTGGGGAGTACCCCTGGGGCGCTCCACTTGCGCACACTGCACACCCTCAACGACTTGAGCTCCGATCAGTCAAATACTGTTATCTTTGCAGTGCCACTGGAGGTGCTTCGGGCATTTGAGAGGGTTGAGAAGAAGTAAAAAGCAAAGAGGGACAGCGGGAATTTGTCATGCTGCAGTTGCAAAACTCCGCTTGGGTTTTGTTGGCAACAATCTGCACCTGTGAGAGCGCAGAGTCATTAGCGGACTACAATTACTGAACGCCGCTTGAACTTTCTTTGAGTGGTAATCCGCCTCCTGATGGGTAGGGAGTTGCCCAGTGGCGGCGCCAAGCCGACCAAACGGCTGAGCGGAGAGGGTAAGTAATCGCTTCCAAATTTTCAAAATGCCTTGAATGGTCGGGCCGCCGAGATTCGAACTCGGGCTACATGCTCCCAAAGCATGCGTGCTGCCATTACACCACGGCCCGCGGCCTTCACATTAGCGCATCTTTTCGCTAGAATCAACGCCGAAGCCCCCGTAGCTCAATGGACAGAGCAGCGGCCTTCTAAGCCGTTGATGCGGGTTCGATTCCTGCCGGGGGTGCAGGAAGTTGAGGTTGACAGTTCTAATGCTGTGGCATTGAATAGGGAGGCAACTACGGCGTTCGTTGACAACTTTATTCTTATTAAAGGAGGTGCGGAATGCGCAGGAGGAGGTTGGCGCTGTTTGGCGTGTGCGCGCTTGCGCTGGTTGCGGCGAGCTGTATGCCGACCCGGAATCCTGTTACCTTGCTCCCTAGCGGCACTGATGGAATCGCAGGATTTTGGGATGGGCTGTGGCACGGGATTATCTCTCCTATCACGCTTTTCGCTTCAGTATTTTCGGACAAGGTGAGCATGTACAATATCTTCAACAATGGCTGGCACTACGATGCCGGTTTTCTCATCGGCATGTGGCTTACCTTTATCTTTATGAGCGGAAAGGCTGAGTAGGTTGTTTGTTTCTATCACGCCCCTGTTGGGAAGCAGCAGGGGCGTTTGCACGCTTTTTGCTTTATGGATGGTGCCGCGGGAGGGAATTGAACCCCCGACGCAAGGCTCTTCAGGCCTTCGCTCTGCTATACATTGAGAGGCAGTGCTGCAAGCTTTACAGTAAGCCAAGGTATTGCAAGAAAGATAGTAGAAAAAAGGAAAAGGAAAGCCAATTTCTTCGCCACTCTGCGTCTTGGGCTAATCCACCAGACAGAATAGCGCGCCGTCTTCAGCTGATTAAAGAGTTCCTCATCCCCCTTCCTGATTTTTTTGAAGAAGAACGCGAGAATAAAAGCGAGAGGGATGACGAAATACAGAAGAATATACAAACCAATGTACAAAACTAGCTCCACATGACTATTACTTGGGGAGTGTATGATAAGTCTTGCCTCACGTGTTACGTTTTCCACCAGTTCCCACGAGAGAAGTTTACTTAGAATTTCAAGCGCGAGCACTGGAACTGTAATGAGATAAAGAGAAGCAGCGAGGCGCCGCCTCCAAATATATCCCTTTTCCCTAAGTGCGTTGGTGATTGAGGCAGCGCGCGGGTTTTGCTCTTTTGGCTTGATGAGGAGGGTAGTAGCTATAACTGTGCCTATAATACTTACACAATTCGCCAGCCCTACGAGCGCAAGCGTGCGGGCGCCTTTTTTGTTGCGCAGCTCTCGGAATACGATCCATCCTCCTATCAAACTGGCGAGGACGGAAGAGAGAAAAAACAGGATGGAGCCAGATAGTATGGGGTGCTGGAAGAGAAACGAGGAATAGTGCACTCTGAAAGGTGCGCGAGGATCGATCCATAAATCTTGAGTAAAAGCTCTTGAGGGAGCATAGATTTCAATTTTTGTGTAGGGAACTTCTGAAGGAGTAGTAGGAGCAAGATGTTTTCCTATGGAAGCTGTCTGATCAATAAAATAATTGACCTTGGTGTAGCGTCGAATCTCGTTGAAGGTTTCTGGAGTTCGGTAGCCGATGACACGGATGGTGGCAGGGATTTCTTTGTTTCCGTATGCGCTGGTAGGTAAGAGAGGGTAGTAAATTTTTGTGGTGGGGAAAGCAACAAGAACACTCCGTGAACGTGTGGTGCTCGGCGCAGTATCAGATGCCGCAATCCAAGATACGACAAAGGTAAAATCCTTGCCGATGTAATGACTAAGAGCAGGGATGGTATTCTCCTCGATATGAAGACCCTTTTCACGAAGGTATTGGTAGACCCCCCTTGCAGTTTTTGCAGTAATGACCTCAGCTGCAAGCCCACTTTTTTCAATGTGCTTGTAGGCGACGACATCTGTTGTAATTGAAGGTATTGCAATTGAAGATAATGAAGCAGGAGCATCTGGGTAGTATAAAGGACCACTGTAATGAAGTCCCCAAAAGTTTCCCCATCCTCCGGCGAGAAAAATGGGGTAGAGCTGAGTTGCTGCCAAAAATCTTTTGATGGAAAAAAGTGCGAACTTTGCCTTTCCTGTAATCTCTTCCCCTCGCAGTTGTGGAAAATTGCTCTTAAGATCAACAGTGACTTTCGTTGGCGGCGCGGGAACAGGAAAGATCCACACCGCATCTTCTCTTGATGCCTGTAAGTTGATACTAAGAAGCATTTTTTCTATCCCATTCTCATAACCGATGAGAGCCTGCTGACTATATTCATCGGCATAAGTCCAGTCGCCCCATCTTTTTGGTTCGTTGAGGTAGGGAGAAACGATTTTAGAGGGGTACCTGATGACTATCCCATCTGCGAATGTATAAGAGGGAGCGAGTGTTAAAGCGAAGAGGGCGACCACGGTGACAGGAAGTAAAATTGTTGCAAGGGGTATTTTCATGTATAGAAAAAAGATCTTTTCCGGGTAGCTGATTTCTTGCTATTTTAGCACATTGCGTTGGTATTTTAGATGCAACGTACAGCTGAACACCTTAGCTTGGAGATTTGAATATGGCACTAGCTTCAACTTGGAAACTAGCAGTTTATGTAGCCTCCTGAACTTGAGGTTTTCCTGAAGAAAAGTGGCAACACGGCAACACCTGGATTGCCTCTAGTTTGAGAAGAGAGTGAATGAAGTGAACGCTCCCCGTGATATGTGATATAAGTAGGAGACTAAGGAATGCGAAGAGATAGATGCCACGGATTATGGGGCATGATGATGTGGAATAAGGAAGGGGGTATGGTGCCGCGGGAGGGAATTGAACCCCCGACGCAAGGCTCTTCAGGCCTTCGCTCTACCACTGAGCTACCGCGGCAGGAACTACCGGGTATAGCGTACTCGATTTTTTATTTCTGCGCAATATTTTTTACTGCTTTGTTGCGAGGCTGAGCAGGAGACGTCGCTCTTCCGGCTTCAGTGCTTTTACTACAAACCGATAGGTTGTGCCAAGAGAAAGGCGTTGCTTCATCTCGTCCACACTGCCGAATTCTGAAACATGGATAATGCCTTGAAGATCATGGGGAAGATCGATAACTGCTCCGAAGGGGTTAAATTTATAAACGACCCCTTCTACTTCATCGCCATCCTTGAAGTACTCTGCCGCTTTCTCCCATGGATCTTCCATCAGCGCTTTGAAGGAGAGAAAGACTTTCCCGTTCCGGATATCAATAATTTTTGCTTTCCGCACCTCGTTGAGCTTTACGCTCTCCTTGGGATTGGTAATGAGTCGATGGTCTACTTCTGATACGTGCACGAGGCCCTCGATGGAAGGGTTGTCAACGAATTTCACAAACACGCCGAAATCGGCAATTCCCGACACCATCACATCAACATCTTGCCCCACTTCGTAGTGCTCGAGGAGCTCTTTGAGGTTTGGCATCAGGGTTTCGCGTTCGGAAATAATCAGCTTTTTGCTGCGGGGGTTGACATCGATAATTTTGACGTTCAGTTCTTGACCCACGAACTCCTTAAGCGCTTCTGCAATTTTTTGGCGATCTCCCTGCTCGACGACAGGGTAGTGTTCGCTGGAAAGGCGAGAAACAGGGAGAAATGCCTTCAAGTCGAGCACATTCGCGATAAGCCCTCCCGATGAGCTGCCGATGATTTTTGCTTTCACTATCTCGCCGCTTTCTTGGAGTTCTTTTGCTTGTTGCCACAAGCGCTGCTTGTCTGCCTCTGAGAGGGAAAGTTCCACATATCCTTCGTCATTTTCGATGCAAACCACTTTTGCGTGTACGGTGTCACCGGGCTTGAGGGATTTCAGGAGGTCTTTCGCGTTCTGCATCTCGATACCATAGACGATGCCAGTGCCAAGATTGCCGATGGCAAAGAACACGCGCCGTGGCTCCTTTTTTAAGAGCACGGCTTCCACAATGTCGTTTTCTTGAATGGGCTTGTACTTTTTGAGCGATTTTTTAAACCACTGATAGAACGGGTTTTGTGGCTTTTTTGCGGTAAGCGATGCCATCATCATAGATTCCGTCCTGTGCTTTCAGTCATTGTGCACAGGAGACGAGAGGGATTATAGGAGAGCGGGGAGAAAAATGCAAGCATGCGAGAATTGCAGCAGAGCGGGAAATAGCGTACAATGAGGCGGCATGGTGGTGCAGTATTTTGGCGATGGCTATTTTCGTATTGCGAGCGGCGAGGCAACACTATTGATCGATCCCCCCGCTCGTGCGAGGGCAAAAGGCGGGGTGCGGCTTATAACAAAAATTGCCCCCGGATCATTTTTGCCTGTTGCTCGTGACGAAGTGCGGTTTCCCGGCGAATACGAGCTTGAAGGATGGGAAATCGAAGGAGTGTCACTCCAAGATGGCGCGTCGACAGTTTACGCCGTGCGCCGCGAGGATATCACAATGGGGATTTTTGGCGCATTGCGGGAGACGCATCTCGGCGAGGTGATGGAAAAACTTGGCAGTATTGATATTCTTGTGTGCACGCTCCCGTCCGGGAAGGATGCTTCCTTTTCAGTTGCCGAGAAGGCGCTGAAAGCGCTCGAACCCCCGCTCGCGATTGTCGGCGCGGAGCCGCGCGAGGCATCCCGCATTATGGAAAAATTTAATTCGCGGGCGGAACGGCTGGAGAAGGTAACGGTAAAAAGGAAAGATCTTACAGAAGGGGAACGGCTCATCGTACTTACGCCGCTGGCAAAATAACTATGGCACAAATTGAGAAGCGTCCCATCACGAATGAACTCAAGGAATCCTACCTCGATTACGCGATGTCGGTGATTGTGTCGCGCGCGCTCCCGGACGCGCGGGACGGCCTCAAACCGGTGCATCGGCGAATTCTTTGGGCGATGTGGGAGAGCGGGCTTACCCATAGCACGAAGTTTCGGAAATCTGCCAACGTGGTGGGAGAGACATTAGGAAAATACCACCCTCACGGCGATGCTGCGGTCTATGACGCGCTTGTGCGGATGGCGCAGGAATTTTCCATGCGCTACCCCATCATTGAGGGGCAGGGAAATTTTGGATCGGTGGATGGCGATTCGGCCGCAGCAATGCGCTACACAGAGGTGCGCCTCGCAAAAATTGCCGAGGAGCTCCTGCGTGATATTGAGAAGGATACAGTAGATTGGCGCCCCAACTATGACGGAACTCGAAAGGAGCCGGTGGTGCTTCCCGCCAAATTGCCGCACCTCCTCTTAAACGGAACGCTGGGCATCGCGGTGGGGATGGCGACCAACATTCCGCCGCACAACTTGGCTGAACTGGTGGATGCAATTTTATACCTTGCTGACCATCCCAAGGCGACACATCAGGAATTGATGCGCATTATCCAGGGACCTGACTTTCCCACGGGAGGTCTGATTTTCAATCGCGAGGAAATTGTACGCGCATACGCTGAGGGACGCGGGACGATTACGATGCGCGCCCGCGTGGAGATGGAAGAGCGCAAAAAGAAGAGCGGCAGCTCAAGCTGGGCGATCGTGGTTACCGAGCTTCCCTATCAAGTCAACAAGGCAGAGCTCATCGCCCGCATTGCCGCGCTGGTGCAGGAGAAAAAGATCGAAGGCATCCGTGACTTGCGCGATGAATCAGACAAGGAAGGCTTACGGGTAGTCATCGAGCTGAAGGGAGAGGTAGCGCCGCAGAAGGTGTTGAACTATCTCTACCGCCACACTGATCTTCAGCGGGATTTTCATATGAATCTTGTTGCACTCACTGACGGGCTCCAGCCGCAGCTGCTCTCCATTAAGGAAGCGCTCCAAATCTATCTTGATCATCGCAAGGAAGTAGTCCGCCGCCGCACACAGTTTGATCTTAACCGCGCGAAGGAGCGGGCACACATCCTTGAGGGGCTTGCGAAAGCACTCCACGCTATTGACAGAGTCATTGCAACCATTAAGAAAGCGAAAGACAAAGAGGACGCGCGCTCCAAGTTGGTGCGTCAATTTTCCCTGACTGAAGCGCAGGCAACAGCGATTCTTGAAATGCGTCTCCAGACGCTCGCCGCTCTTGAGCGGAAAAAGATAGAAGATGAGCTAAAAGAGAAGAAAAAGCTTATCAAGGAACTGACATTAATCCTGAAAAGCCCCGCGCGTATGCTTGCCGTGATCAAAGGAGAGCTTCGGGAGCTGAAGGAGCAGTACGGCGATCCGCGGCGCACCAAGGTGGTGGCGCGCCCTGTCGCGACATTGACTGAGGAGGATTATGTGCAGGAAGAGGAGGTGGTGATTACGCTCTCTGCTGGTGGCTATATCAAGCGTATTGCGCCGGGGGCGTTTCGCAGTCAACGACGCGGAGGCAAAGGGTTAATTGGCTCTGATGTGGGTGACGAGGACTTTATCAGCCATTTTCTCTGCGCGCACACGCACGACCGCATTCTGTTCTTTACCGATCGCGGCAAAGTGTTTCAAGCAAGAGGCTATGAAATACCGCAAGGAAGCCGCACCGCGAAAGGAAAAGCAGTACACCACTTTCTTGAAATTGCACCCTCCGACCGTATCAGCGCGATTGTAAATGTAGGCAAGGAGGATGAGGCGAAATATCTTGTGATGGCAACGGAATCAGGGATGATCAAGAAAACTTCTCTCAACCAGTTTCGCAACATTCGCCGCACTGGCATTATGGCTATTGACTTGAAGAAAGGCGATGCGCTGCGCTGGGTGGGTACTTCCCGCGGCAACGATGAAATTCTCCTCATTACGCGGAAAGGGCAGGCAATTCGGTTCCGCGAGAGCCAGGTGCGGGCAACGGGACGGAACAGTGCAGGAGTACGTGCAATTCGCCTTAAACAGGGGGATAAAGTTATCGGCTTTGATATAATTCGAGAGAAGGACAGTGCGAAAGTGCTTACGGTTATGGAGAATGGATTTGCAAAACAAACTCCTCTTGCGCAGTACAAGCTGCAGCAACGGGGCGGGTTAGGGATTAAGACTGCCAACATTACCGAGAAAACAGGAGAAATTGTGGCAGGGAGAATAGTCACGCAAGAGGAGGAAATCCTCGCCCTTTCCGCGAAGGGCCAAATTATCAAGACGGCACTCGCGAGCGTGCGCACTACAAGTCGCGCCGCGCAAGGGGTGCGTATTATGCACCTCAAGAAAGGAGATTCTATCGCGGGGATCGTGGTAAGATAGGAAGAGTATGCCGTTTGGCTTAACACAAAAACAGCTCGCCATTGTGCTCATCGGGGCTATTCTAGTGGGAGGCATTGGCTTTTTCCTCTACATTAACATGGGCGGTAAGCGTAATAGCAGCGGCGTGCCGGGAGGGGATGTTATCGAGTTAACAGCATGGGGCCCCTTTCCTGAAGCGATGCTTAAGGACGCAATCGATAGTTTTGATGGCGCCAAAATTATCTACACCCAAATCGAACCTTCGAAGTATAAGAAGAAGCTTTTGGATGCGCTTGCGGCAGGCAAGGGGCCGGATATCTACATGGTGGATAGCCGCGCGCTTCCTCAAGAGCTGGAGAGGATTGTGTCTGCTCCCGGCGGGAAGATTACGCCGGTAGAAGTGCAGCAGCTTTTTCCCGATGTAGTAACGCACGATTTTGTATATGAGTCAGAAGATGGCACTCCAAATATTTACGGGCTCCCGCTCTACCTTGACACACTTGCCCTTGTCTACAACAAAGATATTTTCAACCAAGAAGCCGTCCTCCGTCCTCCTGCTACTTGGGAGGAATTCCAGCAGGTCGTGCAGCATCTTCGTAAACTTAATCAGTACGGGCAAATTACCCGCGCCGCCGCCGCGATAGGGGGCTCAAAGAAAAGCATCGCAAACGCGGTGGATATTTTAAACCTCTTGATGCTGCAAAATGGCACAAAATTTGTGGACGAAAAGACAGGACACGCGGTTTTTGCTGGAGGCAGGGCTGGGGAAGAGGCGTTGAACTTCTATCTTCAGTTTGGCAACGCGGGATCCCCCTACTACACCTGGAATGATCTGCAGGGCGACTTCCTCCAGCGGTTTGTGGACGGAAAAGTGGCGATGATTTTTGCCTATAAGTCGCAGGTAAACGACATTCTCGCCCGCGCCCCGTTCCTCAATTTTGCAATTGCCCCTGTGCCGCAGCCGGAAGGGAGGGAAGTGGACGTCAACTATCCTTCCTATTGGGGACTTGTAGTCTCATCGCAAACGAGGGAGCCGGAGGTGGCATGGGACTTTGTAGTGCACGCGGCAACAGACGAGGACGCTGCACAAGCAAGAATTACCGCTACCAACTTGCCCCCCGCACTCAAATCGCTCTATGAGCCTTTGCTGAATGATCCTAGCTACTACGCGTTCGTACAGGAGGCACTGACGGCGAAATCGTGGCACCAGCCGGATGAAGAGCTCGTGCAAGAGATATTTTCTACAGCAATGCAGCGTGTGCTTGCGGGGAAAACGGATGTGCAGGGGGCGCTGCAGGAGGCTGAGGAGAAATTGAACGAGGAAGTACTACAATGAAGATAATGCATAGCTGGAAAAAAAAGGTATTTCCGACCTTTGTCGCCCTCGCCACAGGAATTCTGGTTGCCCGCCCCGCGAGTGCCCACAGCATTGGGCTTCCGTACTGGCCTTCCAAGAGTAACCCAATCGTGCCGTGCAGTGCGTTGGGAACTGGTGGAAGGCCGGCTTGCACCAGCTGGTGCGATCTTATTCACCTTGCCCAGCACGTGATTTATTTTCTGCTCACGCTTGCTATCTTTATCGTCGGACCGTTTATGATAGGGGTAGGAGGCATTATGCTGATGATTTCGGCGGGCGCTCCGGAGCGGATGGCGCAGGGCAAGAAGGTGCTCACCGGTGCGGTAATTGGAATGCTGATCGGGCTGTTTTCCTATCTCATCGTGGGTACCATTTTCTTCCTTATTGGGATAACATTTGGATGGAGGGGAAGCAACGGCAACTGGTCGTCAATACAATGTAGAGTATGAGGAAGAATCTTTTTCAGTTGAGGTGGTGCCTATCGGTGTTCAGGAGCTATGTGTATTCGCTGGGCATAGTGAGTATTGTGCAAGCAGGCGGGTATGGGTATGGGTCCTTTAACCTGCCAAGCCCTATCGGCTGTGAGGATTTTGGCTGTGTGGCAGAGAAGATCGCGATTGCCCTAAGCTATCTCGCCGTGCCTATCCTTACGGTAATGGTGCTTGTGGGCGGCTACCAGATTATGTTTTCCGCGGGCAACCCAGAGAAACTCAAAGCAGGCAAGCGCACAATCCTCTATGCGGCGATTGGCTTCCTCGTGGTGCTCATTGCCCAGTCGGCACGGCTTATCATTATGAGTATTTTTACTTAATATGGTACAATAAAGAACGTGCATGTGGACATCGAAAGGTCGTTTATTTAAAATGAGGGCGAGTGCATGAGACTAAGCAAAGAAAAATTTATAGGAATCTTTCGAGAAGGTGTAATAAAAGTAATTGTTCCAGTTACAATTACTGTAGCAGGGCTTTGGCGAGCGCCTCTTGCTTATGGCCTACTAGCAGTGCGCAATGATGCGCCGCAGCTTAAAGTGCGGGACTGGAAAGGTATAGAAACTATGCTTTGTAACTTTGCGGATACAATGGCGGTGCTCTTCTTTGTGGTTGCTGTAGTGTTTACATTAGTTGCGGCATATCAGTATCTTGTATCAGGGGGTGATACCGAGAAAGTTAAGAAGGCGTCCAAGACTCTCACATATACAGCAGTAGCGGTAGTGGTGGCGTTGTTGGCGTTCGCATTTCCACGAATAGTCTTTTCTATTTTTGGGGGTGGTAGAATGAATGATGCGTGTGCGAGTTAACTTATATCAGTATAAATTGAGATCAAAGGTCGAAAAAGTGTGTGCAGCAAAAAACTATGCGTAAGGTTGTAAAAGGGATGGCAAGTATCGCAGCGTTAGTAGTTCCGGTAGTAGCGCTCGCGGCTGGGAATGCAGGCGGGCCTAACCCTGTTCCTGACTCTCCCATCAAAACCATTTCAGGTGCGCTCCAGCTTCTCTGTAGGATTTTTGCGTGGCTGTTTACCTTCTTCATCGTCATTGCCGTCATCTTCGTGTTGCTTGCTGCGTGGAAGTATCTCACTGCGGCAGGTGATGCGGACAAGGTGAAGTCAGCGAACCAGAGCTTGATTTATGCCGCGGTTGCGGTTGGCGTGGCGCTTATCGCAAAGGGAGTCCCCACGATTGTGTCTACATTGATGGGCGGGCAGGACATTACTGCCTGCTGATAATTCCTATAGCGAGGACTTGCCTCTAAGTCTAGATAGAAATTTAAAGCCCCCGGCACGTGTTGTGTTGGGGGCTTTGAGGTTTTAGGGATCAACGACCCAGGTTTTCACTGTACCCTCTCCCATCAACCTCACCACGTTCGTGGTGAGGCTGATGTACTCGTCCGGCTGGAGCACCACCGGGGCATGTCCCAGCTCCTGAAGGTATACTGGCTGATCCTCAGGAGTGACTGCCCGAAAGTCGTGCTCTCCGTAATCGAGCCAGGGGCTCCATTGGTTAGGATGGAGCTCCAACACGAACGGGTTTTCTTTGGTGTACTGCGGCCCGATGTTGATGACGCGGACCGCGTTCGGTGCTGGTAGTGGTGCATTCACTGCCGCCGTGCGGGGACTGGATGGGGACAGCTGCACCTCGCCGCGGAACACCTGGGCAAGGCCGTGGTCAATGCCTCGCCGTACGTTCCCCAGTGCGCTGGTCGCCTCGGGGAAGAAGAGCGAGATGATGAGTCCCGCAAAAACCACGACGGCAAGCCGCCGCGACCATTTACGGAACTCATCGCCGCCCTTCCCGAGAAATCCGAGAATAGCGAGGACGCCCGCGGCGAGAAACAGCACGGGGATCGCAAGGGGTCGCCTCCAGAGAGGCATCACACTCATAAAGAGCGCGACGCTACTCTCGACGAGCAAGGTCCACAGCACGAGGTTGACATACCTCGCGCCGAGTCCCCGTTCCTTGTTCCTCCCTGTTGCCACAAGCGCCGCGTCCACGATCATCCCCAAGGGCGCCGCGATGAACGCCAGAAGCAGTGTTGCGGCAACCCAGAAGAGTCCCGCGATTGCCGCAAGCGGAGCTCCCACCAGCGGAAGCACGCCGAAAAGCAAGAGGGGCAGCGGTACAAGGACGACTACAAGAGCCACCCTACGCAGCGAGGCGAGGTATACCTCGCCTACAGGCCTTCCTGCCGGATCGATGCGCGCAAGGCGCGCAACGATCGCCGTAAACTCCTGCCCGCCGGAGGCGAGCAGTTCCCCAAGAATTTCCCAGAGAATTCTCATTTTCGTTCATCTCCTTTTAGAATCCGAGGTCATGGCCCCGGTCAGTTCTGAACCGCCGGATGCGGTTGCGCAGCCGCACCATCCGGCGGAGCACTCGCCGCTCCTCCCGCGCGATTCGATCACGCGGGACGAGCGAGAGGAGGTACTGCACCCGCTCGAGGTAGCGCGCAGGGGTGCTGCACGCGATCAGCCTGTCGAACTCCTCGGGTGAGCGCAGCTCCAGTACCCCGAGGAATTCAAACAGCCGCTCCCTCTCGCTTTGCTCTCGCTTTTCTTGGAGGAAGCGGTAGAGATCGGAAAGCGCTTCCTCCAGCATGTAGAGCCGATGCATGCCGCGGTATCTGTCGATGGCATGCATTAGCCCTTGGTAAGCGCGCTCGTTGCTGGCGCGGAGCTCTCCGTAGATGAAACTCCACAGCTCCACGCGCACCTCGCCGATCCGCTTTTCGCGCTCGGCGTGATTTTGGAGAACCTCCTCCGCTCCTCTCCCAAAGGCACCTCTGAAAATTCCAAAGATGCCTGCGAGAAAGTTCACGATCGGCTTAAGCAGAGTGATGGTAACTCCCTCTGTAAATCCTTCTAGGAGCCCCCCTTTCAACCAAGACATCATTCTCCTCCTAGTCGCGGTAGATGTCGAGGTGGCCGCGCACCTCGCTCCCCGCGACGAAAAACTCCAGCGCGGCGTCCCGCTTCACCTTCTTGCGGTAGAGCGTGACGCCATCCTTATCGGTCAATTTCAGTTTCTTCCATCCGCGGGGAAGCTCGGGATCAACCACGACCACTTGCGCTCCCCGCACGCCTTTGTCCTTCTTGTTGAGGACCTGCACAAAGACCGTGCAGATCCTTCCCTTCCGGGCTTTCCGGAAGAGCAGGCGCGCCGGCGCCACCTTTTCTCCCTTGATGACGACCGGCTTGCGCTTGGATTTGGTAGTGCCCGCGATTTGGGCGATCACCGAATATTTCCCGGGCTTGTCGCAGATGAACTTCTTGGTCGCCTGACCCTCGGCGTCGGTGAGCAAGGCCTCCTCTTCCTCCTTCCCCTGCTCGAGCAGGTAAAGGAGAATGGGAACCCCCTCACGGGGCAATTTTTCGCTGCTCCGGTCGATCACGGTGACAGTTGCGTAAAACTGCCATCCGTCTTCTGTCTCTACCGGCTCGGTGATGGAGATTTCCCGTATGATGAGAAGCTCTTGTTGCACGAACCCTACCATTCTACCTCCTTTCTGTCTGGGTCGTTTTCAGTTGTGAGATGCTTCTTCTAGCTTACCATAAAATTAATAAATAGTCAAGTCCTTATATTTAAGTATAAGCGTGGCGTAGGGGCAATATTGACACCCTCTTGCTTCTCGGTATGTTGGAGCGGTATAGTGTGCGGGAAGCCCCCGTGGCGGAATTGGAAGACGCGCATGGTTTAGGACCATGTCCCGCAAGGGGTGGAGGTTCAAATCCTCCCGGGGGCACTGCGATCGCTTTTTACGCACTTGGCACACTGCTTTGAGAGGGAATTGATCAGGAAGGTGCGGAAACGAGCTGGAGAAACGCCGAGTAGGCTGCGAAGCGATGAAGGGAATGCGCTGCCGGGCTTGAGGAAGAGCAGTCGCGGGAGAATTTGGGTGCCGTATTTTTCTGAGATGACATGGATAAGGTGGAAGGAAATAGTGTAGCCGCGTAGACGCACGAAAGATTGCACTGTGATATCCTGCGAAAGTGCCTTTTGCAAAAATTGGTTAAGTTGGGCACGGGTAAAATCACATGGCTTTTCTTGGCGCGCCACAAATAGGGCAATTCCCTCATCAACCCACCGTAGGGCTCGGGAGTTTATCGTTCGGTGAAAAATGTGAGCGAGCTCATGGGTGAGGATTTTTTGAAACGACGATTTCCTATGGCAGCTTTCTTGGGAAATAACAGAGGGACTTAAAATGTAAATAGTGTTGCAATGCGCTTTTGTAATCGCCGCAACCCAATCAGGCGTATTCTTGGCAACTTTCTTATCGAGTTCTTTTCGTGAGTAAATAAGTTCGCATACTCCTTTCGGGGCAGGAGTGTTATAGAAACCCTCGAGCGTAGCAAGTAAGTTTTGCAGTGTTGTTTTGAGTGCGACAGGGTCATCGCAAGTTGCGGAGAGCAATGTCCATCGTTGCCCCCTCGACCCTGCGTTAAAAGGAAGACGCTGTTTGCGATGATTCAGCATGCGCAGGAACTACACAAAAGGAGGCAGCTTTGTGGGATTCTTTGGTCATCACTTCAATTTCCTACGCCGGCGGTGGAAGGCGCGGTGGACTTCTTGGAGTGCTTTGTTGGTGAGGTGGGTATAGATTTGGGTAGTTGTCACGCTTGCGTGGCCGAGGAGTTCCTGCACCGCGCGGAGGTCGGCACCGTTCATTAAGAGGTCGGTGGCAAAGCTGTGGCGGATCATATGCGGGTGCACGCGGTGCGGGATTCCCGCCTCTGCCGCGCGGCGCTGTATCATCCTTTGCACCGCTCGGGGGGTGATTCTGCCGAGCACTCTGCCTTTTTTGGAGAGGCTTACGAAGAGCGCTTCTTGCGCGTCATCACGCCGCGCGAGATAGGATTGGATCGCCGCTTTTGCGGTATCGGAAAGGAAAACTACCCTAATTTTCTCTCCCTTTCCCCGCACTGAGATTTCTCCTCTTTCGAACGCGAGCGTACGGTTGAGCGCGCAGAGCTCAGAAAGGCGGAGTCCTGTGGAGAACAATGTTTCCAAAATTGCCTTGTCGCGCAGGTCGCGGAGCGAGGAGCCGCGGACATCGAGAAGCCGCTCCAAGTCTTCGTAGTCGAGAATATCAATTTGACGCTTTGCTATTCGGGGGAGTTCTATTTTTTCGGCAGCAAGGGTTGTAATGTCGCGTTTTGCGAGGTACTTGAGAAAATTGCGAAGCGCGATGAGGTAGTAGGTCTGAGTAATTTTCTTTATCCCTTTTCGCGCGAGCGCGAGGCGGAACTTGCGGACTGTTTCCTCAGTAATATGCTCGGGAAGGGTAATGCGCGCAAAGGCAAGGAATTCGCGGAGATAGCGGGCATAATTCTTGCGGGTGGCAAGCGAACGGTTTTTCTCCAGCTCGAGGTAGTTGAGATAGTCGTCGAGCAACGTGGCGATTTTTGCCATTTCCTATATTGTACGACACTTTTTCTCCTGAAGGAAGACAAGGTAGCAGCAGTGCGGCGCCGTGCCACTTGCGCTTTTCTCATAATTGGGGTAGAATTCCACCAATGCTTTCCAAGCGCACGAAATCGAAACTGGTCAAGGAATTTCAGATACACGAGAAGGACACTGGTTCTGCGGAGGTGCAGATTGCTTTTCGCACCAAGCAGATTGAGGAGCTCGTGCGGCACCTCAAGAAGCATCCGAAGGACAACCATTCCCGCCGCGGTCTCCTCAAAATGGTGGGACATCGCCGTCGTCTCTTGCAGTACCTCAAGCGCACCGACCCTAAAAGCTACGAGAAGGTGGTGACAAAGTTGAATCTAAGGAAGTGAGTGTGAGAAATAAGGCAACGACCACAGCCTCGGATTTTTACTCCAGCCAACGCGTGGGTATTTTTGTAGATGTGCAGAATCTTTATCACTCCGCGAAGAATCTCTATCAGAGTAGGATTAACTACAAAGAGCTACTGCGTGCACTTGTGGGAGGGCGCAAGCTGATTCGTGCGGTAGCGTATGTGGTGAAAAGCGATGCCTCCACCGGCGAGGGGTCGTTTTTTGACGCGCTGGAGAAGTCAGGACTGGAACTGCGCTCAAAGGATTTACAGGTGTACCCCGACGGGATGAAAAAGGCAGATTGGGATGTGGGGCTTGCGGTGGATGCGATTCGGATGTCAGCCTTCCTCGATGTGGTAGTGCTGGTTACAGGCGATGGCGATTTTGTGCCGCTCGTGGAGTATTTGAAGTGGGGGACAGGGCGACTGGTTGAGGTTGCAGCAATTCACAAAACTGCATCCTCCAAGCTCCGCGAGGCGGCGGATCGGTTCTACAACATCGAGGATATTCCCCGAATCTTCATCAAGAAGAAAATTGTTTAGCAAGCTTTTTCTATGTCAATTCACGAAAAACGTACGTTTTCGGTTGATGTTGGCGGCTCGCCGCTCCGCTTAGAAATATCCTCCCTCGCGGAGCGTGCCAGCGCTGCAGTGCTTGCGCGCCATGGCGAAACTGCCGTACTGGTGACGGTGGTAGTGGGCAAGAAAGATGCGGACGTGAATTATGTGCCCTTGCGGGTGGACTACGAGGAAAGGTTTTACGCCGCTGGCAAGATTATTGGGAGCAGATTTATCCGCCGCGAGGGGCGCCCTTCTGAGGAAGCGATTTTGACCGGGAGGCTAGTGGATCGCGCTATTCGACCTCTGTTTCCCAAGCATCTCCGCCGCGAGGTGCAAGTTGTTGCAACAGTCCTTGCCTACGATGAGGAGCATGATCCGGACTTTCCCGGCCTTATCGCCGCCTCTGTGGCACTTGGCATTTCTGAAGCGCCTTGGAATGGGCCGGTGGGCGGCGTGCGCGTTGCCTTAGTGGATGGAAAAGAAATTCTTGCTCCTACTCGTACGCAGATCGAGCGTGCAAGCTGTCATAGCTTTGTCGCGGGCGTGCAGGGAAAGATCAATATGGTGGAATTTGAAGGGAGAGAGGCCTCTGAAGAGCAGGTGCTTGCACTTTTTGCTTGCGCGCAGAAAGAAATTGACAAACTCGTGGATTTTCAGAGGAAGATTATCGCCGAGCTCGGCAAGCAGAAGTTAGAAGTGGTACCACCTTCGCACCCCGAACTTGAGCGGGAAGTACAGGAGTTCCTTGCTCCAAGAATGGAAGCCGCCGTGTTTCATTCACAAATAGCGGGCGAGGGAGGGCTTGCGTCTCTGAAAGAGGAGCTACGAGCGCACTTGGAGGCGCGCATCAAAGAAGGCGCGCTCCCGCCCGACACAAATTTGAAGAACGCTGATCTCCTCTTTGAGGATGCGGTGGATGCCTTTGTGCATAAAAGTATCCTTGAAGAGGAAAGGCGTCCTGACGGGAGGAAACTTGATGAGGTGCGGCAGCTGGAAGGCGCGGTGGGCATTTTCTCCCGTAACCACGGATCGGCGATTTTTGTGCGGGGGAGCACGCAGGCGTTTGCGGTGACCACACTGGCGCCTCCCGGGGCGGAGCAGCTTATTGAGACGATGGAGATGAGCGGCAAGCGAAGATTTATGCTTCACTATAATTTTCCTGCATACTCGGTAGGGGAAATCGGGGCATTCCGCAGCCCGGGACGGCGGGAAATTGGTCACGGAGCACTCGCCGAGAAAGCGGTGAAATATGTACTGCCGCCGCAGGAAAAGTTTCCCTACACGATTCGGGTGGTGTCGGAAATTCTTTCCTCCAATGGCTCTTCTTCGATGGCAACAGTATGCGCAGGCACACTTTCCTTGATGGACGCAGGCGTTCCTATTGCACGACCGGTGGCGGGAATTGCTATGGGGTTGATGAAAGACGAGAAGGGGAATTACAAAATCCTTACCGATATTCAGGGCCCTGAGGATCACCATGGCGATATGGATTTTAAAGTTGCAGGCACAGAGCGTGGCATAACAGCGATTCAGATGGACGTGAAAGTAGAGGGCGTGCCGCACAAAATTTTACGAGAAGCACTCGTGCAGGCAAAAAAGGCCCGCAATGAGATTCTCTCGTTTATGCGGACAGTAATTGCGGCACCTCGCCCCCAACTCTCGCCGCTCGTACCCAAAATTGTCCGCCTCCACATTGACCCTGACAAAATCGGACTTGTGATCGGCGCAGGAGGAAAAACAATTAACAGCCTCATTGCAAAGACAGGCGTACAGAGTATTGACCTCGAGGAAGATGGGAGCGTCTATATTGCAGCCGATGACATGGAAAAAGCACATGCCGCGGCAAAGGAAATTGAAATGATGACCAAAGAATTCCACGAAGGAGATATAGTAGAAGGCAGAGTCTCCAAAATTCTCGATTTTGGTGCTATTGTAGATTTAGGCGGCGGGCAGGATGGGATGGTGCATGTCTCTGAGCTGAAGAATGGTTATGTGAAGGAGGTCTCTGATGTAGTGAAGGAAGGCGATGTTGTGAAGGCAAAAGTAATTAAGGTAGATCCTGCCACCGGTCGCATAGGGCTTTCGCTAAAGCGACTCGATGCGGAGCATGGCAAAAAGTCGCGACACACTCAGTGAGATAATGGCGGAGAATCCCTCCCAAAATACTTCAGGAATAATTCCTTCCTCGCCGGAATTGAAGGTGCGGACAATGCGAGGCGACCTTGCTTCAATTGCGACGCGTGCTTCGGAAATCGAGCAGGGTAGTGTTCCGGTACCGCAGCAAGCTGCGGATTTTCAGGCACCGTTTGTGGCAGAAGAAGACACGCGCGAGCAGTCATGGCTCAAAAAGCACGCGCGCTTGCTGGTGGTGCTCGGGCTGATTGCACTCGCAGCCGCTGCAGGGGCAATTTTCATTGCGTTTGTTCTTCCTGCCTTACGGGGAAGCAGTTAATTCTCAGCTTTTTCGGGATTTTTAATTACTTGCTCGGTGCGCTTTTGAAGTTTTTTGAGAAGTGCTTTGTCGTCGCGCAGCTTGAGGCGCACGTTATCAAAGCCGGTGCCAATTCGCTCCCCTTCAAAGAAATAGCTGGATCCGGAACGGGTCACTACGCCGCACTTGATAGCGGCGTTGAGCACATCTGCTTCATAGGAAATGCCTTTCCCGTACATAATGTCGAACTCGGCAAACTTGAAAGGAGGAGCGACTTTATTTTTCACCACTTTTGCCTTCACACGGGTGCCCACTACTTCTTCTCCTTTCTTCACCTGGGCGGTACGGCGGACATCAATGCGCACTGACGAATAGAACTTCAGCGCCTTGCCGCCGGGCGTAGTTTCGGGATTGCCAAAAAACACACCAACTTGCATGCGGATTTGGTTGATAAAGAGGATAGCAGTTTGGGTTTTCGAGGCGATTGCGGTGAGTTTGCGGAGTGCCTGGGACATCATCCGGGCCTGCAGGCCAATGAACTGTGCACCCATTTCTCCTTCAATTTCCGCGCGCGGCGTAAGTGCGGCAACAGAGTCTACCACAACTACCGAGAAGAGCTTAGAGCGCACGAGACTTTCCAAAATATTGAGCGCCTCCTCGCCATTGTCTGGCTGAGAGATGATGAGATCATCAACTTTCACGCCGAGGCGGCGGGCATATTCAGGGTCGAGTGCGTGCTCGGCGTCGATGAATGCTGCCCTGCCGCCCTTCTTTTGCGCTTGAGCAATCACATTGAGTGCGAGCGTGGTTTTGCCGCTTCCCTCAGGCCCGAAAATCTCTACGATGCGTCCCCGGGGGATGCCTCCCACCCCGAGTGCGAGGTCGAGCGAGAAAGAGCCAGTGGGGATGACAGCAACATCTACCTTGCGGGTTTCACCCAATCGCATTACTGACCCTTCGCCGTACTTCTCGCGCAGGGAAGCAACAAGCTGAGCGATATCGCTCGCTTCCTCAGATGATGTGCCTTTTTTTGTTTTCTTCTTTGCTGCTGCCATTCTTGCTTGATGGCATCATACCATACTTTCTCTGGGATGTCGCTTATTGAGAAGGATGGGTTTCGCTGCGGGGGATTACTTGAATTGGCGGTATATCTTGGGTAGATGCTTCAGGCTGGAATATTACACGCCGCCGCACTACGCGCTTTTGGCCGAGCAGCTTTTTTGCGGAGAACTCGACGACATTGAGGCCGGGGGAGAGCGGCACTTCTACGCTCCATGTTCCATCGGGAGCGGCGGGGATTTCTTCACCATTGAGGAAAAGCCGCGCTCCCGGTGCCACCCGTCCTTCGAAGAGAATTTCTTGGTGCGAGGTTACAACTTGTTCTTCTTGGGGAAATGAAATTTGAAGCTCGGGGATGCCCACGATGCTCGGGAGGCGCACTGCGAGGTAGAGTGCGAGCGCGAGGATTACAATTCCAGCTCCCCACAGCGCCTTGCGGACGGGTTTTTGAGCGAATCGATTGCGAGGGAGCATATCGTGAGGACCTGAGTCCTCAAGAAGATTTTGCGCTCTGAGCGATTGCCACCATTCTTCGCCGTCGAAGTCGAGAATCCTGCCAAGCGTGATGAGATAGCCGCGCACATAGGGGGCGGGAGGAAGTTTTTCAAAATTGCCGCGCAGGAGGTTTTCCAAATGGTGGAGCGCAATGTCGCTTTCTTCAGAAAGCTTCTTGAGGGAAATTCCCCGCGCTTTCAGCTTCTCACTGAAGAAGATTTCGAAATCCAAGCTTTGGGGCTCGGGGGCGTGGGGGCGGCGAGAATCCATATGCTCCATAAGAACTTTCTTATTCTAAAAGGTGGTCAGGGATATTTTCAAGGAAAACCTCGCGCGGCTTCGCGCCATCGCCAGGGCCAATAATATGATGCTCTTCCATAATATCGAGAAGGCGCGCGGCACGGGCATAGCCTATCCGCAGGCGCCGCTGCAGCAGTGAAGCGGACGCTTTCTTTGCTTGCGCGACGACCCGCACTGCTTCGCTATAGAGATCATCTTCCTCTTCGCCCTCCTCACGCCCAAGTGCGTCGAAAGAAATTTCCCGCGTGGCACCGGAGAGCGTTTCCTGCCCCTCCTGCGCTGCATCTTCTTCTTCGCTTTCCTCGTTGCCAAAGTAATCCGCGTTGTGCTCTTTAATAAAGGAGACAACCCTGCGCACTTCTTTCTCTGAAATGAAACTGCCTTGCACGCGGACTGGTTTTGAGGTTTTGGGCGAGAGGTAGAGGAGGTCGCCGCCCCCGAGGAGCTTTTCCGCCCCGCTCATGTCGAGAATGGTGCGGGAGTCGATTTGGCTGGCAACTTGGAGGGCGATGCGCGCGGGAATGTTCGCCTTGATAAGCCCGGTGAGAATTTCCACTGAGGGGCGCTGGGTAGAGAGGATAAGGTGGATACCGGTCGCCCGTGCCATTTGCGCGAGGCGCACAATGCCTCCCTCCACCTCTTTTCCATGAGAGGTCATTAAGTCAGCAAGTTCGTCAACTACGATAACTACGTAAGGAAGCGTTCCCTTCTTTTTGGCAAGGTAAGAAGTAATGTTCTGGCTTCCCGATTCGAGGAGGACATCATAACGCCGCTCCATTTCTTGAATTGCCCAGCGGAACACATTGAGTGCTTTTTTGCTTTCTGTCACGACAGGGGCGGCAAGATAAGGAATACCGCTGTAGAGCGAAAGTTCTACGCGCTTGGGGTCAACAAGAATAAGTCGGAGGGTCTGAGGTGTATGGCGGTAGAGGAGGGCGGTGAGAATAGAATGGATAACTACCGATTTTCCGCTACCAGTGGATCCTGCAATGAGAAGATGAGGCATTGTGCTGATATCGGGAAACAGCGGATTGCCCGCCACATCCCTTCCCAGCGCAAAGCTCAGCGGTCCTGCCTTTTGGAATTCGGGATAGCCGAGCAGGCTGCCGAGGCGCACGAGCGCTGCAGATCGGTTGGGTACCTCAATGCCCACGAGTGACTTGCCGGGAATTGGTGCTTCAATACGGATAGGGTGCGCCGCAAGCGCAAGCGCGAGATCTTTATGGAGCGCTTCAATGCGGGAGAGCTTAATTCCTTCCGCAGGCTTGAGGGTGTAGCGGGTGACTTTGGGCCCTACATTGATTTCTCCCATCTCCACTTGGATACCAAAGCTCTCCAAGGTACGCTTGATGACATTTGCATTCGCGCGCAGGTCGCCGGTAGTGGGCCGCTCGTTGTTCGAGGAAAGGAGGGAAAGCGGGGGGAAAGTATAGTTGTCGAGGTTCTTTTTTGAAAAGAGCGAGGAGAGCAGAGTCCCTTTCCCGCTTTTTGCGCTTCCGCCGCGCCGGGATTTGGAGGTAGGTGATACTGGCTTCTCCGCTTCGTCGTTGTCTTCATCTTCTTCATCTTCTTCTTCCTCCTCTTCCTCACTTTCTTCTTCTTCGCTTTCTTCCTCTTCCTCTTCGTTTTCGTTTTCTTCCTCTCTCTCTTCGCCTTCTTTCTCTTCGCTGTTTTCTGTTGCGGCGGTGCGGCTCCTATGTGATGGCGCGACGAGATGTGTGATGCTTTTTCCGATAATTCTGAGGAGCGGCGCGAGCTTCAGCGGCGTGTTGAGCGCAGCAAGAAGGGAAATAAGGGAAATGGCGGCGAGAATGAGCAGCGCCCCTGTCGTGCCGAAGGGAGCGCGGAGGGAGCTGCCGAGCATTTTGCCGAGAATGCCGCCATTGTGCGGTGAGAGCAGCTCAATGGCGGCGAGAATCGACAAGAAAAGTGCGACAATTCCCCAGAACGCGATGCCAAAAAGACGCTCGTGCCGTTCCAGAAACAGCATTAGTGCGAGCGCGAGGAGTGCGAGGGGAAGAAAAAGGAACCCGATGCCGAGCAGTGTGTGGAATCCATTCGCAATTGCGGATCCTGCCGGTCCTGCATTCCCTGTCCATGCCAAGACAAGTAGCGCAGCAGCCGCGGCGAGCGCTACCGCGGCAATACTCCTTTTCGTCTCTTCGCGGAGCACGCTCTCGCTCCGCCGTCGCTGCCTTCCGAACAGCCGCCACCGTCGTGATGTTTTTGCCATCGTGCATTATTTTCCTACGAAACAGGCAGGGAAGCAACTATTCCAGTCGTGGGGTAGGCAGAGAATTTCTAATACGGTACACTAAGAAAAATGGAACGGCGCGCTACAGACCAATCTCTGCGAAAAAAAGAGCTTATCGTTTTTGATCTTGACGGCACACTCGCGGAGAGCAAGTCGGCGATGGACGCCGAGATGGCTTCCCTGCTCAAGGATCTTCTTCATAAAAAAAAGGTAGCGGTGATTTCGGGGGGAAGGTTTTCCCAGTTTCAAAAACAATTCCTCGCCTCGCTGCGTTGCCCTCCCTCCCTGCTGGAGAAATTATTTCTCTTCCCCACAAGTTCGACCACGTTCTACCGGTTCCAAGAAGGGGAATGGAGGCAGGTATATGCAGAAAGCCTTACCGAGGATGAGAAGCAAAAAATTCGCCGCGCCTTTGCAGAAGCATTTCGCAGGACCTCTTATCGGCAGCCTGCGAAAATTTACGGAGAAGTAATTGAGGACAGAGGAACGCAGATTACCTTTTCTGCACTGGGGCAGGAAGCGCCGGTTGCCGAGAAGAAAAAATGGAACAGCAAGCACGACGTGCGGGATGCGCTGATGGAAGTGCTCCGCGCGCAGCTCCCTGAGTTTGAGGTGCGGAGCGGGGGGCTTACCTCTATCGATGTGACACGCAAGGGAATTGACAAGGCATACGGTATTCGGCAGATCGTACGCCATACGGGTATTCCCTTGGAACAGATGCTGTTTGTGGGTGATGCAATTTATCCGGGCGGCAATGACTATGCGGCGGTACGGACAGGGATTGACTATGTGCGTGTTGCGGGCCCCGAGGAAACGAAAGCGTTCATCCGTGCCATCCTTGGTCGGGAGGAAAATTGACAGAGAAAGGTGCGGCACTCTATAGTGGTGGCGATGGAGGAAAGATTTCAAAGCGCCGGAGGTGCGACGATGACGGGAAAAGAGGTGGTGCGCACGATTATGGAATTTATGCGCGCGGCGCCAAAGTTTTCCTACCGCATTACGATTGGCACTGATTCGGAGGTGGAGGGGGGCACAATGACTGAGTTTGTTACTGCCGTGGTGGTGCATCGGATTGGCAATGGGGGAAGGTATTTCTGGCGGCGCACGCGCCTCGGCAAATTTCATACCGTCCGCGATCGCATTATTCAGGAAGTGCTCATTTCCCTAGAAGTGGCGAAACAACTGTTGGGCGAGCTGGAGCATGCTGGAAAAGATGAGCTACTAGACTGGGAATTTGAAATTCATGCGGACATTGGCAGCAATGGAAAGACGAGTGCAATGATTCGGGAAGTGGTGGCAATGATCCGCGCGAATAATTTTTCTGCTCGCACGAAGCCGGGAAGCTATGCCGCGAGCTGCGTTGCTGACCGCCACGTGTAAGAGCAATATGAAAGGAGACACGCTGGTAGTCGATATTGAGACAAAAAATTTTTTCACTGACCCTGATGTGGGGTGGAACAACTTTGGCGCGCTCCAAATATCGGTAGTGTGCGTCTATTCGTATGCCGAGGATCGTTATATGTGCTTCGAGGAGGATGAGTATGAGAAGCTCGCTGATATCTTTCGCAGGGCGCATCGCATCGTGGGTTTCAGCAGTAATCGTTTTGATGTGCCGGTGCTGCAGCACTACTTCCGCCGCGCGGGCTACGGGGATGAGTTGAATCTTTGGGCAAAAGAGCGGGTGGACCTCTTGGTAGAGATTGAATCTGCCATTGGATCGCGGGTGAGCCTGAACCTTCTTGCGTTCGCAAATCTGGGCGTGGGGAAAAGCGGCAAGGGATCGGAAGCAATTCAGCTATACCGGAGCGGCCGTATCGAGGAACTGAAAAAGTACTGCGCCCGCGATGTGTGGCTTACAAAGGAGCTCTACGACCTCTACCGGACACGCGGCCGCCTACTTGTACCCGAGAAGCGGACGGGCGAACTCATTGATGTCCCGTTGAGGCGCCCCGCGGCGGATAGATAGGGCCCAAAGGAGAAAATCTTATGGCAAAGCAACAGAGAATTTATCTTGATTATGCGGCAACCACGCCGATTGCTCCCGAGGTAGCGCGGGCGATGGCGCCGTACCTTTCTGAAAAATTTGGCAATCCCAATTCTCTGCACCAGTACGGTCAGGAGGCGCGCGCGGCGGTCGATGCGGCACGCGCCCGCGCGGCGGAAATTTTGGGCCTCGATCCGCTTGCGGGTTTTCGGGAGATAATCTTTACCGGATCAGCAACAGAAGCAAACAACCTTGCCTTACGGGGTGTGGTGCGCAAGGCACTGATGGACAATGCAGTGCCCCGCCCCAAGGTGTTGATTTCTGCAGGTGAACACAAGTCAGTACGGGAGACCGCGCTCGCGCTCCGTGCCGAGGGAGTGGAAGTTGCTTTTATTCCGCTTACCACGCGCGGGACAGTGCGGCTGGATGCGCTCCGCCAACATATCGACGAGCGGACTGTGCTGGTATCGGTGATGTATGTGAACAACGAGACGGGGGCTGTGCAGCCGATCGAGAAAATTGCTGCAATGGTGGCGGCAGTGCGCGCGGAAAAGAAGAACGGCTACCCTCTCTTCCATACCGATGCGGTGCAGGCATTCCAGTGTTTTTCCTGCGGTCCCCGCGAGCTTGGCGTGGATATGATGACGCTCTCGGCGCACAAGCTGTACGGGCCGAAAGGGGTGGGCTTGCTCTATGTCCGCCTCGCGCCTACTCCTCATGCCCGTGCGCTGGGGCCCCGCGCGGTGCTTGCGCCGCTTATCACAGGGGGAGGGCAGGAATTCGGAGTGCGGTCGGGGACAGAAAATGTGGCAGGTATTGTAGGGTTTGTGCGGGCGCTGGAGCTTGCGGCAGCACGGCGCGACAAAGCACGGCGGCACCTCGGGAAACTGCAGCAACGATTCTGGGAGCGCCTCCGCGCGGCGATTCCCCACCTGCGGCGCAATGGGGATGCTGCAGGATCGCCGCATATCCTCAATATTACATTTCCCGCAGTCCGCGCTGAGGAGCTTGTGCTCCGACTTGACCTTGAAGGAATCGCAGTTTCTTCTGGGTCAGCATGCAGCTCACGGGCGGCGGAAGCATCGCATGTACTTGAGGCGATGGGACTCTCCCACGCGCAAGTACTGCGGAGCGTGCGTATCAGCTTTGGAATGCCCACTACTGCCCGCGAAGTTGACAGAGCAGTCCGCAGTATTACAATGATTTTCTCCAAGAAGAAAGGCCGCAGTTTGTAACTACCCACGCTTACGATGAGGAAATTTCGCGCGATACTTTTTATCATTCTTCTCCTTCTGATAGGGGCATGGCTGCTGGGAGGATCGGAAAGACAGGACACGCTTGCAGGGTTTTGGGGGCGGCTCCGCGAGGGCATTTCCCACTCGCTTGAATACCCCGCACCGCTTGAGAAAGATAACAATCCTTCTAATGCACAGAAGAAGACTCCAGCGCTTTCTCGTCCGGTAGCGGCATATGAGGATGCGGTGGTAAAGGCGGTAGAAGATGCATCTCCTGCGGTTGTTTCCATTACTATTTCCAAGCTTGTCCCGATTATTGAGCAGTGTGCATATGACCCTTTCAGCGACCTTCCCCTTGAGTTGCGGCCGTTCTTTGGGGGCGACTTTTTCTTCTCGCGTCCTTGCAAAAAGGGCGAAAAACTACAGGAGGTGGGAGGAGGAAGCGGATTTCTTGTATCAGAAGATGGCCTGATAGTAACTAACAAACATGTGGTACTAGACAAAGACGCTTCTTACACGGTGTTTACCAACGATGGAAAGAAATATAAGGCAAAGGTACTCGCCCGCGATCCCGTACAGGACATTGCAATTCTCAAAATTTCGGGGAGTGGATTTCCTATCCTGACGCTCGGCGACTCTGACAGCGTGAAGTTGGGACAGACGGCAATTGCAATAGGAAATGCGCTGGGGGAGTTCCGCAATACGGTTTCGGTGGGCGTGATTTCCGGTCTTTCGCGGAGCATTGTGGCAGGTGACGGCGGTGCGTTCGTAGAGCGTATTGAGGGACTTATCCAAACAGACGCTGCAATTAATAAAGGAAACTCGGGAGGGCCGCTCTTGAATCTCCGCGGGGAAGTAATTGGCATTAATACAGCGGTTGTGGAGGGTGCGCAGAATATTGGGTTCGCGATTCCTGTGAATCTTGTCAAGAAAGACATTGCTTCAGTCAAGAAGCATGGACGCATTGTGATTCCGTTTCTAGGAGTACGCTACCGCATTATTACGCCGGAGTTTGCGAAAAGTCAGAATCTTCCTGTAACCTATGGGGCACTTGTGCGCGGGGATGCAGACGGCCCCGCGGTAGTTCCGGGAAGTCCCGCCGCGAAAGCGGGCATTCGGGCAGAAGACATTATCCTTGAGGTGAATGGCAAGAAAATTGATGAACACTACAGTTTGGCCAGCGCAATTGCCGCCCAAGAAATTGGCAAGCCTGTGCAGCTTAAGATTCAACGAGGCAAGAAAACTATTACGTTGGAAGTAACCTTGGAGGAGCGAAAAGAAGAAAACTAGCGTCCGCTCCTTGACCTTCTCCTGCTACGGCGGTATACTACATTCCTGCTCTGGTATAGAGGAAGTACCTATTGGCAATGCAAAATTTCCATCGATTCACGATTAAAGCACAAGAAGCGCTCCAAAATGCGCAAAAGATTGCTGCGCAATACAATCATGGCGAGCTCCGCGCGGTGCACCTCTTGCTTGCACTCCTTGAAGACAGCCAGTCACTTGTGCAGCCGATGCTCGTGCGCTCGGGGGTAAATTTGGAGCACCTTCGTGTTGAACTAGAGGAAGAACTGGAAAAACTTCCCAAAATTATCGCCTCGGCGATGGTGGGGCAGCTCTACCTCTCGCAGGAGCTGATGCGCGTGCTGGATTATGCGGGCAAGGCGGCTTCCCAGCAGAAGGACGAATTTATCTCGTGCGAACACCTTTTGCTCGCGATTCTCGAAATACCTTCTCCGGCATCACGCGCGCTCCATCGCTTCGGCCTGCGGAAAGAGACAATGTTCCGTGTCTTGGCGCAGCTGCGGGGATCTGCCCGTGTGACTGACGAGGCGCCGGAATCCAAGTTCCAGGTACTCGAAAAGTATGCGATCAATCTTACCGAGAAGGCGCAGAAAGGCGAGCTGGACCCTGTGATTGGCAGGGAGCAGGAGCTCCGCCGCGTGATTCAGGTGCTTTCCCGCCGCACCAAAAATAACCCCGTGCTCATTGGTGAGCCGGGCGTGGGAAAGACGGCAGTCGTAGAGGGGCTTGCCCAGCGCATTGTCGCCGGCGACGTCCCCGAGCCGCTCAAGAACAAGCAAATCGTAATGCTGGACTTGGGCGCACTTATCGCGGGGACGAAGTTTCGCGGCGAGTTTGAAGACCGCCTCCGCGCGTTTATTAAGGAAATCAAAAATTCTGCCGGATCGCTCATCCTCTTCATCGACGAAATTCATATGATTGTGGGCGCAGGCGCGGCGGAAGGTGCAGTTGATGCCTCGAACCTGCTCAAGCCCGCGCTCGCGCGAGGGGAGCTGCACGCAATCGGCGCGACGACCATCCGCGAGTACCAGCGCTATATTGAAAAGGACGCCGCCCTCGAGCGCCGCCTCCAGCCGATTGTGATTGACGAACCGAGCGTGGAAGACAGCATCACCATTCTCCGCGGCCTGAAGGAAAAGTATGAGGTGCACCACGGCTTACGCATCAGCGATGAGGCAATTGTCGCCGCGGTGACACTGTCTGCCCGCTACATCACCGACCGATTCCTTCCCGACAAAGCGGTGGATGTGATCGATGAAGCTGCCGCCGCGCGGCGGCTGGAGAGCGAAAGCTTGCCCTCGGAGATTGATCGCCTCCGCCGCGAGATTATGCGCCTCGAGGTAGAAAAGCAGGCATTGAGCAAAGAAGAAAAGAAACACACCGCTCGCTTGCGGCAGATCGGCAAGGAACTCAAACGGCTCAAAGAAGAGAACGACAAGCTCTCAGCGAAGTGGCATGCGGAGCGCATTGTGTTTGAAACGCGGCACAAAATGCGGCAGAAGATAGAAGATTTGAAGCGCGAGGCGGAGCGTGCGGAGCGCGAGGGCAATCTGGAGCGCGTTGCCCAAATTATCTACGGCGAATTGCCCAAAACCCAAAAAGAATTTGCCTTGTTTGAGGAGGAACACTTTGGCAAAGGAAGCAAACAGGGAAAGAGTGGAGATACTCCGACATTCCTCAAAGAGGCGGTGGATAAAGAAGATGTCGCGGCGGTGGTGTCAGGATGGACGGGAATCCCGCTCAAGAGAATGCTGGAGAGCGAGAGTGAAAAGCTGGCAAAGATAGAAGAAGAGCTCAGCAAGAGGGTAGTAGGGCAAGATGAGGCGATTCGGGCGGTTGCGCACGCTCTCCGCCGTGCCCGCGCAGGCCTTGCCGAAGAGAACAAGCCGCTCGGCTCCTTTATGTTTCTCGGTCCCACCGGCGTGGGGAAAACCGAGCTCGCCCGTGCACTCGCGGAATTCATGTTCAATGATGAGAAGGCGATGGTGCGCGTCGATATGTCAGAGTACATGGAGCGCCATTCCATTTCCCGCCTCATCGGTTCGCCGCCGGGGTATGTGGGGCACGAGGAGGGCGGCCAGCTCACGGAGACAGTGCGGCACAAGCCCTACAGCTTGGTGCTGTTCGATGAAATTGAAAAGGCGCATCCGGAAGTATTCAATCTTCTCCTCCAGATCCTTGACGAAGGACGACTTACGGACGGCAAAGGGAAAGTGGTGAACTTCCGCAATGCAATTATCATTATGACATCCAATGTGGGGAGCAAGTATGTGCGCGCAATGGCAGGGCTTGGTTTTGCGCGCGAGGAGGGAAAGGAAGATAAGGTAGATGATAGCTTTAAGGATAAAATACGGGAGGCGCTGCGGGAACACTTCCGCCCTGAATTTCTCAACAGGATTGATGAGATTATCATCTTTAATCCGCTGCGAATGGAAGACATAGAAAAGATTGTAGATATTCAGCTCAAGGCGATTGAGCGGCGGCTCGCAGAGCACCATATCAAGGTGAAGGTCGCCGCGTCGGCGCGGCGCTATCTTGCGCGGGAGGGATTTGATCCGCACTTTGGTGCGCGCCCCCTTAAGCGCCTTATCCAAAAAGCGATTCTCAACCAGCTTGCTGACAAAATTATCCGCAGGGAATTGCAAGATGGCGGCAGTGTTAAAGTGGGTTTCCGAGAGGGTTCCCTGGTCTTTAGTTCTTAAGGCGCTCCTTTTCGGCGCCGCGTGGTACCTCTCACGCTGGTTTGGCATTGCGCTTGCGGGAGCTTTTCTGCTCTTTCCTGCGCTCCCGTTCCGTGTTCCGGTAGCAACTGCGATCTTCGCGCTCCTCGCGCTGGTGGCAGTTCCCGCGTGGTATACTGCCGCCTTCCTTGCGGGGGTATTCCTGCTGGTGCTCGGCATTCATCAGCATCGCATTCTCGCCTACGAGGCGGCGCATGGAATTCTTACTCTTCTTCTCGCGGTGGCCGCATTTTTCACGCTTTTCCAGTGGAGCACCTATCTGCATCCGGCGGGCATGCTGTGGATGCCGTTGGGGTTTGGTGTTCTCGGGTGGAGTATCGCCGCGGAGACAAGAAACATCGTGACAGCAACGAAGCCGCCCCGTTTTGCAATCAGCAGAATTATGCCCGCGGTGGCAGGTCTGCTCACCGCCGAGCTCGCGGTAGTGGTAGGGCTTCTGCCGATGACACCTCTCTTTCAGTCGCTTTTTCTCGCACTCTTTTTCCTTTTCCTTGTGGAGGCAGTGTCGGAAAAGAAATTGCGCCGCTCCTGGCTTCTGCCGCGGGCGGTGGAACTCCTCATCGCCGCTGCTGCCCTCCTCTTCTTTTCGCAGATATAGGGGAGGAGCAGTTTTGGTATACTAGGGAAAATGTCGCGAAGTATCAGCACGCTCTTGCTTCCTGTTGCGGGGATGGGTACGCGCCTTCGCCCTCTGACTGCGCGCAAGCCCAAGGCGCTGGTGGAAGTATGCGGGAAGCCGCTCCTTGAATATATCCTTGACGAGGCAGAGGAGTACGGCGTGCGCACTGCGGTTTTAATTCTCAACCCTGCCCATGAGCGCGCGTTCGCCGCGTTCCTTCGCCGCCGCGGCGCGCACCCTCGCAGTAAGGGGGTATTTTGCTGCAAGAAAATGGAGATCCATTTCCGCTTCCAGCGGCGTCCTCTTGGAAACGGAGATGCACTACTTGCAGCGCTCCCGTTCGCCGACCGCGCGCCGGTGTTTTTGAGATTTTGCGACGACATCATTATAGGAGCCAATGTGCTGGAGAAATTGCGGGAGCGCTACGAGGAGCTCCGCGCGCCGGTGCTTGCCTTGGAGCGGATAGGGAAAAGTGTGGTCCAGCATTACGGGGCAGTTTCGCTGAAGGGAGGCTGCCGTACTCTCGCACGAGGCTGCCGCATTGCCGCAATTGTGGAAAAGTCACGGCAGGCGTACTGGCTGTTCCCCGAACGTGTAGATCCGCTCGCGATAGTGGGAGCATATGTGCTGACTCCGCGCGTATTCCGCACACTCGCTGACCTTGCGCCGCTTGCGCCTCCTTTGAAAGACGGCTTTCCTTTCACCGCGGCACTCTACGCGCTCCTGCGGCAAGGGTACAAAATTTACGGGTGGAAATTACAGGGAAGAAGATTTGATTGCGGCACGCGGGAGGGCCTTCAGGAATGCGAAGAATTTTTATGCGGCAAAAAGAGTTGACATTGCCGATTTCTCTTTGTAGACTTGCCGCAAATGCCGAATTCAGCGCAGCATCGAAAAGAAGGTGTCCGCACAGAGATGCGCAGAAGAGCGTTCGCGCTTGCCGCGGCGCTTATCCGCATCGCGCGTGCCGGGCAGGGCATTGCTCCTGAACTTGCCGCGGCCCTCAGGAGGTCTGCAATAGAGATTACCGTCGCTGTAGAGGACAGTGACAGCGAGCACAACGCCATCCTCGTACGCGCGGTGCGCACGAGCATAGCACTCTCCCGCCTTGCGGTGGAGGAAGGAATTCTTTCATATTTTGACTGCAATACAATCACCAGTGCAGGGGAGAGTTTTCTTAAGTTTCTTGATAAGACGGCGGAAGTGCTACAAGGGGAAGCCGGTCTGCAATTGCAGGACTTATTTTCTGCAGATTTGCAGAAAATAAAAGTTGCCGCAAAAAGTGGCAACGTGGAAATGCAGGAAAAGGAAGAAGCGTCCCCTTTGCAACATGTGCAAGAGGGTCAAGGCGAGGACACTGAGGCGCAGCAAGAAGGGCTGGCGAGCTATGGAGAGAGCTTAGCCGGGGAGAATAAATCGGCAACTGCTGCAAATGCGGCAAAAGCAGAAATGCGGCAATCTATTCTCTTGCAGCATATCCGCAGGAGCACGCGTCCCGCGGCGGCAGGCGCAGGCGAGCAGGAAGGTTGCCGCTTTCGCGACTTGCAGGAATTTTTTCCTGAAGTGAGCGAGCGCACGCTCCGCTACGACTTGGAAAAGTTGGTGCGGGCAGGATTGGTAGAGCGATTGCGGCATGGCCGCGGCGGTACCTACTATCGCCCTGTGCAGCGCGGCGCTGCTGCCGAAGCGGAAGAGATGTAACTTTCTTGTACCTCTCTCGTTTCCTCTGGTAGGACAAGGTTGTCCAAAACTGCTGTGGGTGCTACAATAAGCTACAGCAGTGAAGATTCAGAGTGAGGCTGAATCTTCTCGGGCAGGCGCCACGATGCGCCTGCCGCAGGGAAGTATGCCTCGCTCGCAATGGGCGAGTTTTTCAATTCTCTCGCCTCCATCCATTGACACAGGGGAAACTGCTGTTTGTCTTTCTCAAAAAACGTTTGGGAAAGGTCGAGGGCAAACAGGCAGTGCAAAAAATAAAAATTAACTAGGTCGAAATACCTTACAACAACAAATGAGTACTACAGCAAAGAAAGTACTTTCCGTGACGCTCTCCGCAACCACTGCATTGTGGCTTTCGGGGGCGTCATTTCTCGTACCGGTAGCGCATGGCCAGACTGTTGCGGAACTGCAGGCGCAAATCCAGGCGCTGCTGCAGCAGATCGCGACGCTGCAGGCCCAGCTTGCTGCTCTGCAAGGAGGGCAGACCACGACGACAGGCGGAGGCAATCCGTTCGCCGCGTGCAACTTCACCCGCGACCTCACCGTGGGGAGCACAGGCGAGGATGTCCGCTGTCTCCAGCAGGGCTTGAACGCCGCGGGATTCAAGGTGGCAGAAACTGGCCCCGGCTCTCCCGGCAACGAGACTACCTACTTCGGCCAGCTCACGAAAGCGGCGCTCATCAAGTTCCAGGAGGCGCATGCCGCCCAGATCCTCGCGCCGGTGGGGCTCTCCAAGGGGACGGGCTACTTTGGCCCCTCCACACGGAGCTACATTGCCTCACTCGGCACGGGCACGGTGGTAACGCAGCCGGGACAGGGGCAGGGTCAGGTCCAGCCGCCGGCAACGGGGCTTGCGATCTCGCTCGCGCCTGATACGCCGACTTCCGCGACGGTGCCGAAGGGAGCTTCCAACGTGCCGTACCTCAAGATTCAAATCGCGGGGCAGGGCACAGTGAACTCCATCCAGTTCCATCGCGTCGGCCCCGGTAGCGCGAGTGACTTTGCGTCGAGCGGCGTGAACCTGCTCGATGAGAACGGCAAGCGCCTCACGACAGGACGCTCGGTAAACTCCACCACGCATCTGGTGACCTTTACCGGGCTCAACCTCAGCGTGTCGGGCGTCCGCACGCTCACACTGGTGGCATCGATGTCGTCCAGTGCGAGCTCCGGCGATCGCAACGCGTTTGAGATCGCGGACGCATCCGCGGTCAACGCGTCTGACGCGGTCTCCGGCCAATTCCCGATTCGCGGCAATGAGCTCGCGGTTGCAGGCGCATCGGTGGGAGAAATTACCATTGCATCGCAGACGGCTCCTTCAAACCCGAAGGTAGGGGAGTCTGACGCGAAAGTGGCGTCGTTCCAGATTACCAACGGTTCTGGCTCAGACGACGTGACAATTCGCTCGCTCACGCTCCGCTACTCGGGCTCGGCAGGGCGCAGCAAGCTCTCCA
>CAYOEP010000001.1:80683-84906 GCA_964403045.1 uncultured Candidatus Saccharibacteria bacterium
CGGTGACCATTCAGGGAGGACAGGTGACCATCACCTTTGACGGCCCTGTCGGCTCTGACATCCCGACCAACGGGCAGGATGTGCCGCTCTTCGACTTCACCATCGCGTCGCAGAACAACATTGAAGTCCGGACAATCACCTTCAACCTCTCCAGCACAATTGGAGGAGGCACGAATGAAAAGATTAGCGACTTCAAGGTAGTGGACCGCGACACTGGTGCAGTCGTGGCGGGTCCCTACGGATCTGACATTGCGAGCGACACCACTTCGGTTGCCTTTACGGACACCTTCACGGTGAACGCGGGGCAGTCGAGGAAGCTCTCAGTGCGCGCTGACATAGGTTCATCGAGCAACCTGGCGAATGACACGGTGCAAGTATCGCTCGTGGCGTTCGACCCTACCGATATCAGGAACTTGGACAACAACACGGATGTGTACACTTCCGATATCGTGCCGAGCACCACGATCACGGGCAATACCCACACCATCAAGGCGCCGTCGCTCGATGTATCACTTAGCGGCACACCATCGTCGCGTACGGTGGCGAGAGGCAGCACCAATGTGGATCTGGTGGGCATCAAGTTCCGCGCAACCGCGGATGACATCCAGATCCGCTCCATCACCATCAGTGCGTCCTCTCAAACTACGGTGGCGAACACGAAGTCTGCGCTGGGCACACTGCGGCTGATGGTGAATGGCAACCAGATTGGCCAGAGCAAGTCGCTCACGGGCTCAAGCTTCCCGCTCACCGCGACCTTCGACAACCTTGACTACACGGTCCCTGAGGGGCAGTCGGTAGTCATTGTGGTCAACAGTGCGCAGATCTCCAACAATGCTCCGACGAGCACCTACTACTGGGCTGGCATCAACAGCTTGTCGACCGGTGTGACGGCGGTGGACTCGCAGGGCAACACGCTCTCCCTCTCGGGCAGCGTGAACCCGACCACCAGCAGCCCGAGTGTGAAGGTGACGGTTAATGCGCCAACGCTCACCATCGAGCGAGTTGGCGCGGGCAGCTCTGACACTGACGCGGGCTATGTTATCGCCAACGGTGAGCGCGTGCTCACCCGCCTCCAGATGAAGGCGGACAACGGCGATGTCACGGTGACGAAACTGCAGTTCGGCGTCTCGTCCGGAGCGGCGAACGCAACCTCCACGGGGCTTGCCGACGATGTCACCGGCATTTCGCTCAAGCAGTGCGCCACCATTAGCTGCTCGTCCAAGACCACGATCCCAGGCCTCACCAACCTCGCGATTGACGCGACCGGCAATGGCGCGGGCCACGTGATTGCGGAGAACTCGAGCGGCTTCTTCACGGTGCCGCGCGGCGAGGAGCGCTGGTACACCATCGAGGGTACCCTGAACAGCGTGCAGGTGGGCAGTAGTGAACTGGCAGACTCCGGCACGGACCTCTATGCCTCGCTCCGCGAGAGCAACTTCGAGGCAGTGTCTGGCAGCACCAAGCTTACGAGCTACACCACCGGCACGGGAGGTACCGCGCTCGGTGTGACCGGCAACAGGAAGATCCTCTTCCGCGCGGAGCCGACCCTCTCGGTGGCAACGCCGACGGGTGCGAAGCTTGCGAACGGCTTGGTACCGGTCATTGATATGACGGTAGGCGCCAATGGTCCATCCATTGCGCTCAAGGCATTCGGCATCAACATCACTGCCGCGAACGCGACGGTGGTGGCGCCGACGACAAGCAACGTGACGGTGACCGACATCACCGGCGGCGGCAGCACCGACATTACGATCGGCACAGTCTCTGGCGCGGCGATTACCGGTGGCAACAGCGGTGATATCTACATCATCTTCTCGAGCCCCGAGATCATCACGCAGGGATCGCCGAAGACCTACCGCGTGAAGGTAACGGTCACGGATGCGGCAGGCGACACCACCGATTCACTGTCAACCAAGCTTGATAGGAATGAGACCTCGGTGGTCAACAGCACCACGACGACATCCGCGTCGCTCTTGACCTCGTCGGGAGACTACGGCAGCAACTCCCCAATGTGGGTGTGGTCCGATCTCTCCGACGACTCAGCGGCGAGCGAATCGGATACGCAGTGGGCGAACGCCTACCTCCTGCGTCCGTTCCCGTCCGACACGATTACGGTAGAGTAATTCCTGCACCGGCTGCAGACGACTGCAAGGCACCAAAACCCCCGCGACGCGCGGGGGTTTTGGGTTGCTGCTTGCCACTTCTTTTCCTTTTGCAGTAGGATAGTGCCATATGGAAACAACCGCTTTCCCTGCCCGCCTCGCGCGCCTCGCGCTCCTTGCCCTCGCGCTGGTGGGCTTTGTCATTTATCCCAACGCGCTCTATCCGGACGCGTTCACCAAGGGCCTCTACGTGCGCGCGCTCATCGCCGTGGCATTCGCCGCCGCGCTGTGGGTGGCGGTACGGCGGCGGGAAGTAGCGTTCCCTGCCCGCACGCCGGTGCTTCTTGCAGTCGGGGCGCTGTTTGCCTCGGTGCTCGTGAGCATGGCGCTGAGCCCCAGTATATTCCATGCGTTTTGGGGGGAGGCACAGAGAATGGAAGGGGTATTCGGCCTGCTCCACTACGGCGCGCTGTTCCTTGTCGCCCGCCTGCTTTTCCGCCGCCGCGACTGGGTGCGCTACGCGAAGCTGATGACCGTTTCCGCGCCGCTGCTGGTCGCCTACGCGGTGCTCCAGAAGCTCGCGTGGGAGTTTCAGTGGCAATCGCCACTAATTGTGAATCCCGACAGGCGTCCCGGCTCGCTCTTTGGCAACCCCGCGTTCCTTTCGATGTTTCTCATTTTTGCCGCCGGCTTTGCGCTGTGGTTATGGCACGAGGCGTCGTCGCAGCGATGGCGGCAGGCGGCGGTGGTGGCGATTGCAGTAGCGTTTGCCGCGATTGTATGGCTTGGCGTGCGCGGCGAGGTGCTGGGATTTTTAGGCGGGGCGGCAGTGTATGGAGGACTGCGGGCATGGTGGCAGGGCAGCCGCCGCGCGAAGAGGAATTTCATTGCCGCATTGCTTGCGGCAATCGTGCTCGCGGGAGCACTGGTAGCGTTCCAGAAGCAGTTATATCTGTATTA
The DNA here is from genome assembly GCA_964403045.1 of uncultured Candidatus Saccharibacteria bacterium. Lineage (GTDB taxonomy): Bacteria > Patescibacteriota > Minisyncoccia > UBA6257 > 2-01-FULL-56-20 > CAYOEP01. The sequence continues at coordinate 83,746 of CAYOEP010000001.1, forward strand.
TCCGCGCCTCATCCAGAGGATGGTGGACCTGCCGCAGGAGGATACTTTCAAGACGAGGTGGTACTCCATTCAGTCGAGCTGGAAGGCGTTTCTTGATTCTCCCAAAACGGTGCTGGTGGGCTGGGGGCCGGAGCATTTTATGACCGGCTACAACAAGTACTACGATCCCCGCCATGGCTCCATTGAGGACGCGTGGTTTGACCGCGCGCACAACAAGCTTGCCGATGTGTTGGTGATGGAAGGCTTGCTGGGGATCGCGGCCTACCTCGCCCTGTGGGCGGCGCTCGTGGGGGAGCTTTTGGGGCTCCGAAAGTCGCGGCGGTACCGGATGGCGGCAATCGCGCTGCTCGCGCTCCTCGCCGCTTACTTTTTGCAGAACCTTGCGATTTTTGACCTCCCGTTCAGCTATGTGAACTTTTTCCTCGTTGCCGCGCTGGTGGATACGCTGTGGCTGGATGCGCGGGGCAAGGAACAGGTGCGCCGCTCGCGCCTTGCTCCCGCCGCCTCGTGGCTCCGCGCGCTCCCTCCGCTCGCGGGCGTGGGTATCGTGGCGGTGGTGTATTTTACCGCCGTGGTGCCCCTGCGGCAGTCTTCGCTCTATCTCTACTATTTCCGCACGCACAACGGCAACGAAATGCTGAAAAATATCGGGAAGATATTCCGTCCCCGCACCTTCGTCCAATACACGCTCATTGACGACTTCTGGCGCCGATTGAAGAACAGGAATTCGCTTCGTGATCCGCAGTTCCAGCCCGCGACTGATTTTGTCATTCAGGAATTGAAATGGTACGCGGACCACGAGCCCTATGACGCCGCGATGGCGCTTCGGCTCGCGAATGCCTATACCGAGCGCGGGATTGGCTATGGCGGCGAGGAGGATCTCAAGCAAGGGGAATACTACGCACGCCGCGCGATCGCGCTTTCTCCCACGCGGCAGGAGAGCTACTACCAGCTCGCCTTCAACCTGCAGGCGCAGGGGAAAAAGGAAGAAGGTGTCGCGCTGATGCGCAAGGCACTCGCGCTCAACCCGGGCACAAAAAAAGCGCGCTACACTCTTGCTATCAATCTTGCGATTGCGGGCCATATGGATGAGGCGATCGAGCAACTGGAGCGCGTGAGGAAAGCAGGATGGTTTCGGGGATTTGGCGACAATCCGCAGGA
>CAYOEP010000002.1:0-68352 GCA_964403045.1 uncultured Candidatus Saccharibacteria bacterium
ACTTTGATGTGGCACAAATTGATTGAAAAAAGAAATATCCTTCACGGGATCGCCGTGGGCATCGGCGGGTTTGCGCTGGTTGCCGCTGTATTTCTTTCTTTTCCTTCCGTGGGAGATTTATATGGAAAAGAAATATTGGATTTGAATCTTATTTTCCAGCTTTCTGTTGCTGGTATTTTGAAAAAGTTTATTGTTCCTATTGCGGCATTTGCAGTTCTGCTTGTGCTAGTTTTTGATATCTTTTTTGTGAAGGTAATTTTAAGGAAGCAGTTTTCGTGGCTAGGGGCATATGTTTGGGGAATAGTGACAATAACGATATTACTTGCTGCAGTTGGCATCTACTTCAATATAAGTGAGAGGAACTACAGCAGTCTTGATGCGGAGCTTAAAAGACTTGAGCATCAGTTTGTTGCTATTATGGAGAGCAGGAATATTTCCCGTTGCGCGGATTTTTCTTCTCTTTATGAGAAACTGCGAGAAATCAATGAGAAGCTTGTTGGATCTGACTATTATGCGAGCACTGGACAGGATTTTTCTGATCGCTACTTACTCTACAATAAAGATATCTGCAGAAAGATAATGGAAGGAGATTATGCATACCTCGCATCGCGGTTCAGGTTTCGAGATGTTGGCACGAGCGTTATGCCAGCCCTCGGTCTTCTCTCGCCAACGCTTGCTGCATGGAAGGTCGTTTTTTCCTTACACGGCTATGAACATTGCCGCCGCGCGGCCCAGTCATTTCATAATTCCACAGGCGAGAAGGGAAAAGAGTCACTCAAAAATTTTTGCGCTTTCGAGCAAGCGATTGCCACACGTGATCCGAGCTACTGTGCAACTATTCCGCCGCATACAGAAAGGAATGAATTGATAGAAGAAGCGCCGATTGCATCTTCTTTTGTTGATGCCTACATTAACTATGGCAGTTGCATGATCGGCGTGGCGCGATTTTCAAAAAATGCAGCAGTCTGCGATACGCTTCAAGACACACTTCGCATGAAAGCACAGGAGGGTAGAGGCATGAGCAAGGAAAATATAGACTTTCTTACACGTGCATGTCGTCGTTCTGCACAACGAGAGGATCAGCAAGCGAAGTCAGGAGATAAACTTTTCTACTATGGTGAGTTTTGGGAAATGTATCCTTCCGAGTCTGCCGCGGGGAAATAGGCAGTAAAAATTTCAAATTGCCCGAGATGTTTACGCAATGCCCATTGAGCCGCGCGCGACGAGCTTTCGTGTGATGCCTCTCCTGCTGTCGAGGTAAGCGCCTGCGGCAATCATCGCGGCATTGTCGGTGTTGTACTCCGGCTTGGGCGCAAGGAAGTGCAGTTTGCGCGCCTGTGCCTCTTTGCGCATTGCGCTGCGGAGCGCTGTGTTCGCCGCCACCCCGCCGGCAATTATTACCGAACGCGCGCGGTATGCTTCCGCGGCGCGGAAAGTTTTGCGCACCAGCACCTCGAGCACGGCTTCCTGAAAGCTCGCGGCCACGTCTGCCTTTGGCGCGCGCGGGTGCTGGTGCATATAGTAAACGACTGCAGTCTTGAGCCCCGAGAAGCTGAAGTCAAAATTTTTGTGATGGAGCATGGGGCGCGGGAAGGCGATGGCATTCTTGTTTCCTTTTTTGGCGAGTTTCTCGAGATGGGGGCCGCCGGGATAGGGAAGTCCAAGAAATCTTCCTATTTTGTCGAATGCCTCGCCTGCGGCATCATCGCGCGTTTCGCCAAGCTTGCGCTCCTTGGTAAGGGATTGTAGCACCATCAGAATAGTATGCCCGCCGCTGACAATGAGGCTGATGGCGGGGAAGATATTTTTGAGGGACGGATGGGGGCCCAGGAGAAAGCTTGCGAGATGCCCGCGCAAGTGATTTGCGCCAAAGACAGGAACCCGGAGCTCTTTGCCGAGCTTTTTGGCAAATTCTATCCCTGTCCAGAGTGCAGGCTCAAGGCCGGGCCCCACAGTGACGGCAAGGAGATCTGCGGATGCAAGGAGGCGGGGGTGGGAGCGCCGCAGTTTTGCGAGAAGGAGGGGGAGTGATTTTTGGTGCTCCCGCTTGGCGATCATAGGGACTACGCCGCCGAATGGGGCATGCTCTTTGATTTGGGATGCGACGAGATTTGCGCGTACGGCAAAGGAGGGAGCTTTGATGCCGCCGCGCGCATCTACAATAGCAAGCGCCGTTTCATCACAGCTTGTTTCGATAGCTAAGATGCGCATGTCTCCATTGTAGGGGAAATTGGTGCAGGGGCGCAAAGCGTGGGTTTGCCGCAAGCTGCATTTTCGCGTTAAATGGAAGAAGGGGCATATTTTCACTATATGGGCGACCGCGCGCGGCGCATTCTTTTGAATAAATATCTTCTCAGCTCGCTGGGTATCCTCGCGCTTTTCGCGCTCGCGCTTTTCTTGATGGGGCGTGTTCCTATTTGTAAGTGCGGCTATGTGCTGCTTTGGTATGGCAATCCAGTAGGTTCGGGAAATTCCCAGCATCTTTCTGACTGGTATTCGTTCTCGCATATCATTCACGGGTTTTTGTTCTATTTTTTCCTGTGGCTTGTGTTGCGCCGCTTACCGCTGGGGGCGCGGTTTCTCGGGGCGCTTCTGGTCGAGACGGGGTGGGAGCTTTTGGAAAATACTGATTGGGTTATCAACTACTACCGTACGGAGACAATCTCGCTCGACTACTACGGCGACAGCATCATTAACTCTGTGGCTGATGTGCTGTTTATGGCACTCGGGTTTTTTCTTGCGCGGCGGTTGCCAGTAGGGGCAACGGTGGCACTTGCGGTCTTTTTTGAGCTCTTTACCCTCTACTTTATCCGCGACAATCTCACACTCAACGTGCTGATGTTGCTCTATCCGCTCGAGGCAGTGAAGCGCTGGCAAATAGGCGGATAAAAAGAAAGCCCCCGTGCCTGCAGCAGGGGGCTTGTGATTCAGTTGGTATTCCGCCGCCGCACTCGCAGGAGGAGCTGGCGGATTTTTCGGCGGTGGCTTTCGGGCGCGTCCGCCAGCCTATTTTCAATTTCCTTCACTTTTTCCACCAGCCGGGCGCACTCCCGGCAGTGTTTGACATGACCCTCCACCTCTCGTTGCCTCCCGTTCAGACTGAGGCCCATCGCGAGGTGGACAAGCTCCTCCGATGGAGGATGGAATCCTGGAGCTTCCTTAAGGAGATTTTGGAGGTATTTTAGGAAGTAATATTCTTCCTGGCATTCTCCGCACTCCTCGAGGTGCTTGTGGATTCTTCGGATAGTGACTTTGTCGAGGTCGGGCCGTCCCGGCCTCGCGTAGTCGGCGAGGAGCTGGAATGCTTCCTCGTGCGACATTTCCTGTTGTGCCGCGCGCCAGCGGATTGTTGCGGCAACGGCAACTACTCCTCCGATTACCGCAAATGCTATCAGGATTGCGAGAACAACCGCGGCAATGAATAAACTCAATTTTCCTCCTTTCTGGCGTAAGGGTGTACCGGTATAGTTTTTATCACAAATATTTGAGTAAGTCAATTCCCTGCGCGGAGCGCTGTTCTGCGGGAAAAATCTCCGCGGTACCGCGGAGATTTTTATGGGGAAAGGGGATACGCTAGCCGCGCCGCTCACGCAGACGTTTCAGGTTTTCGATGGTAACCATAATCTCCCTCGCGTCTCGGCATTCTCTGCACTGCGTGAGGTGGGCGTTGATTTTCCGTTCCTGTTCGTGGTTGAGCTCGCCCCGTACGAATTTTGGAATGAGCTTGAGCAGAATCTCATCGTGGGGGTTTTGTACTGCTTTTCTCTCGCCCACGATAAGAATCAAAATGACGATGAAAGCGCCAACTACCAGTGCAATCCCGACAGCTCCCGTGAAGGTCATTGTTCCTCATTTCCGCAATGAGGAGTGCCACGGTTGTTGTAGCAAGTTTTGGGGAGCACTGTCAAGGAGAAGAAGAAAATGGCATAATAAATATGGTATAATAGCAGCATGCGGGAAAATCATAGTAGTCTTAGCAAAAGAGGGGGGTTTGCCGCCGCGCTGTTGCTTGCCGCAGCTGCGGCGGTGGTAGTTGCAGGCGCAGTAACATTCGTCTACGTTGCCCGGAAGAGCTCGCCGGCATCCCCGCCGCGCGGGTCATTCCATGGGCCTACTACTCCTCCTCCTGTCCCTGTTTCCCAAGGGAACAACGGAGGAGCGAACGGCACGGATTTTGAAGGTGCGAATGACAGGCCGGCGGGGGCAGAAAATGAATACGCATTCCATATTGCGCCGACGGCATACCAGGGGCCGGAATGGTCGCGTTTTTCAGGGGAAGGATTTTCCTTCGCTGTCCCGCTCTCTCGAGAGCAGGTTCAAGTGGAGCAGGGAGAGGGATATTTGCGGCTTTACGGAAACTGCAGCGAGAAAGTTCCACCCGATGGCGGTTTTGGCAATTGCGAGTACTATGTGGCGGCAGAGGTACTGCCGGGCCCGCTGCGGGAGAGCGCAATCCCGTCATATTTCCAGCATGAAGGAGGAGGGGTCATTACCAAAGTACGAGTCAACGGGAGAAAATTCTACATTGGGCGGCGCAGTGTTTATGCAACTGAACTTTGGGAGACATACACCAGCTGGGACGAAAAAGTACTCAACATCTCTTTTGGAGGAAGGGCGTTTGTTCGGAGCGGAGGCGAGACTATTACCAAGGAGGAGCTCGATGCAATCGTGCCGGTGCTTGCTTCAATTTCCCCCAGTGCAATGTAGTACACGCTCCCGCGTAGCGCGTTGTAGTTTTCGTGGGACTGTGCTATTCTAGCTAGTACCAGAGAGAAAGGTCGAAAAGCTAGCAGGAGAACAAATCTATGGAACATTACGTATGCAAGGGATGCGGAGGCGTTTCCCAGACCGCAGGAACGTGCCAGGGCGAGAATTGCCCCAACAAGGGGCAGGCGCTTGAGGCATGCAGCTGTGGCGACGCTTCCAAGCATTCTCAGGCAGGAATGGGAGGATCGCAGGAATCTGCACCCCAGCAGCCTCCCCAGCAGGAAGGGCAGCAGCCTGAGCAGCCGCAGCAGCCCGCTGCATAGGGCGCATTCCCTTTTTGTGAAAGATGCCTCTCGTATGAGAAGGAATTTTTCCTTTCATTCGTTTGCTGGCAGCTTGCGGCAAAATATGCTACGGGAGAGACTATTAGCAATGAGGGCTCTGGAGGAAATTTCTACGCACATTCATGAGCCCCCATTGCTGTTCCGGCCTGTTGTTTTCGTTGCATGTACTATAAGGTCGTCGCGTGCATTGTCCATAGTCCAATGAGTGACATTTCTCGAAAGCGAAGAAGGTTACAAATACGACAGAGGAGGAAGCGTCGTGCAAAGCTCGCGAAGTTGCGCGAGAAGTATGCGCGCGCGAGCGACCCGCAGCAGCGTGCGGCAATTGCAGCGAAGGCGCGGCGCGTGCAGCCGGCAGGGGATATTCTTTCCTCGTTTTCCTAATTCGCAATTTTTTTCCTCACTATGAAAGCTGCCCCCCGCAAGGGGGATTTTTGACTTTTTACTCGCCCTTCCCTATGCTGGGAGCGGCACATATTCATGCGTTATTGGAGATGACGGTGGTGGTGATGATGATGAGGGAGGAGGAATTACGATGAAGGCATTTCTTCGTGTCGCGCTTCGCGATTTTCTGAAGGTGGGCGCGGTGTTGCCGAGTTCTCGGTATGCCGCGCGGCGCATTGTGGCGCTGGCGCCGCGCCAGTGCAAGATGGTAGTGGAGTATGGCGCCGGGAATGGTGCGATCACGCGCGCCCTGCTATGGTCGCCGGTGCTTGCGCCGAATGGGATACTCATTGCCATTGAGCAGAATGCAGAATTCTGCAGAGCGCTGCGTGCTATCCCCGATCCCCGCTTGAAAGTGTACGAAGGGGATGTAGCAACATTCTGCAACCGCTTTCTCCTCAGCGGCAAGCGGGCTGACCTGATAGTATCTGGAATTCCATTCTCATTTCTTTCTCCTGCGGCGCGAAAGACGCTTCTCCGCAAAGCTTACTCTATTCTCTGTCGAGGGGGAGTGTTTATTGTCTATCAGCATTCCCCGCTCTTGGCGGGGTATCTGAAGGACATTTTTGGGAATGTCCAGCGCTCGGTGGAATGGCGCAATTTTCCCCCTTACGTGGTGATGCGGTCTGCAAAGATGTTGTCCCAGGACGATAAGTTTTCCACAGCTTTTTGTTGACAGACAGGAAGGGGCACTTTACCTTTAAGGGTAGAACTTCCACAACTAAACACTTTTTCCATTACTGCCGCTTGGCAGCCAAAAACGCGAGGGTCCTCCAAGAAGAGGACCCTTTTGCTTTTTGCGCGCCCGAGCTGAAAGGAATGTGATCAAGATTAGAGACGACTTTCCTGAAAGGAACGGGAAAGCGCAAGCTATTCCGGTTTCTCATCGGGCTTTTCTTGCTCGAGGAGCTGCAGTACTTTTTCATTGGTGAGCACCTTCCGTACGTAGGAGCGAATGAGCTCTGGATCCTGGTTGGGATTGCGCTGCTGGAGCAGCTTGGCGCTGGCGGCAACTTCTTCGTCGTCGACTGTAATGTGCTCCCGTTCTGCAATTTTTTCAAAAATGAGGCGTGCTTTGAGCTGGCGGATAACGTAGTCCCGGTGCTCTTGCCGCACCTGCTCGGCAGTCTTTTTGGTATGGGCAAGGTATTCGGCAAGGCTGGTGCCCGATTGTTTGAGATATTTCTCAAAATCCCTTTCCGTTTTTTCTGTTTCTTCATCGATGAGTGCCTCGGGGAGCGTGATAGTGGTTGCCTCGATGAGTGCTGCGGCGATGCGTTCCCGTAATTGTCTCTTGATCCCTTCCCTCTTTTCTTGTTGGAGGTGCTGGCGCACTTTTTCTCGAAGGTCGTTCACGTTCTTGAACGACCCCATCTTTTGGGCAATTTCGTCGGTGGGCAGCTTAGGTTCATCAGCGGTTTTGCTGCTTGAAGCTGTCTTGCTGAGATAAAGCTTTGTCAGAGTAGTGAGTGCTTGCGTTACTTCTTCATCGGTCACTTCTGTAGAAGGCTGCTGTTCCAAGACGGTGCGCGCGATGCGGCGGTAGTCTGGCAGCTGCAGTGGCGGGGCAGTGAAAATCTGCACCACAAATGCAACTGGCTGTTTTGGCGCGAGGCGGGTGATTTGGATGCGCGGCGGCGCGAGCGGTGCTACCTTTCTTTCCGCAAGGAGGCGCGGTGCCGTATCCTGTAGCGCTATTCTCGCAGCTTCTTCGAGAATTGCCGCTTCGCCCACTTCGCGTTTTACAATGTCGTCTGGCGCCCTACCTTTTCTGAATCCAGGCACGGCAAGATCACTGCGAAATTTCTCTAGCGCTTTTTGGAGGTAGGATGCAAGTTTCGCAGGGGGAATTTCGCCGTGAATTTCCACAACGCCTTCGTTTGTTTCGCGGATATTGTTGATGTGGTAGATGGATTGATCCATGTGGATTGAGAGGGATGCAGTAGGTATAGCATACGCGACGGGAATAGAATACGCAACTTTCTCGAATGGGAAAGCCGCCCGAAGTGGGGCGGCTTTGATGGGATGCAGAGACTAGGAAATGATGCGAGTGTCGCGGAAGGTGACAAATACGGGAATGATTTCCACGCCGTTCTGCAGGCGTGCTGTGAGCAGTTGTTTTGCCTGCTGCAAGTCCCGCGTGAGCGTGATGCGTTCTGCCTCCTCGTTGTCGTTGAATGCTTTTCTCCCGCCATAGGCACCGCAGTCCGTGTGGAGCATCAAAATGACTTTTGCGGGATGGTGCAGGCGGATCGAAGTTTTAATTTGCTTTACTAGTGCTTCTCGGTCAGCATCGTTGTCTGCCTTGACAAGTGCCTTCGCGCCGCCTGCTACAGAGACAAGGTCGTAGTGGCGGAGCCCAAGCGACTGCGCGAGCGCCTCGCGCGCGGGGCGAAACCGATCGTCGAAGCACCACACCACGCATGCATCCGCAGTATAGTGCTCCTTATTGCATTGGTGTTGGCACAGCGGGTTGTCCATCATTCTGGTATATCCTCCTCGATAATCATCCGCACCTCACTCCCGGGGCGCACTTCAAGAAAACCGCTTCGCACGGGGATGAAATGCTCTTTCCCTTCCATATCGATAATTTTCGCTACGCCTTGCACGAGTGGTGCGATGAGGGGGCGGTGCTGATCCAAAACGGTGATTTCTCCCATTGCAGTTCGGCAGATAAGTGCGGAGCCCTTCCCTTGAAAGAGTATTTTTTTCAGTGAATAGGCGGCAATTGTCATTCTTGGTGCGTTGCGTCTGCTTCTTTGACCTCCTCAATGCTTCCCTTCATATAGAACTGCTCTTCGGGGATATGATCGAGTTCGCCTGCGAGGATTGCCTTGAATCCCCGGATGGTGTCTTCGCGGCGTACAAACTTTCCCTTCGTGCCAGTGAAAGTTTCTGCCACGAAGAACGGCTGGGAAAGGAATCGCTGAATCTTGCGGGCGCGGCTCACGATTTGCTTGTCTTCGTCGGAAAGCTCTTCCATTCCCAGAATAGCGATAATGTCCTGGAGCTCCTTGTAGCGCTGAAGTGTTTGCTGAACGCCGCGCGCCACTTCATAGTGCTCCTGTCCTACAATTTTGGGATCGAGCGCGGTGGAGGTGGATTCCAGAGGATCAACGGCAGGATAGATTCCGATTTCTGTCAGCGAGCGGGAGAGCACCACCGTCGAATCAAGGTGGCTGAAAGTGGTCGCCGGCGCGGGATCGGTAATGTCATCTGCAGGAACATAGATTGCCTGCACCGAGGTGATGGACCCCTTTTTGGTTGAGGTAATGCGTTCCTGCAGTTCTGCCATTTCGGAGGCGAGGGTGGGCTGGTAGCCTACCGCAGATGGCATTCTTCCCAAGAGGGTAGACACTTCTGAGCCCGCCTGCGAGAAGCGGAAGATGTTGTCAATGAACAAAAGAACATCTTTCCCTTCCGCATCGCGGAAGTATTCTGCCATAGTGAGGGCGGTGAGCGCAACCCGGAAGCGTGCGCCCGGCACTTCATTCATCTGTCCAAATACGAGCGCAGTCTTATCGATGACGCCCGACTCCTTCATTTCGAGAAAAAGGTCATTGCCTTCGCGCGTACGCTCTCCCACGCCGCCGAAAACTGAAACACCGCCTGATTCTTCGGCTACATTGCGGATGAGCTCCATCAGGAGGACGGTCTTGCCAACACCGGCGCCGCCGAAGAGCCCGACTTTTCCTCCTTTAATGAACGGAGCAATAAGGTCGATCACTTTAATCCCGGTTTCAAAAATTTCCGTTTTTGTGGATTGTTCGTGGAGGGGCGGCGCAGGGCGATGGATTTCCAGAAAGTGCTTGAAGTGGCTTTTTGGCTTCCCGTTGAGAGCGTTGCCTACCACATCAAAAATGTTGCCGAGTACTTCTTTCCCTACTGGTACAGAAATCATTGCCCCTGTATTCTCTACCACATCGCCGCGCTTGATACCGTCGGTGGAATCGAGCGCGATCGCGCGCACCTTGCCTGGTTCAAGGTGTTTCGCTACTTCGAGAATGATCTCGCGGTCTCCGGATTTTATCTTAAGGGCGTGGAAAATTTCGGGAAGGGGATCCTGTTCCGGAAATTCTGCATCGACGACGGGACCTATAACCTGAACAACTTTCCCTTTTTGTTTTTGTGTGGTGGCCATAGTGTTGCAACTATTGGTTATGATTGCGACGCGAGGGATTCGCTCCCCGAGGTGACTTCGATAATTTCTTTCGTAATTGCCGCCTGGCGTGATTTGTTATACACGAGAGTGAGCTTTCCTACAAGATCTTCGGCGTTATCGGACGCATTTTTCATTGCCATGCGCCGCGCGGAGTGCTCAGACGCGTTTGCTTCGAGGATAAGATGATACAGCTGCATGGTGATGAGATGGGGGATGAGGTCGTTGAGCACTTCCTCGGCCGACGGCTCTATGAGATATTCCCGGGCAACAGCTTGCGCTTCTGTTTTGGTGAGCGATGAGGGGGCGTTGGTGAAAAACTCGCTAAATTTCCCTTGTCGGGGGACGATCTCCTCCACAAGTTTTTTAATTGCGGCGAAGGATACCGGGAAGAGTGTTCTCATCGCAACTTCCTGGCGGAGCGCGCTCTGAAAATGCATTGAAAATATTATTACCTTATTCCACTGCTGTTCGAGAAATCCTTTGATGAGGAGATCGCTGATAGGCCTTACCTCGTGGATTGTGGTAAAGTCGCCAACTCTTGTGAAGTGCGCCACTACCTGCAGGTGCTTTTTCTGTAGAAATTGGTGCGCTTTCTGCCCAATGGCAATACAAGGGTAACGTTGGGGATGGCGCGCCACCTCGTGCGTTTTCAGGAAATTATCTACCTTTCTTAGCACTGTAGTATTGAATGCTCCTGCGAGTCCTTTGTCTGAAGTTACTACTACGACCGCAGTTGCCCCGCCCCGCCGATGCTGGAGAAGGGGAACACGCTCTTGCATGTGCTCGTCTCGCGCGAGGGCGGCAGAAAGGTTTGCCAATATTTCCAGCGCGGTGAACGCGTAGGGCCTCGCTGCAAGGGCAAGCTCTTGGCTTTTGCGCATTTTTGTCGCCGCGACCATTTCCATCGCTTTCGTGATTTGGTGGATGTTTTGAATACCACCAATTCGCTGTTTGAGTTGCTGTGGAGATTCCATGGTACGTTAATTATTGTTCATCGAGAAAAACTGCTCTACTGCCTTTGCAAGTGCTTTTTCTGTTGCTTCGTCTAATTTTCCGGACTTACGGATTGGCGAGAGGATATCCTGCTCGTGTTGGGCGGCGATAAAATCGAGAAGCTCATTCTCGCGCTTTTTGATTGAAGATACTTCAACTTTGTCGAAATAGCTGTTGAGCGCCGCGTAGAGCACGACGACCTGCTGCTCAAACGGCATGGGGTTGAGGTCAGTTTGCTTGAGCACCTCCGTGACAGCTTGGCCGTGGGTGATACGCGCCCGCGTTGCTGCATCAACATCTGCGGCGAACTGCACGAATGCCTGCAACTCTCGGAATTGCGCGAGTGCGAGGCGGAGCTTTCCTGCCACTTTCTTCATCGCTTTCGTTTGCGCAGAGGATCCCACGCGGGACACAGAAAGCCCTACATTAATGGCGGGACGGACGCCTTGATGAAAGAGGTTGCTCTCAAGGTAAATTTGGCCGTCGGTGATGGAGATAACGTTCGTCGGGATATAGGCGGTGACGTCGCCGAGTTGGGTTTCGATAATAGGAAGCGCAGTCAGCGAGCCGCCGCCTTTCTCTTTGCTCAGCTTTGCGGCGCGCTCCAAGAGGCGGGAGTGGAGGTAGAAAATATCTCCCGGGTATGCCTCGCGGCCCGGCGGTCGCCGCAACAAGAGCGAGATTTGGCGGTATGCCCACGCGTGCTTGGAAAGATCGTCATAAATGACCAGTGCATCTTCGCCTTTGTCGCGGAAATATTCTCCAATCGCGCATCCTGCGAAGGGGGCGAGGTACCACAATGCTGCCGGGGAAGATGCGGGAGCAGAGACAATGATGGTATAGTCCAGCGCGCCGTGCTGCCGCAGGGTTTCGACTATGCGTGCGATTTTCGCTTCTTTTTGTCCTACGGCGACATAAATGCAGACAGGGGTGCGCAGGGGATCATTTTTTTGTGCGATAATGGCATCAAGGGCGATGGCGGTTTTCCCCGTCTGCCGGTCGCCGATGATGAGCTCGCGCTGTCCTCGCCCGATGGGTATCATCGCATCGATAGATTTAATGCCGGTGTGGAGCGGTGTATTGACGGGTTCCCGGTCAAGTACTGAGGGAGCTCTTTCTTCAAGGAACCGGCGTGCACGCTCATCGCCTTCTTGAAAAACAGGTCCTTGGTTGTCGAGGGGATTGCCCAATGGATCAATTACGCGTCCCTTCATCGCGTCGCCTACTTCCAGCGAGAGAATTTCCCCCGTCCCTTTTACCTCATCGCCTACCTTGATGTGGATGTAGTCATCAACGACCAGCGCACCTATCGCATTTTCTTCGAGGTTCAAGGCAAGCGCTCGGCGGGGCCCCTTGTCAGTCTGGATAGTAAGAAGTTCCTGGCTTTTCGCGCCAGTAAGTCCGGTGATTCTCACGATACCGTCTCCCACTTCTTCCACTTTGCCAATTTCTTCCCACTTGGGGTCATCTTGATAGTTGGCAATTTCCTTTTTTAGTTTTTCGATTATTTCGTAGGACATATAGGCTGCTTATGTGTATTGCGACGCGTTGGGGAACATCTGTTGTAGTTTCCTCTTGAGGGAGCAGTCGAGGCGCATGGTGTCATTGATGGTGAGCCGTACTCCTGCGATGAGAGCAGGATTGAGGCGGGTTGTGACAACATCGGAAGACTTGAGGAAACTGCCAAACAGTTTATCTGCGCTTTCCTGCGGTGTGCGGGCGAATTCAATATCTACTTTCCTTCTGCCCGTGCGTGCAAGCAGGAGTCGTTCTGCCTCTCGGAGTATCTTTTTTGCCCGCGCCCGCATCCCGTGCCGCGTAAGGAGAGCGAGAAATCGCTGGCAAATGCGCGCTTGTGCTTCCTCTGAGGGGTTATCTGTGGCGAGCACTTCGGCGAGCGCACGTGCGTAGTAGCTGGATGGGTACTTCATTGTGAATTATTCTTTGCCGCCTCCCGCACTGCCTGCGCAATGAGCTCCTTGTCGAACTGTTCGGGCGCAAGGTGGGCGAGGCGTGCACAGGCGTCGCGCACCAAGGCTTCTGCCTCTCGCGCAATGCGTTGTTTTGTCTCTAATGCCTTTGCGGCGATGAGTCGCTCAGCATTTTGTAGCAGTTCGCGTTCTTTTTGATGTGCTTGTTGTATGATTTTCTGTTCTTTCTCCTTCCCTCGCTTTTCTGCGTCGCGAATGATGTGAACAGCGTGCTGTTCTGCTTCGTTGAGCTTTTCTTTCGCGTATTCTCCTGCTTCTTTCAGGCGTTCCTCTGCACGTGCTGCCTTTTCAATGCCTTCCTGAATCTTGCGCTTCCGTTCATGGAGGACGTGAATAATAGGCTGATAGACGAATTTCTTGAGAACGAGCAGCAGCACTAGAAAATTCACTATCTGCGCAAGCAACAGCTTCCAATCTATCCCGAGTTTTGTGAGAAGTTCCTGCATAGGGAAGGAAAAATGTAGGTATGAAGCTTTCTGCTTCTGCCTACACGAATTTAATGATGAGTGCGACTACTAATGCGTAGATTGCGATCGCTTCCGCGAACGCGATCGCAAGAATCATCGCGGTTTGGATTTTCGGCGCTGCTTCCGGATTCCTTCCGATTGCATCGGATGCTTTTGACCCGATAAGGCCAATTGCAATGCTGGGTGCGATTGCGCCTATGCCAATTGCGAGTGCGGACGCGAGGAGGCGGATAGATTCTACATCAAGAATTCCTCCTGTGATTTGTTGTGCTACTTCCTGCATGGATTTTGTATCAAAGAGTATACTTTCCGACCTTTATACAGTTATACAGTATGGCTGCTATGGTCTGCAGTGGCGATTGCAATGAATACAAGGGAGAGCATTGCAAATACAAATGCTTGGATAAAGCCGACAAATATTTCCAGCAAGAGGAAAGGAAGTGGCGCAAGGTAGGGAATAAGGAACGCGACAATTACAAGCAACACTTCGCCGGCGAATATGTTCCCGAAAAGACGAAACGAGAACGAGACTATTTTAGCAACCTCTGAGACGAATTCAAGAATTCCGATAAAAAATCCTACTGGGCTTTTGAAATTGAAAAACTTTCCTAGATGGCTTTTCGCGCCAAGTGAAAGAATGGCAAAGAGGTTGGTGGCTACTACTGAGACTATGGCAACAGCAAGAGTAAAGTTCAAGTCACTGGAAGGAGCGCGGAAGAGAGGAACAACCTCCTCGCCATGCTGGATGAGGATGGTCCCCATTCCCGGCAGCAGTCCAACCCAGTTTGAAAATAGCACGGAGAAGAAGATTGTGGCAATGAGGGGAAGATATCGCTCCGCGAGCTTTCTGCTGCCGAGCACAGACTCCATTGTTGTGAGAATTGTCTCGATGAGCACTTCGGTAAGGTTTTGGAGCGCTGTGGGAATAAGCGCAAGTTTTCTTTTGATGGCGAGCGCAATCCCGAGAAACAACAGAAAGAGAAGAACGCTGACAAGCAGCGTGTTGGTGAAAGGAAAGGTACCGAGCGGCAGTACCTGCTCGGCGTTTAGCTGGATATGCGGTCCTCCGGTAGGCTCCATAAGAATAGGGTAGGATCAGCCGCAGTTTAAAAGTGTACTCCTTGAAAGAGAACCCAAGCACCTGGGTGCTTGGGCGGCCATTGTAGCAGGCGACGGAAAGAATTTCAAGTCCGTGGGCGGGTGTGGACGGTTGCGCGCGGAGGTCTTTTTTCGTACTATTGCGGTGGATGCCGCCATCGTCTAACGGCCAGGACGGCTCTCTTTCAAGGAGCAAATCGGGGTTCGACTCCCCGTGGCGGCGCAAAGCAATATTGGGTTTACACATTCTCGCAGTGCCTCGCAGGCAGATATGATATGATGAAGGGGTACACTATGCGGCGGAAGCTCCTTGTTGCCAACTGGAAGTTATATGTCTCTTCTCCTGCAGAGGCCCAGCGCCTTGCACAGGACTCAAATGTAGCAGGCGTAGTGCTTTGTCCGCCGTTTCCTTTTCTGTCACTTGTTGCCGGCGCCGCGCCGCGTGCGGCACTTGGAGCTCAGGATGTTTTTTGGGAACAGGAAGGTGCTTACACAGGAGAAGTTTCAGGAGTGATGCTGCGAAGGATAGGGGTGCGGTATGTGGTTGTGGGGCATTCCGAGCGTCGGGCACTTTTTGCAGAAGATGACCGGGTGGTGCGGAAAAAGCTCGCCGCTGCACTTGCCGCAAAGCTTGCGCCTATTCTCTGTGTTGGTGAGCCGAAGAAAGTGTGGCGCAGAGGGATGCTTGCGTCATGGAAGTTTGTGCGGGCGCAGCTTGCTCGTGCACTGCGAGGCCTCCCTTTGGCTCGGAAAGGATTGTTGGTTGCCTACGAGCCGATTTGGGCAATTGGGGGCAAAGGGAGCGACGATCCTTCGCGGAGCGCGGAGATGGCGAAACGTATCATGCGCACGTTTCCCCAAGTTACAAGGGTGCTCTATGGCGGCTCCATTACTTCTCGGAATGTGCGTGCATTTCTTGCCAGAGAAGAAATTGGCGGCGCGCTTGTGGGCGGTGCGAGCGCACGCTCTGCTGAGTGGCGGCGCATTCTTGCGCAGGTGGGGAAAGTGGGGGGGTCTTGATTTTTTTACTGCAGTATGCTATGATGCGTGGCGAATGAGTGCGAATATTTCTTAGCGGCGACGTCGACC
Source organism: uncultured Candidatus Saccharibacteria bacterium (assembly GCA_964403045.1). Taxonomy (GTDB): domain Bacteria; phylum Patescibacteriota; class Minisyncoccia; order UBA6257; family 2-01-FULL-56-20; genus CAYOEP01. The sequence continues at coordinate 15,296 of CAYOEP010000002.1, forward strand.
AAGAAATATTCCCTCCGCTCTGTTTGGTCCAGCCCCCCCTCGCGGGGGCTGGATTTTTGTTGCCCCCCACCTCTCTTCGGGGTATACTTTTTGCGTGCGAGGGGCGCTTCCGAGCGGCTGCGAGGAGAGCACTCATTCAGCAAACAGAGCAATGGAGGTCACCACTCGCAGCCGCTCGGAAGCGCCCTTTCCCCCCACAGGGAATGGGCGAGAGAAAAGGTAATGAACTTGGGTTATGCAGTTTCAGGAATTTATCCCTCTTTCCCGGTATAGCAGCTTCCGCACGGGAGGGGCGGCACGCTACTTTTTTGCGCCGCGCGACGAGGCAGAGTTGCGCGACGCAGTTGCGTTTTGGGGCGACAGGCCGCTTTTTGTATTGGGCGGCGGCACCAATGTGATCTTCCACGAGGAGGGATTTCAGGGACTTGTGCTCCATCTTGCGGAACGGCGGATTGAAGTGGAGGGCGACAAGGTTATCGTTACTGCGGGCACGGAAATGCAGGAATTACTCACCCGCCTCGCGGATGAGGGTCTCTCGGGACTCGAATGGGCGGGAGGACTTCCTGGGACTGTAGGCGGCGCGGTGCGGGGCAACGCGGGCGCGTTTGGCGGCGAGATGAAGGATGTAGTACGGGAGGTGCGTAGCTTTGACCGTACGAGTGGCTGTGAAAGGGTGCGTTCCGCCGATGCGTGTCAGTTCCGCTATCGATCGAGCATTTTCAAACACCTCGGAAGCAGGGAAATTATTCTTTCTGTGGTGTTGCAGCTCCGCAAGGGAGATCCTGCCGCGATACGGAAGGCAATTCAGGAAAAAATTACTTACCGCCGCATGCGGCATCCCATGGAATATCCCAATTCGGGAAGCATTTTCAAGAACGTGCCGCTGGAGCAGTTTCCCTCCGATACCCGCGATCGGTTCCGTGATGTTGTGAAGCATGATCCGTTCCCCGTTGTCCCCGCCGCCCATCTTATTGCCGCGGCGGGGCTTCGGGGAGTCAGCTGCGGGGGCGCGATGGTATCGCCAAAGCATCCCAACTTCATTGTGAACGTCCTCGCTGCACATCCCGAGGAAGTGCGCGCCCTTGTTGCTCTTGTGCGCGCGCAGGTGCACGAGCAGTTTGGCGTGATGTTGGAGCCGGAAGTGTTGTTTCTCCCGCCGCAATAATGAAGTTATCCACACAGCCGGGCTGTTTTTTGTGCGCTTGGATGCTACTATATACAAGAGATAAGTTTTGTAAGTGGGTAGCGGCAAGGTTTTACACATTTCCCTTGCGCTCATTTTCAAAGGTTCGCAACTTTAAAAAAGTGAGATTTTTATGAGGAAGAAGAGAACGACGACGCGCAGGAAAAGTGCGGCGACGCGTACGGCGAAAAGAAAGGCAACAGCAAGGAAAAAGACCGCGAAGAAGGCTGCAAGAAAACCGGCGAAGCGGAAAGCGACGCGGCGAACGGCAACTCGAAAGAAAACCGCACGCAAAACTACAAGAAAAAGAACAGCACGAAAGACCGCGAAGAAGGCTGCAAAGAAAAGAACTACCAGAAAGCGAACAACGACGCGCAGGAAACGAAGAAAGTAATTTTCTCCAACGCCCCTCTTCGAGAGGGGCGTTGTGGTTGACCACACTCTCTCCTTCGCGTTAAATTAAGAAAAGCAATGGATTTGCAATTGCATGGCAAAGGGCTTGAAATAACGCCGAGCGTACAGGAGTACGCGAGAAAAAAACTTGCCTTTCTCCGCAGGATTGTTCCGCCGGAAGAATATGCCGCACTCAAAGTGCAGTTGGGTGTCGCGCGCACGACACGCCATCACTATAAGGGTTGTGTGTACCGGATTTCACTTAAGGTACAAGCGGGACGGGGGGTGTGGCATGCGGCTGTTCCCGCAGCAAATGTACGGGAAGGCATCGATAAAGCAAAAGATCTTCTCAAGCGAAGGATTGTCACCGGGAAAGAAGAACTTCGGGCGCGCAGGCGGGCGTAGAAGCTTGCCACCTGACCTTTCGCACGCGCACACTCGCGTCCTTCGTTGCGTTGGCGCGCAGTAAGGGAAAAAATGCTTTCATTTCTTAAGAATTTTTCAGAACAACGAGTGCTCAAGAGGCTCCGACGTGAAGTTGCAAAGATTAATGCTTTGGAGCAGCACTATGTTTCTCTGCAAGATGCAGAGCTCCGCACTGCTGCCGCGCGTTTACAAGAAGAGGCACGCGGGGGGCAGTCGCTTGACGCACTGCTGCCGCGCGCCTTTGCGCTTGTGCGGGAAGTTGCGCGGCGTACTCTTCATCAGCGCCCTTTCGATGTACAGTTGATGGGTGGAATTGTTCTGCACCGTGGCGGAGTTGCGGAAATGGTGACGGGCGAGGGGAAGACGCTTGCGGCGGTTGCGCCCGCATATCTCAATGCTTTGCCGGGGAAGGGGGTGCATGTGGTAACAGTCAATGAATATCTTGCCCGCCGCGACGCGGTATGGATGGGGCAAATTTACCACTTCCTTGGCCTTCGGGTTGCCTGCCTTGTTCCCAATGGAGCATTTCTCTACGATCCTGAGTGGAAAATTTCCCAAGAAGACCGTGAAGAATTGGATGCGGATCGGGATGCGAAAGGGAGTTTTCTTGTGCATCACGAGTATCTCCGTCCGGTAAGCAGGCGTGAAGCATACCGTGCGGATGTAGTATATGGAACCAACCATGAATTTGGGTTCGATTATTTAAGGGACAATCTTGCGCATACGATCGATGCGCAAGTGCAGCGTGGTCATTTCTATGCCATCGTGGATGAGGTGGATAGTATTCTCATTGATGAGGCACGCACGCCGCTTATTATCTCTGCTCCTGATAAGGAATCGAGTAGTTTCTACAAAACGTTTGCCCGGGTGGTTGCCAAGCTGGTGCCGGAAAGAGATTACCTCGTGGACGAGAAGCTGCGTTCGGTAAGCATCACCCCCGAGGGCATTGCGAAAGTGGAGCGCATGGTGGGCATCCAGAATCTCTACGCGCCAGAAAATATGCAGCTTGTGCATTATCTCGAAGAGAGTCTCAAGGCTCGCGCGCTCTTTCGTCGCGACAGGGATTATGTAGTCAAGGATGGCGAAGTAATTATTGTGGATGAATTTACAGGGCGCCTTCTCCGCGGTCGCCGCTACAGTGGGGGGCTGCATCAGGCAATTGAGGCGAAGGAGGGAGTGAAGATACAGGAAGAATCCCGTACGCTCGCCAAAATTTCTATTCAGAACTATTTCCGCCTTTACCAAAAGTTGGCGGGAATGACAGGCACGGCGCAGACGTCCGCAGAGGAATTCTATAAGGTATATGGGCTGGAAGTGGTAAGTATCCCTACAAACAAGCCGCTTATCCGTCGCGACCTTCCTGACGTTATTTACAAAACGTTTGATGCAAAACTTCGGGCGATTACTGAGGATGTTGCTCGTCGCCACCGAAAGGGACAACCAGTACTGGTGGGAACTGTTTCTATCGAAAAGAACGAAATTGTTTCTTCCTACTTTCGCCGCGCGGGCATTCCCCATGAAGTCTTGAACGCAAAAAATAATGAGCGTGAGGGCGCGATTATCGCGCAGGCAGGGAAGCTTGGCGCAGTGACGGTAGCAACTAATATGGCGGGGCGCGGGGTCGACATCATTCTTGGCGGCAATCCTCCGGATCCCCACGAAGCAGAGAAAGTGCGCGCGCTTGGGGGGCTGCATGTAATTGGTACTGAGCGTCATGAGGCGAGGCGCATTGACGACCAGCTCCGCGGCCGCGCCGGGCGTCAGGGAGACCCAGGATCAAGCCAGTTTTTTCTTTCTCTTGAAGATGACCTTCTACGCATTTTTGGTGGTGACAAGGTGAAGCGGATGATGGAAACACTCCGCATTCCTGAGGACCAGCCGATTGAACTTGGCATTGTCTCCCGTGCGGTTGCACAGGCGCAGGCAAAGGTGGAAGGGGCAAATTTTGATCTGCGCAAGCACCTCTTGGAATACGATGACGTATTGAACAAGCAGCGCATGGCAGTTTACCAAGAACGGCAGAAAATTTTGCAGGCTTCCCAGGGCACACCCTTGGCGGAATTCCTCTCCCACATCTGCATGCGCTATCTGGAAAAAATGGCGCGCGAATTTTTTGGCCCGCATGGCGGCGAATTGGACGAAGCACAATTCAGTCGCTTAGAAAAGGTATTCCGCGAGGCGGGCATTGTGACTCCCACTGCGCCGTTCCCTCGATTTTCCGAAGCAACCTCTTCTCGGGAGGGGCTCCTTGCCGCACTCCGCGATCTTCTTAAGAAGAGGAGCGAGGAAATTGCATCCTTCCCCGCGCTCGCAAGCCGGTTGCTTTCTCTTCTCGATCTCCTTTGGATGCACCACCTTGAGGCACTAGAGGCGTTGAGTGAATCAGTGCGCCTCCGCGCCTATGGCCAGAAGGATCCGCTGGTTGAATATAAAAGGGAAGCGCACCTCCTCTACCAGGAATTTTGGCTCAAGTTCCAAGAGTGGGTTTTCTACAACATATTCCGTATTTCGTTTGACAATGCTGCGACGCAGCCATCCCACCTTGCCCCGCGCGTTGCTACTGTTGCGGGGGGCGACAAAGGGAAAATAGGGCGCAACGAGCCCTGCCCGTGTGGATCGGGAAAGAAATACAAAAAGTGCCATGGACGCAGTGTCTGAGATATTTCGGGAAATGTTCTTCTCGCCACGAATATGGAAGAAAGCGGTTCTCTCCTTGGGGCTCTTGCTGCTTGTCGCCGCAATTCTTTTCAATCTGTATTTACTGTTCCTTTTTAGCGCGCCCCAGAAGAGTGCTCCTGTGGAAGAATTTACTGTGCCTCGGGGAGCTTCTGTCGCCGAAGTGTCCCAACTTCTTTGGCGGAACGGTATTATCAGGAGTCCTTGGGCATTTGCGGTAGCTTTGGGAGGGAAGACTATCCGCGCCGGGGGCTATTACCTCTCCAAGGCAATGAATGCGTGGGAGGTTGCAGCTACGCTCGCAGGAGACCCTTTCTTTCTGTGGGTGGTCGTTCCTGAAGGGCTCCGCAAAGAAGAAATTGCCGACATCTTTGCCGAAAAACTTGGCTGGAGCGAGGAGGAGCGACGCGCGTTCCTCTCTGCGCCTGAGGGAGAGGAAGGAATACTCAATGACGGGATGTACTTTCCAGATACCTATCTTGTGCCAAAAGATGTGAAGGGAAAAGAAATGGCACAACGGATGTTTCGCCACTTCAATGAGGTTTTTTCGCCGCTCGCGAAAGAATTTTTACAAAAAAACATTAAGTGGGATACCGCACTCACGCTCGCATCGCTGGTCCAGCGAGAAGCATCGCGGCGTGATATGGCGCTTGTGGCGGGTATTTTGTGGAATCGCCTCTTACGGGGAATGCGTCTGGAAGTGGATGCCACGGTACAGTATGCAAGAGGGAAAACTAAGAAAGGATGGTGGGCTCCTATTACAAAAGAAGATAAGCAAATTGATTCTCCCTATAACACTTATCTCCACTACGGCCTCCCGCCAGCTCCTATTGCAAATCCGGGACGCCGCGCAATCGAGGCAGTTTTACGCCCTGCGGCAACAAAGTGTCTCTATTACCTCCACCGCGACAGCCGTATTTATTGCGCCGAGACCTACGAGGAACATCTGCGAAATATAAGGCGCGTTCTCCGGTGAAGTATTGAGAGTAGCCGTCGCCCCCCTGCACGAGATTCTGTACACCTGCGCACAAAAAAAAGAAAAAAAGAAAAAAAGAAAAAAAGAAAAGAAAAGAAAAGAAAAGAAAAGAAAAAAGGGAGGGCATTCAAGGTGTACAGCCTTGCGCCCCCCCTTTTGCGGACAAGATTGGTTTTCAAAATGAGGAACTATGAGGAAGCATAACTGTGTTCCTATGGATCCGTCAAGGTGGAGGCTGTGGATTTCTCTTTGCGCGCGTGGGGGAACATGGTATATATGAGTGAGATGGAAGGGAGAAAGGTACTTTTGGTAGTTATCGCCGCGGTGGGCCTTGGGGCGCTGGTGGTGGCTGCATTATTCTTTTTCCCCTTCTTTTCCCAAACAGTCGAAGATTTACAGCGAACTTCAAAGGAGATGAACCATATTACACTTACTACTGAAGATAACGTCCGTATTTCGGCGGACTACTATCCAGCTTCGGGATCACAAGGAGCATTGCTGCTCCACATGATGCCTGCCACAAAGGAATCTTGGAGGGGATTTGCGGCGAAACTGCAGCGCCTTGGCGTGAAGGTGCTTGCCATCGATTTGCGCGGCCATGGCCAATCAGAAGGGGGGCCTGACGGATTTCGATCATTTTCTGATGTTCAGCACCAGGAAAGCATTGCTGACGTGGCAGCAGGTGCGCGCTATCTTGCAGAACAGGGAGTTGCAGAAAAAAACCTTAGCGTGATCGGTGCTTCCATCGGCGCGAATTTAGCCCTTTGGTATGGGGCAATGCATCCTGCAGTGTCGCGCATTGTTCTTCTCTCGCCGGGCCTCAACTATCGCGGTATCGAAACGCTCCCGCTGGCAGGAAAATTGCAGGCGTCTCAGCGGGTATTTATCGCGGCTTCGCGGGATGACGACGGCAACGCCGATATGGCACGTCAGATTTTTGAAGCGCTTCCGGAAAATACTGCAAATCGCCTGGTTATTTATCGTGCCGCCGGGCACGGCACTTCGATGTTTGGCAAGGAGAAGCCCGATCTCGAAGAAGAAATTCTCGACTGGCTCTACTGAAGCCTTGTAGGGGCACTTGACATCTGCGGTATTTTATTATAGTATATCGCACATGTCACAGTGGAACTCGTTTTTTGTTCGAGCATACAGCGCAGCGATCGCAGCAGTGATTGGCGCCCCGCTTATTGCTGCAGCGGCAGGCGCTCCTTTTGTCGCTACTTTCTCGGCGACTGCGGTAAGTGTTTCGAGTGCGACGCTGCAAGGGAGCGTGAATGCGAACGGCGCGCCGACGACTGTCTGGTTTGAGTGGGGCACCTCGCCTGCTTTTGGCAATACGACTTCTCCGCAGAGTGTCGCGGCCGATCTCGCGGGGGCGCATATCACAGCGAGCCTTTTTGGGCTCCAGCCCGGCACAATTTACTACTACCGTGCAGTGGCGAGGAACGCATACGGCACGACCTATGGGAATTCACTCAGTTTTGCCACCCTGCAGGCACCGGGTGGACTGGGATCTTCACAGAGTACCGACAATGTGTTCGGAGGCGGAAGCGTGTCTTCCGCAGTTGGTGAACGTCCTGTTATCGGAAATGTGTCCTCGGAGGAAATTTCTCCTACCTCCGTGCGATTGGAAGGCTATGTAGATCCGCGCGCTGCCCAAGCACGGGTGTGGGTTGAGTATGAGCGTGGCGGCGCGGGGCCAATACGGAGAACAGCTGCACAGTTCGTGACAAGTGGTTCACGCAGTCCCAATGTTGCCTTTGTGCTCACAGGACTTGTTCCGCATTCGTTCTATGGGTTTCGCTTGGTAGCGGAAAATGAGTTTGGAAAATCGATCGGCGGCTGGAGTGGATTTTTCACTCCTTCTCCGTATGCGGGCGCTCCTGTGCCGTCTCCAGTTATTGCTCCGCCGCAGCAAGCGCCGCAAGGAGGCGCAACAGTTGTTGCTGCTCCTTCCCGCACAGCGACGGCACCTTCCCCGACGCGGCATACCTCACGCTCTTCCTGCACGGCATTGCGCGCTGGGCAGTTGCTTTCGCTCCAGCATTTTGTCAGCAGCAAGCATATTACGCCAGGGGATATGTTCCATTACACTCTCACCTATACAGCGAGCTCCACTTCGCTTGCCGCGCTGACGGCGAGAGTTATCCTCCCGCAGGGTGTGAGCTATGTGGATTCCAATATTCCTCCCGTGGATGCGAATCGGAGAGTGTTAGAATTTTCTATTGGCGATCTCGGCGCTGGCGGCGCGGGGGCGCTGGATCTCACGCTCCGCGCTTCCCCCGCGCTCCGCGCTCCAGGCTCGCTGGTATTCAACGCGGCGGTCTCCTTCCACGCGGGAGGCGAAGAGCTACAGGCGAATCAGTATCTTGCTCTCCAAAATAGTGCCGCGGAAAAGAATTCACTTTTAGCGAACGTGCTCCACATTCTTGGCGTCTCGTTGCTATGGGGGCTTGTGGGCGTGCTGATCTTAGGGATTGGGTTTTTCCTCGCGCGGCGGCGAAAACAGCGCGCCGCGCTGCGAGAGACGGTGGCAACAGATATTGCCCCTACGCCTTCTGACGGGGAGCAACAAGATGGATTTCAAAGCCTCCTGCATTTTGGGGAGGAGAACGATGAGGATACAGCAGATCGTTCTGTAGAGGAGAATCACCTTTCTCCGCCGCCTGTGGCGGAAGGAACAGCACTGGAACCGCCTGCCGCACCGTAAGGAATTTCAGCAGAGTTTTTGCCGTTGGTGTGGTATACTAAAAGGGAAGGCTCCTTTTCCGCGCCGCTGGGGTGCGCCATTACGTTGTGTCTACCTCCTTTTGCGAAACCAGCCGCGGCGTCCCAGCGGCGCATTCTCCTCAAGGGTGTGGTGGATAGTCGCCGCACCCCCTTTTGCCAAGAAGAAATTATTGCTACACTATGCCTATGCTTACCCTGGAACAAATTACTTCCCTTATCAGTTTGGTTATCTCCATCGCGGTTTTGGGAGTGTTGCTGAGCCAGTGGCGTAGGATGCAGAGCGGAGGAGAGCATGACAGGAACTGGATTAAAATTCTCCTCGTTGCGGCGGTAATAGGATTTGTACTTGCGGTATTTCCTATTGTGCGGATTTTCTTTCCCTTTTAGGGAACACGTGCTCCATGTGGAGGAAGATTCTTATCGTTGTGGTCATCGTGATGGTGCTCGGGGGACTTATTGGCGTGAACATTGCGGTACTCCTCGCGCCGCGCCCATTTGCGCGACTGCCTGCGCCTTCACATGAAGATGCTCCTTCTCCCGCCGAGAATCCAAAGAGCCAAACAGCGCCGGAGGCACCGCTTCTTGCCCAAGGAGAATCCGGCAAGGAAGGAGCAGTAAGCGCGGCACAGGCTGAGGAAATTGCCGAGGCGTGGGTGCGCGCATCTGCGCCCACATATGTATTCGACGGGTTTGGACTTGTACGCAAGAGCGTGCAGCGTGGCACACCCCAGTGCGCCGATTGCTATCGTGTGGTTTTCTCATTCCAGTCAGGACATAGCGGGTATGGCGACAGGAAGGATGCGGTGCCCGCGCAGGTGCTGACCCCCCATGAGATTGAGGTAGTTGTGCGCGGCAATAATGTTATTGCTGCCGTGACAGATGGAAAGTACGACGAACTCCATGGGGAACTCCTTTATGAGGAATCCCCAAGCCGAAGGGACGAAAAATAGTGCAGTGTGCTAGACTAGAATAGAGAGACAGGCGTAGACAGTCATTGTTATGGAGTCACAAATCAGAAATAAATCTATAAAGACTTCAACAGGGACTGTGGTTCTTATTTTTATTGCGCTCGCGGTAGGGTACGGGATGCATGCATACGTTGCCTCCCTCAGCCCCGCTCCTGCGGAGCAGGGGACACAGGACACCACTGGAACTGGAGCATCGCCGCACGGTTCTAAGAAAGAAAACAACACCACACGTCAAAAGACAAGCGAGGCAGGGATGCGCCGCTTTTCCTCGGATGAGGAGTTTTCCCAGTATTTTGTGAACGGCAAGATGGGGTTTTTGTATGGAGTGGGACTCAAGGGGTTCCACGGCGGTGCGGAGATAAGATCGCCTATTATGAGTATTTCCAGCGGTATTCCTGAAGCTCCTACTGCCTCTTTGAGAGAAGAAACTCCTACCAGAGTTTCGCAGACTAACGTGCAGGTGCCGGGCATCGACGAGCCGGATGTAGTAAAGACGAATGGTCGGGAAATTTTCTATGCTGCAAGAAGTTTCTCCTATTGGCCCATCGAGACGGATATGCGACTTCCCTCAAAAGAGGTAATCGAACCTGCGGTGCATATCGTGAAAGCATTTCCGCCGCAGCAGCTTGCGGAAGAGGGAAGAATACAGAAGAGGGCTGACGCTCTCCTCGTTGCCGGGAATATTTTGGTAGCGTTTGATCATGAGGGGGTGCGCGGCTATGACATATCCCAGCCATCGTCCCCAGAGGAAAAATGGCATTTCTCCTACTCTACCAAGAGGTACAGCCGCAAGCAGGCAGCACGGCTGAAAGACGGAGTGCTCTACTTGGTCGTAGCTGAAGATTTGCGGAGTGGATATCCCCACCCCTGTCCCCTGATGCCGCTTTCGGTTGGTGAAAGACCGTTGGTTATTCCCTGCACAGATGTGTACCGCCCTGCTTTTCAGGTCGACGTGGACGCCGTTTACCATTTCTTTGCGATTGACGCGGCGACGGGGAAAGTAATTCGCACCACATCACTTGTTGCCTCTGATCGCTGGAATTCTGTGGTGTATGTGGCGCCTTCTGCAATTTACTTTACTTACCGTGTGCCTGCCAAGGTGGTCAACGTGGTGGAGGGAATGCTGGAAGAAATGGGCGATGCAGTTCCCCCGGAAGTCCTCGCGCGCGTCCGCCGCCTCGAGAGCTATGATTTGAGTACTGCGGCGAAGCAGGTTGAGCTCGGCACCATCTTGGGGAATTGGATGGCAAGCTTGGATGAGGACGAGCAAACAAAGCTGGAAAGCGACATGGTGAATGCGGCGCGGCGGTATGCGGAGACCCACATTGAGCAATTCGGCGCTACCCATATTGTGAAAATTCGCCTCAGCGATTTTGAGATTGCGGCGGAAGGGGAAGTGCCGGGAAATTTGCTCAATCAGTTTTCTCTCGACGAGTACGAGGGCAATCTCCGTGTGGCGACTACTATAGGGGGATCTCGGTCGCAGCTGTTGCCTCCTGAGGCATTGACTTCCGAAAGCCGCGTGTATGTGCTGGATGGTTCATTGCGAAAAATTGGAGAAGTCGGCGATCTCGGCATCTCAGAACGCATCTACGCGGTGCGGTTCGTGGGGCCGCGCGGCTATGTGGTGACATTCCGCCGCATCGATCCCTTCTATGTAATTGATCTTTCTTCTCCCCGCGCCCCGAAGCTCGCGGGCGAGCTTAAGATTCCCGGCTTTTCCTCCTACCTCCACCCGATTTCTCGCACGAGGGTCCTGGGTATAGGGAAGGAGGGGGCGCGTGTGAAAGTTTCCCTCTTTGATGTTGCAAACCCTACCGCACCTCGCGAGCTTTCTACGTATGTCCTTGACGCATATTGGTCAGATATCCAGCGCACCCATCATGCTTTCCTCTTGGATGACCAACAGAAAGTATTTTTCCTCCCGGCAGGTGGGAATGGATTTCTATTCAGCTACCAGGGGGACACTCTCCAACTTGCCCGCGCCGTTTCGCGGATTGCGGCAGAGCGGGCGCTCTATCTCAACTCGTTCTTCTACATTGTAGGAGAGAGGAAACTCGTCGTGCTCGAGAAGCAGCAGGGAGGCAAATGGAAAGAAATTGCTTCCCTGTCTTGGCAATAGTGGTGCAGCGTTGTAATGTGGTACAATAATTAGAGGATTGCATTATATTGCTCAAGGTCGTATATGCAAGCATAATGCAGCACATTACCTTATGAGAACAGCAAGAGAGCATGAAGAGTTTGCGCATCAGCTGATTCCCGTTGCTGCTTTTCTCTTGTCAGCAGTGAGCTTGTACGCGGTGGGAATCTTTGGCGTTTCTTCTCCCGACGCAACGCGGTCCCTTCCTTTCCCGACGATTACAACAACAAAATTGCTGGGGAATGTTCTTGCTACAGAAGACACTATTGTGCCAACCTACGCAGTGCTGGATTCTGTGGGGGCGTCTGATGAGTTTGGTGTAGCAGAGTTCTTCTCTACAGATGGCACGGAAGAAAAGCAGGTCGAGGTGTCAATTGATTTCACGGCTGACTCTAGCGCGGCAGGGAGACGCTCGGTATATCTCTATGAAGGATCGTGCGGTGACTTGGGGATGCCAGTGCGGCAGTTGAACGACATTGTGGACGGGAAATCGTTCAGTGTTATCCCCGCGTCGCTTACTCAGCTCCGCGAGGGAAGTTACGCTATTACCGTGTGGCGTTCTCTGTCGAACCCACAGATGGTTGCCTGCGGCAATATTGAGCTTTAAAGTTTTCTCCGATAATTAACTTTTTCAGGAACCCGCAAGGAAGACTTTATGACGGGAATAGTGTTTTCTGTGCAAAAGCGTTCTCGAAAAAGCAGGGCGCGCCTTGGGGTTTTAGAAACACCTCATGGTACTGTTATTACTCCTTCTCTAGTGCCAGTCGCAACTCGTGGTGTAGTGAAAACGCTTACGAGCAGTGAGGCGGCAGCTGCCGGCGCGCAAATACTCATTGCGAATGCCTTCCATCTCCACCTTAGGCCTGGCGAGGACGTGGTGCGTCGTGCGGGCGGACTGCATCAATTTATGGGTTGGGATCGTCCTCTTATGACGGATTCTGGAGGGTTTCAGGTATTTAGCTTGGGATGGGGCTTTGATACCGAAGGAGGGAAATTTTTTAAAAGTTCACAGAAGGGCAACCATACTGCGATTGAGCCTGGCGCACAGCCGCGGTTTGTGCGCATTGAAGAGAACGGCGTATTTTTCCGCTCTCCAATAGATGGGAAGGAACTTTTCTTGGGTCCTCGCGAGTCAATTGGCATTCAGGAGCAGCTCGGGGCGGATATTATGTTTGCTTTCGATGAATGCACTTCTCCGCGCGCATCTTATGCATATGCGAAGCGAGCAATGGAGCAAAACCACCGATGGGCTGTACAGTCTCTTGATGCGCGGAAGGGAAAAAGTGCACTTTTCGGTATTGTACATGGGTCACGGTTTCGCCGTCTCCGAACCGCGAGCGCGCGATTTCTCAATGGACTGGAATTTGACGGATTTGGAATTGGCGGTGACCTTGGCGATTTGCGTGGCGGTAAGCGCACAATGTTGCAGATTCTTGACTGGACAATCCCGCTCCTCGATGAACGCAAACCGCGCCATCTGCTCGGCGTGGGTTATCTCGAAGATATTGAGGAGATTGTAAAGCGCGGTATTGACACATTTGATTGCACAGTCCCGACGCTCTATGCCCGACGCGGTATTGCGTTCACCTCTTCGGGAAAGCTAGACCTTCGGCGTAGCAAATATCTTCGTGCTACAAAGCCGCTGGATTCTTCCTGTAAATGTCTGACCTGCACTACCACGACGAGGATGTATCTTGCGCACCTCTTTCGCGCAGGTGAAATAACTGGGATGCGCCTTCTTACTATTCACAACCTCACCTTTTTCCATGCAGTAGTGGCAAGGGTACGGAGGAAAATTGCACGTGGGCTTTTATAGATGCGCGGGCTAGTGCTCCAGACGACTTTGGAAGTGATTCGCAGATCGCGGCATGTGGTATTACAGAGAGACCGCATTGCCGATTTTGCGCAGCGATTTCCCAGTTCCCGCACGGTTCCTCTTTGGCCACGTGAACTGCACTACTGGAGTTCAGACAATTTTAAAGTGCTGACCTATCTTTTTTTACTGGACAGCCTCAATTTTTGCTTTTGGCCGCCCAAGGGAAAGAAAAAGTGGAGAGTGTGGATAGAAGATGAATGGCGCAGCGGTTACTATGGACTCGCCGCTGCGCTCGCGCGGTTTTTTTATCGGTTTCCAGAACGGGCCACGTGGTCGTTTTTTGCGTCAATATCTTGGCGGCAGTTTTCTTCGCTCTTGCAGGGCGAGGGAACGCTCCAGCTTCGTACAGCGCGTTGGCGCATTCTCCGGGAGGTAGGGAAGGTTTTGGTGCGTAATTATGGCGGCGACCCTCGACGTTTTGTGGAGAGCGCGGGAGGAGATGCTAGGCGACTCACTTTTCTTATTGCACGAAAATTGCCGTCATTTTTTGATGTGGCAGAGTATCATGGTAAACGGGTATATTTCCTCAAACGCGCGCAGATTTTGGTTGGTGATATTGCGGGCGCTTTCCGCAATAGGGGAATCGGGAATCTTCACAACCTTTCTGCCCTTACTGCGTTCCCTGACTATCGCCTGCCGCAGCTCTTTGCCTCGCTTGGATTTATTCGGTACTGCGAGGATTTAGAGAAAAAAATCCGTGCGGGGCGTCTTTTGACACCCGGCGGCGAGGAAGAAGTAGAAATTCGTGCGGCGACGGTGTGGGCAGTGGAGTATTTGCGCCAAGAGCTCGCGAAGCGGGGAAAACGCTATCTTTCTTACCAGCTTGATTGGATGTTGTGGGAAGATGCAGTGCGGGCTCGCACTGCCTTGCCCCATCACCGCGTCCGCACTATCTTTTACTAAGTGGGAAATAATAATAAGCCAATTCTTCCAAAAGAAGGAATTGTCGCGGTTTGGAAGCCGCGCGGCATCTCTTCGCACGCGGTGGTGGATGTAGTACGTCGCGCTACAGGGGAGCGCAAAGTAGGGCATGCGGGCACGCTTGATCCGCTTGCAGAGGGCGTGCTGGTAGTGGGAGTGGGGCGAAGGGCAACACGGCGTTTGGCGGAAATGGTCCAGAAAGAAAAAGAGTACGTAGCGACTGTTCACCTTGGCATGGTGAGCGCGACTGACGACGCAGAAGGACCTCTCCGGCACTATACTGCTCCCTCTCATCCTCCTTCGCAGGAGGAACTCCAGCGTGCACTCAAGAAGTTTTGTGGGGTGATTACACAGGTGCCCCCGCGATGGAGTGCGGTAAAAGTTCGCGGGAAGGAGGCTTACAAGCGGGCTCGCGCGGGGGAACAGTTTACACTTTCTCCGCGCAAGGTACATATTCGAGAGATTGCGCTCCTCGATTATCGTTGGCCGCACGTCCTCTTTCGTGCAGTGACAGGCCCCGGCGTTTATATCCGCTCGCTTGCGCGCGATCTTGGTCGACAACTAGGCACAGGGGGTTATTTGGAGCGACTGGTGCGCACGCGCGTGGGGCAATATACGGCGCGCGAGGCAATTCCATTTGCGGAACTGGACTTTTCTTCCAGTCAGCGTACAGGCTGTGGTAAGATTGAGAAGATGGAGCAGACAGGATACTTCCGCTGTCCCGAGTGCGGGCTTTTCTATGCGGAGGAGCGGTATGCCAAGCAGTGCGAAGCATGGTGCCGCACGCATCGTAGTTGCAATCTTGCAATTACCCGGCATGCGATCTCTGCTCCTGAAGGCGGCGAGCACAGTGCACCAGAAGCTACAAAGGGCTAGGCAGCTGCATTTTTTGTTCAGAGTGGCCGCAGTTTTCATGCGCTTTCTATGAAGAAGTATCTTGGAGCTTTCCTTATTCTCATGGTGCTTGTTATGGTTGCGACATCACGGTTGTGGCGGGGATTTTTTTTCGCTGCCTCCAGCGAGGAGAGAACTTTACAGGTTATGCAGCCGATTGCTGAGAAGTTAAGCCAGTATGGAGAGCAGATCAAGGCGCGCATTTTCACCCCGCCTCCGCTGCGGCATGAAGCAAGCGTTCCCCGAGCTGCTTCTCTTAGCCGCGAAGGAATTATTACGCTGACCAACACTTATCGCCGCAATGCAGGCCGCACTCCACTGCGAGAAGAGCCACTCCTTGACCGTGCTGCGGAGATGAAACTTGAAGATATGTTCCGCCGCCAGTACTTTGCGCACCGCAATCCTGACGGCAAGGGCCCTGCCGAAGTTATTGCCGCGGCGGGCTATGAGTATTTGATGGTTGGTGAAAATTTGGCATTGGGCTCCTTTCGGGATGATGCGGATTTGGTCGGGGCGTGGATGGCAAGCAAAGGGCATCGGGAAAATATTTTGAAAGAGGGATTCCAAGATATTGGAGTTGCATTGCGGAAAGGGATTTTTCAGGGGAATGAGGTATGGATTGCAGTACAGGAGTTTGGCACGCCGGCGAATGTATGTAGGGCTCCTTCCCGCCAACTGAAGGAGCTTGTGAGCAAGGAGGAAGCTCTCCTGAAGCAGCTTCAGGGCAAAGCAGATGCACTCAAGTACATTCTCGACACATCTCATCCTTCTGGGCAGGAAGAGATTGCGGCGTATAACGAGAATGTGCGCCGCTACAACAGTTTTGCGCGCGAAATCAATTCCCTCGTCGCGAAGTTGCGGCAGCACATTGCAGACTACAACGATCAGGTGGCACAGTATAATGATTGCCTCCGCCGCTATGAGGGAGAATTGGAAAATTAGCAGAGGTATACGCCGCATCGCAAGGTGGCTTGTCGTGTGCACAGTTGCGGCGGCAGCGGGCTATGGATGGTACGTACTTGGCTGGGGGGTGCGCCCTCTTCCTATAGGCCCCGTGGTGCTTCCGCTGGGCAATCATATTGCAGTCTATCGATGGAAGCGCGCCGCGCCGCTTCCGAAGGCGCGCGTTGCGGCAGGTGTCGGAGTAGTAGGAGATGCTATTTACCTTATTGGCGGCATTGATGCGTGGGGAAGAACGTTGTCCGATGTGGCAATTTACTATCCCAAGACGGACCGGTGGGAGCGCGGTCCTTCGCTTCCCTATCCTGTGCATCACCCCGCCGTTGCCTCTGATGGCATTTCACTCTACGTGGTCGGCGGATTTCAAGGCTGGAGATTTACGCCGCTTCGGAGAGTATTGCGCCTTGCAAGGGAGGGAACTTCGTGGGAAGAACTCCCGCCGCTTCCCCGCGCGCGTGGAGGTGCGGCCGCAGTACTGGCGCACAGCACGTTATACCTTGTTGGGGGAGCTACCCAGGAAGGCCCTGTGGGGGAACTGCTCGCATATTCGGTTCCGGAGAATAGGTGGCGGGTAGTGCGCGCTGACCTTTTCCCGCGCGCGTACCTTGCTGCCGCTGCGATTGGCGGCAAAATTTACATTGCGGGGGGAATAGGGAAGCAAGATATTTATGAAGGAGCTGCGCTGGAAATTTATGATATTGAGAGCGGGACGCTCTCACGGGGAATGTCGCTTCCCACTCCGCGCAAAAGCGCCGCGGGCGTTGCGTGGGACGGGCTATTTATTGTTGCTGGGGGCGAATCGGGCTGGCACGCAGTCCCTCAGGTAGAGGCGTATCTTCCTGCAAAAAACTCTTGGATTGCACTTCCTCGCCTTCCTACGGGGAGGCAGGGAATGGCGGTTGTAGCAATAGGAAATTTGCTCTATACCTTTGGCGGCGGCCTACATGCGGGATTTTCCGTCTCGTCCCGAAGTGAAGTTCTTCAGGAGCGCGCTGCCTACTACACAATTCACCCACGGTAGGCTACAATTGCAATAAACTGCTGTAGTGCGCATGAAGGACTACTCTCGATCTCGAAAGACAGCAGGAAAAGTTGCCTACCGCACTCCTTCACGCGTGCGGGTTCGGCAATCGTTCCAAAAAGTTGCCCCGAGGAAGAAAAGGCTAAAATAACAAATGAAAGTCACACTTCGCAGAGCGCAAGATATTCCCCGCGCGCTCTCCCAAAACGCTGCATTGCTTTCACTCCTGAAGGGAGAGCGTACATTGTTTTTTCAGCAGGGGAAGCGTGTGGTACTGCAGCTTGGCGTGGGCGCGCGGAAACTTTCCTTGCGACAGTGCCGCCTTATTATCCGCCGTGCAATTGCAGAGACAAAACGGCACGGTATTTCCCGTCTTGTTGTGCCGTTATCTGAGTGTCAGCGATGGTGTGCGTTCTCTGCCTCCCTTCCTCGCTTGGCGGAGCTTTGGGCGTTGGAAGGTGCACTTGCTGACTTTTCATTTCTCTACCGGAAACCGCGGTTTGGCGAGAAAGGACTTACAGAACTTATCCTTCTTGCTGCGCAGAGCGATCTTGTTCGGTTACGGCAGTCGGCGCGGCGGGGCATGGTTATTGCAGAAGAAGTGAATCGGTGCCGCGCGCTCGCAAACACTCCGGGAGGAGAAATGACGCCGCGCCTCCTTGCCCGCGCTGCCCGGGATGCGGCGCGCAGGACAGCCGTGACGGTAAAAGTACTGCGCGAGTCATCCCTGCGCCGCCTTAAGATGGGCGGTGTGCTGGGTGTTTCGCGTGGATCTGCAGAGCCGCCTCGTTTTATTGTGATGGAGTATTGGGGCGGCACAAGAAAGCAACCCCCGGTAGTTTTGGTAGGGAAGGGTGTTACCTTTGATACCGGCGGCCTCAACTTGAAGCCGACTGATCATATCTTAGATATGCATATGGATATGTCGGGCGGCGCGGCAGTTATCCATGCGCTTGTTCTCGCCGCACGCTTGCGGATCCGCAGGAATGTGGTGGGTCTTATTCCTGCGGTGGAGAATATGCCTTCCGGCGAGAGTCTTCGTCCCGGGGATATTCTCACAATGATGTCGGGCGTCACTGTGGAAGTGCTTAATACTGATGCGGAGGGAAGAATTATTCTCGCTGACGCGCTCACCTATGCGGCGCGCTACCACCCCTCGCTTGTAGTTGATATTGCAACGCTCACTGGCGCCTCGATGGTGGCACTCGGCCAGCGTGCTGCCGCAATTTTTACCCGCGACGACGCCCTCGCTGATCTCTGCGGGCGGCTTGGCGAAGAGACGGGAGACTACGTGTGGCGTCTGCCGCTGTGGGATGAGTATGCGGAAGAAATCCGCGGTACTTTTGCAGATTTTGCCAATGTTCAAAAATCGAAGTATGGAGGCGCGATTATCGGTGCGGTCTTTCTCGAGCAATTTGCGAAGCAATTTCCGAAGTGGCTCCACATCGATATTGCGCCACGGATGACCTCAATTGAAGGCGAGTATCTCGCGAAAGGTGCAACTGGTGCGGGAGTGCAATTGCTCTTGCGGCTTCTTGAAGAGGTTTAAAGAAAAGAAAAAAGCACCATTCCGCGCCCGTGTACTTGCGGTGGTGCGCAGCATACCGAAAGGGCAGGTGTTGAGCTACAAAGAGGTTGCGCGCCGTGCGGGCAACCCGCGCGCGGCACGGGCGGTAGGAAGCATCCTTCATCGCAATTTCAATCCCCGCATTCCCTGCCATCGCGTGGTTCGCGCTGATGGCGGATTGGGAGGGTACAACCGTGGCATTGCAAAGAAACACGCCCTCCTGCGTAAGGAGGGCGTGCCCTTGCCGTGCCCCGACAAGAAGAGGCGGTAGGCGATATTATTTTCCCTTTACCTTGACCTTAATCGCTTTCTTCTTCGGTTCGCTCTGTTTCGGCATTACGATCTTGAGCACTCCTTTCTCATAGCTTGCTTCAGTCTTTTCTTCCTTGACAGGAACGGGCAGCTGAATTGCTCGCTCGAACGACCCACTGCGAATTTCTTTGCGCCAATAACCTTTCTTTTTCTCTTCTTTCTTTTCTTCAGTCGTGCCGGTAACGTGGAGTACTTGATTTTCCACCGTTACCTGCACTTTCTCGGGATCGATGTTGGGAAGATTGAGCTCGGCAACTACCTCCTTGTCGGTTTCGTAGAGGTTCATTGCCGGCTCGAAAAGTTTTGTTTTCGGTATGACAGGCAAGAACCAGTCATCGTCCTCGAAGAAGCGATCAAGGTCAAGAGGTCTCCATGGAATAAGCGGCATAGGCAAATGATTTCCTGCACATGCGACCTTTTCATTTTTTATTATACCACGTTTGTCAAGTCCTTGCGGCAGAAAACAAAACACAGGAGCGTTCTCCTGTGTTTGGAAAAGAAAATTGCGCGATGGGGGATACTCTGCCGCTACAGGGAAGGTGGGGGTATGGGGTTTGGCATCGGGGGAGAAGTGCAGCACCCCCCATCGCGCATTGGAAGGCCTAGCAAAAGTATAGAACAAAAACTAAATATTCGTCAAGAATTTGTTGGGGAAAAAGAGAAGCGCAGGGAGCTGCGCTTTCTTTGTGGTATTTGTGATTTTAGGGAAAGGGCGGTGCGACAGAAGAAGCTGGAGGGAAAGTAAAAATAAGTGCCGCGACGTCAAAAAACCTGAAAGGCATTGATGTGCTTCTGCCGCACCGCCGCAACAAAAAATAGAAAATCTATTTTCATTATTGCAGTTTTGTGGTTGATTGTCAAATAGAAATCACACACAGCGGTAGCTGTGTGTGATTGAAAATGGTGTGGCACAGGCGGGAATGCTGGGCCGAGAAACGAAATGGAAGGGAGAACACCAACGGGCTTTGTTTCCCGCCCGTGCCACTGTAGAGCTGCAAGTATTATAGCGCTAGGTTGGAATTTTTGCAAGTCCTTGTTGTGAAATTGTGGTTGGCTGCTACAATTTGCGGGGAATAGCAATGAATAGAGGGCATAGCTTTCGTATCAGGAGTAAATTTTTGCCGAAAGGTGATCAACCAAAAGCAATCCGCGCCCTTGTACGTGGCTTACGGCGCGGCTTTCGGCATCAGACACTCCTCGGGGTGACAGGAAGCGGCAAGACATTCACTATTGCCAATGTTATTGCAAAGGTGCAGCGCCCGACGCTTGTCATTGCCCACAATAAGACGCTCGCCGCGCAGCTCTGCAACGAGTTCCGCGAACTTTTCCCGGACAACGCGGTGCACTATTTTGTGTCGTACTACGATTACTATCAGCCGGAAGCATACCTTCCTGCGACGGATACTTACATTGGCAAAGAGGCGATGATCAATGAGGAAATTGACCGTCTCCGCCATGCAGCAACAGCGGCGCTCCTCACACGGCGTGATGTGATTGTAGTGGCGTCTGTCTCCTGTATTTACGGGCTGGGGGCACCTGAAGTGTATCGCGAGGAACTTATTGCGGTTCACGAGGGCGATACGATAGAACGCGCTTCATTTTCGCGTCGTCTTGTAGGGCTGCAGTTCCAGCGAGTGACGGTGGGGCTGCGCCGTGGCACCTTCCGGCTCCGCGGCGATACATGGGAAATTATGCCGCCCGACAAGGAGCGCATTTACCGTATCCATGTCCGCCTTGGAAAGGTACGGGAGATTTATGAGGTAGACCCCGTCGTTGGTTTTCGAGAAGGGAAAACGCCGCGGCTTCGGGAAATCGTTATTGCTCCCGCACGCCACTTTGTAACCCGCCCGGTGGATCGGGAACGCGCCCTCAAGGCAATAGAGCGTGAGCTTGCCGCCCGCCTCCGCTATTTCACGAGGAAGGGGAAATATCTCGAAGCAGAACGCTTGGAGCGGAGAACAAAATTTGATCTCGCAATGATGCGCGAGGTGGGTTATTGTCACGGTATAGAGAATTACTCCCGCCACTTGTCGGGGCGAAAGGCAGGAGAGCCGCCCGATACTCTCCTTTCCTATTTCCCTCCTGATTTTCTTACCGTGATTGACGAGTCGCATATTACCATCCCGCAGCTTCGCGGGATGTATGAAGGGGATCTTTCCCGAAAAAAGACGCTCGTGGAATATGGGTTCCGGCTTCCCTCTGCGCTGGATAATCGCCCCCTTACCTTCAAAGAATTTGAAGCACGGGTGGGGCAGGTTATCTATACTTCCGCGACGCCGGGCCCCTATGAACTTCGCAAAAGCGCGCAGGTAGTGGAGCAAATTATTCGTCCGACAGGGCTGGTGGACCCCGAAGTTATCATTCGTCCTGCCAAGGGGCAAGTAGACGACCTTGTGGGGAGAATTCAAGAACGCGTGGCGCAGAATGATCGGGTGCTCGTTACCACACTGACTAAGCGGATGGCGGAGGAGTTGAGCGAGTATCTCGCGGATCAAGGCATTAAGGTCACCTACCTCCACAGTGATATTAAGACATTGGAACGGGTGCGCATCCTCACAGATTTTCGGCGGGGGAAATTTACAGTGCTTGTCGGAGTTAATCTCCTCCGCGAAGGCCTTGATCTCCCTGAAGTTTCTCTTGTCGCGATTTTGGATGCTGATAAAGAAGGGTTTCTCAGGAACGAAACTTCGCTCATTCAAACAATCGGCCGTGCGGCACGGAACGTGCGGGGCACGGTGGTTCTGTATGCTGATTACGAAACTGCATCCCTCAAGAAGGCGGTGGCAGAAACACGGCGGCGGCGGAAACTGCAGATTGCTTATAACAAGAAGCACGGCATTACCCCCGCGACAATCCAGAAAGAAATCCGCGATATTATGGGAGAAGAGAAGCGGGAGGCGCTTGCCCGCGCAACTGCTGCATTGGAGCTTGCGCCCGCCAAGCGTATTCCTCTCAAGGAATTGATTCGCCAAAAGGAAGAAGAAATGAAACGCGCGGCGGAGGCGCTGGATTTTGAGCTCGCTGCAATTTTGCGGGACGAAATTCGGGAACTGAAAAGAACGGGGAGCCGGGCGCGGAAATAACCCAGAGAGGTTGCCTTGCGGCGCGGGGCGTCGTACAATGCAGGGCATCACCCCCTAGAAGCAAGTGGAGAGGGGGCAATTGTAGTGGGAAGAATTATGATGCTGCAAGAGCAACGCAATAAGATTGTGATTAAGGGTGCCCGGGAGCATAATTTGAAAAATGTGCACCTAGAGTTGCCCCGCGACAAGATGATTGTGTTTACGGGATTGTCCGGTTCAGGGAAATCTTCGCTCGCCTTCGACACGATTTTTGCGGAGGGGCAGCGGAGATATATTGAATCGCTTTCCGCCTACGCACGGCAGTTTTTGGGAAAAATGGACAAGCCGGACGTGGATGAAATTGAGGGGCTTTCCCCTGCAATTTCTATTGACCAAAAGAGTCATTCGTCAAATCCGAGATCTACAGTCGCGACTATCACGGAGATTTATGACTATTTACGGGTACTCTATGCCCGTGCGGGAACGCCTCATTGCCCTACCTGCGGAAAGGAAATTCGCAAGATGGCCGCCTCTGAGATGGTGGATGCCACGATCCAGTTCCTTCGCCGCCATCGTCATAGCAAAGAAGTTATAGTGCTGGCGCCTGCGGTGCGGGGGAGGAAGGGCGAGTATTACCAACTGCTCTATGACTTTCTCAACGCGGGATTTTCTGAAGTGCGTGTGGATGGAAAGTTTTATTCATTGCGCCACCGTATTCCTCTAGACAGATACAGGCTCCACACCATTGAGTTAGTAGTGGATCGGCTTCCTGCGGACCTTGATTTTCGTGCAAGAGACAGCCGCCTCCGCGTGGCGGAGGCCGTGGAAACAGCATTGCGGTATGGAAATGATGCTGTACTACTTGTTGCAGGGCGTGATGAGCATACAATGTCTGCGCGCTTTTCCTGTCCTGATGACCATGTTGCCTTTCCCGAAATTGAGCCGCGCCTTTTTTCTTTCAACAGCCCGTATGGGGCGTGCGAATTTTGCCATGGCATTGGCACGGAGAGTGTGTGGTCTGAGAAGCCCTGCACGCATTGTGCAGGGAAACGTCTACGCCCGGAGGCGTTAAGCGTATTACTCGCAGGAAAAAATATTGCGTCTGTAACGGAACTTTCCATCGAGCGAGCATTACAGTTTTTCTCCTCGCTCCACTTTCGGGAGAAGAGTGTGCGGGAAATTGTAGAGGTGCCGGTGCGGGAAATTTTACACCGGCTGCAGTTCATGGTTGATGTGGGGCTGGACTACCTCACGCTCGACCGTAAGGCGGGGACGCTTTCCGGTGGCGAGGCGCAGCGCATCCGCTTGGCGTCACAGTTGGGGTCGCGGCTGGTGGGTGCGCTCTATGTATTAGATGAGCCGACGATAGGGTTGCACCAGCGCGATAACGCGAAACTCATCCAGACATTGAAAGAGCTCCGCGACTTGGGGAATACCATCATTGTGGTAGAGCATGATGAGGAAACAATCCGCGCGGCGGACTATCTTGTCGACATTGGGCCCGGCGCAGGGCGGCATGGGGGGGAAATCGTGGCAACGGGGGAAATTCCCCGCATATTCCGCGAGCGGCATCCTCGTTCGCTAACTCTTGCCTATTTGCGCGGCGATCGGCGTATTGAGGTGCCGGCGCAGCGCAGGCGTGTGGCAGGGCACCATGATATGATTAGGATTCGCGGCGCAGAGGCGCACAATTTACAGAAAATCAATGTGGATATTCCGTTGCGGAGGTTCACGGTGGTGACCGGCGTCTCGGGCTCTGGCAAAAGCTCCCTTGTCTACGACGTTCTCTATAAGAATCTCGCAAAGCGTCTCCATGGGGCTGGATTTCGCCCCGGCAAAGTGCAGGCAATCTTGGGGACAGAATACCTCAATCGGGTGATTAACATTGACCAGTCGCCAATCGGGAGAACGCCGCGTTCCAATCCTGCCACCTACATTGGCGTGTGGACTTATATCCGCGAGTTGTTCGCGGCTACTGAGGAGGCGCGGGTGCGCGGTTATAAGCCGGGAAGGTTCAGCTTTAATGTGAAGGGAGGGAGGTGTGAACATTGCGAGGGGCACGGCATTATCACGGTAGAGATGCATTTTCTTCCCGCGGTGCATGTGGTATGCGAAATTTGCGGTGGCAAGCGTTTTGACAGAGAGACATTGGAAGTTACCTACCGAGGAAAAAATATTTATGAGGTACTGGAAATGACAGTAGAAGAAGCATTGCAATTTTTCGGTGACGTACCCCACATTGCGGAGCGCCTCCGTGTACTCTATGAAGTAGGGCTTGGCTACCTGACGCTAGGTCAGTCTGCACCCACGCTCTCCGGCGGCGAGGCGCAGCGTGTGAAGCTGTCTGCGGAACTTGGGAAGCCAGACACGCGCAAGACGCTCTACCTTTTGGATGAGCCAACTACAGGGTTGCACTTTGCGGATGTGGCGCAATTACTCGCGGTGCTTCAACGTTTGGTGGATCGTGGCAATACTGTGGTGGTGATTGAGCATAACCTCGATGTGATTAAAAGTGCGGACTGGGTCATTGACTTGGGTCCGGAAGGAGGTACGCGGGGCGGCAAGGTTGTTGCCTGCGGCACGCCGGAAGAAATTGCCCGAAAAAAGGGAAGCCATACGGGAAAATATCTCCGGAAAGTGCTGTAGGCATCTTCCCTTGACAGGAAAATGAGGGGTATGCTACAAATTGCCTTGCCGATGCAGGCAGGGTAATCGGCCGCTTGGCTCTTGTTTCAGTCACTGCGCCTGCATTGAAAGGTCGGTTCCATTGCACTGCACGTATGGATTACGAGAAAGATCTCCGCGTCTTTGCTCAGGACGGCGAGCCGGAAGGCGGCGATGCGCCGCAGGGCGAAGAGGCAGGAACTGAAGGAGAGGCAAACGCGTAACTCCTTCGAAGCCCCCCTTTGCGGGGGGCTTTGTTTTTTTTAGAAAAACGATGCCGAACGAAGTGGAACGGGCTCAATACCAACTCCTTCCCCAGTGCCCCGGCGTTTATCTGATGCGGGATGCCCGCCGGCGGGTGCTCTATGTGGGGAAGGCGGTCAACTTGCGCCGACGCGTGGCGAGCTATTTTCAGCGCACCCACGATCCTCGCCTTACCGCAATGGTGGAGAAAGTGCGCAAGGTTGCTTTTGTGGCGACCGATTCAGCGGTGGAGGCGCTTCTCCTCGAGGCAGCACTGATTAAAAAGTACCAGCCTCCCTACAACATTAAAGAGAAAGATGACAAGAGCTTTCTGTATATTGAAATTACCGATGAGCCTTTCCCGCGTGTGCTCCTTGTCCGCGGCACCGCGCCGCCGCGGGGTGAGCGCTTTGGTCCTTTTACCTCTGCCCATACGGTCAGGAACGCCCTGCGCCTTCTAAGAAAGATATTCCCTTTCCACACCCATCCGCCGCGCAGGGTGGGGAAGGGAGGCAGGCCTTGCTTAGAATACGAACTTGGCTTGTGTCCAGGGACGTGCGCGGGCGCGGTTTCGGCGTGCGAGTACCGCACCACAATCCGCAATTTGAAACTTTTTCTTTTGGGAAAAAAAGACAAGGTACTGCGCTTGCTCGCGCGTGAGATGGAACGTGCTAGCAAGGAGCTGCGTTTTGAAGATGCGGCGCGGATAAGGAAGCAAATTTTTGCCTTGCGGCATATTCAGGATGCTGCCCTCATTGATCGCTCGTTTCTCGGCGAAGAGGAAAGCGCCCCGCCGGTGCGCGTTGAGGGATACGATATTTCGAACATATCCGGGCGGAGTGCGGTAGGGTCAATGGTCGTGTTCCGCAACGGGGAGCCTGCCAAGAGCGAGTATCGGAAATTCCGTATCAGGACAGTGGCAGGCGCGAATGACACTGCGATGCTTGCCGAGGTACTGCGCCGCCGCCTCGCGCACCATTGGCCGCTCCCCATGCTCATCCTCGTGGACGGTGG
The DNA here is from genome assembly GCA_964403045.1 of uncultured Candidatus Saccharibacteria bacterium. Classification (GTDB taxonomy): domain Bacteria; phylum Patescibacteriota; class Minisyncoccia; order UBA6257; family 2-01-FULL-56-20; genus CAYOEP01. The sequence continues at coordinate 41,322 of CAYOEP010000002.1, forward strand.
CATTGCGCAGGTGAATGCCGCGCGGCGGGCATTGGAGGAAGCAGGGGTGCGGGTGCCTGTGGTGGGAATGGCGAAAGGAAGGGACCGCAAGGGTACTACCATAGTGGGGAAAGTCCCTGCAGGCATCTCCCATGCGCTTCTCGTGCGGGTGCGGGATGAGGCGCACCGGTTTGCTGTCAGCTATCACCGCCGGCTGCGCTCGCGGACAATGCTTGGCAACTCGGATGCTGGGAAGAGAAAATAATTTGATACAATGGGGATAATGCAGGACACCTTGTACTCCCTCCCGCAAGTCTCACTCACCTCCGCGCAGCTTGTCGCCGCGGTTTCTCCTTGGTATCTCGCGCTTGCGTTTGCGCTTGTCCTTGCGCTGTTCGTTTTCTTTACAATCGTATTGCGCTACCACTGGAAGCATTACGCGCTCAATCCGCGCGCTGCGAAGTTGGCATCACGTATTTATATGACAGGATCTGCGATCCTGTTGGTCGCTGCGGTAGTAGTGTTTGTTCTCTATAGCATATGATTGGGGTGCGGCTGGAGAAAGGGGAAAAAGTTATCGCCGGGGTGCGGCGGCATTGGTTTGCGTTCTTTCTGCAGGTGATTGCGCTCGCGGTTGCCGCGCTGGTTCCTCTGCCGCTCTTTTTCGTCGCCGCGGCACTCCACCTTCTTGCCGCGCCCAAGGTATGGCTGCTGCTTTTCTTTTTTGCCGTGCTGCTGTGGCTGCTGCTGTGGATCCTTTTCTTTGTGGCATGGACGAACTACTACCTCGATATGTGGATTATTACTGACCGTAGGATTGTCGATATTGAGCAGAAAAGCCTTTTCCACCGCGAGGCTTCCGAGTGCTTCATCGAGCGTATTCAGGATATTAAAGTGGAGATGCATGGTATTCTCGCGGCGATTTTAGGGTTTGGCGACATTTCTATTCAGACGGCGGGAACCGCCCGCGAGTTTCTGCTACGCCAAGTGTCCCGCCCCGGTGATGTCAAGGAGCTCATTATGCGGCTCTACCAGCAGTCCCGCGATAAGGGGAGGGGAACTGCGCGATAAAACACTAAAAGACGATGCGGCACGCTTTTCGTACGACATTTCCAGGCGGCATTGTTGCAGAATTTGTTCCCCCCGCCCGTCCCTCGCGGAAAGTTGTGGTGCTGTGCGGGGGATTTCCCTCTTTACCGGCGGTGCGGACGCCCCTCTCTCTTTTCGCCCGGCGCGGCTACTGGGCATTCGCCCCGCGCTATCGGGGATCGTGGGAGAGTAAGGGAAAGTTTCTCGCGCGTTCTCCCGAAGAGGACATCGCCATCCTCCTCCGCGCCATTGCCCGGGAGAGCTTTTCGGAGGCATGGGGAGGGACAACATTTCGGGTGTCGCGCCCCATCTTCTTTGTAGTGGGGTCAAGTTTTGGCGGCGCCGCGGCGATTTTGCTTGCCCGGCGCTCTGAGGTTGTGCGGGTGGCAGCACTTTCCCCAGTAGTGGACTGGAAAAGCGTGGGAAAGGCAGAGCCACTCTCGGCAATGGAACGATTTGTGCGGGAGGGATTTGGCGCGGCGTATCGGATTGCGCCGGGTGCGTGGGAAAAACTCCGCCGCGGGGATTTCTACAGTCCCGCTGCTGCCGCGCGCGAGATTCCCGGCGAGAAAGTTTGCATACTCCACGCGCGCGATGACGAGATAGTGCCATGGCGCCCCGTCGCTTCCTTCGCGCGCAGGACAGGAAGCAGACTTGCCCTGTACGCGCGGGGAGGGCATTTTGGCCTCTCGCACCTTGGGAAGCGCAAGCGCTTGCGCGATCGGACACTGCGGTTTTTGCGTTTCGGAAGATAACAAGGTAGGATGAGACGGCAATGGAGGCGTGGGAATATGAAATTGACATAAAAAAGATCGCGGGATTTCCCAGCGCAAAGTTCCGCGTGACGGTGAAGGGGGAAACGCGGACTGTCCACGAAGTATCGCTTTCTGAGGAATACTACCGGTCGCTTGGCGAAGGGGAAGTGCCGCCGGAGAAGCTCATTTTGTTTTCTTTCCAATTCCTTCTCCGCCGCGAGCCGAATACTGCAATACTTTCCCAGTTTTCGCTTTCAGATATCGCTCGCTATTTTCCCGAGTATGAAAAGGTAGTGCGTACCGCAATTGCGCGCGGGGAGTTATGATGGGTATTGATATCATCACTCTCCTCAAGGCGGTAGGCTATGCGGGCGTGTTCGGAATTGTCTTCGCGGAATCGGGGGTGCTTGTCGGCTTTTTTCTTCCCGGCGACAGCCTGCTTTTTACCGCGGGCCTGCTCGGCGCGCAGGGATTTTTTAATATTTGGGTGTTGCTTGTCGTGGTGTTACCCGCGGCGATTCTTGGCGACAACGCGGGGTACGCTTTTGGGCGGAAAGTGGGGCCGCTCATTTTTCGCCGCGAGGATTCGCTGTTGTTCCACCGCGACCATCTGGAGCGTGCGCGGCGCTTCTATGAACGGTACGGTGGCAAGGCACTCGTGCTCGCGCGCTTCCTGCCGGTGGTGCGGACGTTCGTTCCTATCCTTGCAGGTGTGGGGAAGATGCACTACACGGCGTTCGTGCGGTACAACTTTCTTGGAGGAGTGCTGTGGGGAGGGGGAGTAACGCTCGCGGGATTTTTCCTCGGCAGGGCGATTCCTGATATTGACCGCTATCTTCTCCCAATTGTTGTGGTGATTATTGTTGCCTCCTTCCTGCCGCAGGCGATTTACCTCTCCCGGGGGAAGCGGTACCAGCGCGTGGCGCGCTCTGTTACAAAAAGAACTTCCCTCCTCTCCCAGCGAGGCAGGACAGACACTTAACATATAACATTGCACAAACAGACTCCTGAGAAAGGAGGGAGAAGGAAGCGTGACTTTCGAGAGTAATAGGATGTCTTGGGATTGCAGGAGGAATGCTCTTCTTGGGGTATGCAAGGTGTGCGAGACTGTCGGAGGTATAGATTCTTGCCCTGTTGGGCGAGGTGCGATATTCGAAAGGATTATTCTCATTCTCTTCCACATAGTTAGGGAGAGAGTGAGATAGAGAATGGGCGTGCCCCCACCGGCGTGCCTTTTTGTTTTGCCGCGTACGGCTATAATGGGGGCGTGAGCGAGTATACATTCCAGCAGTATTACCGCCGCCTTAATCCTTCCCAGCGAGAAGCCGTGGACGCGGTGGAGGGAACAGTGATGGTGATTGCAGGTCCTGGTACTGGCAAGACGCAGGTCCTTACCCTGCGGATTGCCAATATTTTGCGCAGGACGCAGGCAACACCGGATAGTATCCTAGCGCTTACTTTTACCGAGTCCGGGGCGCACGCGATGCGCCAGCGGCTGGTGCAAATTATCGGGAGTCCCGCCTATCACGTGACAGTCGCTACGTTCCACGGGTTCTGCAACGAGATTATTAGAGAGTATCCTGAGTATTTCCCCCGTGTCATCGGCGCGACTAACATTACCGAGGCAGAGCAGGTGGCGCTGGTGCGGGATATTCTTGCTTCTTCCCGCCTTAGGAAGCTCAAACCCTCGGGGGACGAGTTCTACTACGTGCGGCATATTGTCGAGGCAATGAACGAGTTAAAACGCGAAGACATTGCGCCCGATGAGTTTGGAAAGATTGTGGCGCGCCAGCATAAGGAGTATTTGGCAATTCCGGGAAGAATCCACGAGAAAGGTCCATACCGAGGGAAAGTTAAGGCAAAATTCCAAAAAATCGAGGATCGTCTCGCCCGCAACGAGGAGCTCGCGAAAGTCTACCGCCTCTACCAGAAAGAACTTGCCCGCCGCCGCCTCTATGACTACAACGATATGATTATGGAAGTTCTCACCGCGCTCCGCTCAAACGGCGATCTTCTTGCCGCTCTGCAGGAGCAGTATCATTACTTCCTTGCCGACGAACACCAAGACGCGAACAGGGCGCAAAACCATCTCCTCGAACTTCTCTGTAGCTTCTATGATGATCCTAATTTATTCTTGGTAGGCGACGAGAAGCAGGCGATTTTCCGCTTTCAGGGTGCCTCTCTCGAGAATTTTTCCTACTTCCTTTCCCGCTATCCCCACGCGAAAGTTATTCATCTTACCACAAGCTATCGGTCTCCTCAGCCGCTCCTCGACGCGGCCCATACACTCATTTCCGCCGGGTTGGGGAAGCATGTGCCGCTTGCCGCACATGTTTCCCCCGGCTTACGGGAGCCACCTCTGCGTGTTGTTGAATTTCCCAGCGAAGAAGAGGAAGCGCGTGCGGTTGCGGCTGCAATCCGCCGCCGCCTCAAGGAGGGTATTGCCCCCTCCGAAATTGCCATCCTCTATCGCGACAATAAAGACGCGGCACAGCTTACCCCGTTCCTGCGGGAATATCAGGTGCCGTTTGTGGTTGAGTCCGAAGAGGATATTTTGGGTACTCCGGTGGCGCGGAAGCTAGTGCTTCTTCTTGAAGCGGTTGCTATGTTTGGCAGCGGCGAACAGTTTATCCATGCGCTCCATCTTCCGGAGTTTGGAATTGAGGCGGCGGATATTTTTCTACTGCTCGCCGCAGCGGGCGGTAATCCCCGTCGCCTGCTCACTCTCGCGCGTTCTGAGCAACGCCTCCGCGATTGTGGTGTAGCGCATCCACAGCGAATTGTGGCAGCAACAAAGAAGTTGGGAAAATGGCACTCCCTTGCACAAGTGGAAAACCTTGATATTGTGCTGAACCGCGTTCTTGAAGAATCAGGACTGCTTGCCGCGCTGCTCCACAGTGGCAGTATGGAAGACATGGAACGACTTGGACGTCTATTTGACGAAGCGCGCCGCCTTGTGGAGAACCATAAGCGCTACACATTGGAAGAATTTCTGCGGTACCTTGAAGTTCTGCGCGTGCACCGTATCCCGTTGCAGAGGGAAGCCGGCGAGCACTTACGCAAGGGGAAAGTACGGCTGATGACTGCCCATAAGGCAAAAGGGAGGGAATTCGACTATGTCTACATTATTGGCGCGTATGACGGGCACTGGGGCGGCAGGAAGTCGCGGCGCTTCTTTCTCCTTCCCACGGAAGGATCGCCAGGATCTGTGGCGGATGAGGACGAGGAAAGACGGTTGTTCTATGTTGCGCTGACGCGCGCCCGGCGGGCGGTGCAGATAAGCTACGCGCGTGTTTCCCCTGAGGGGAGAGAACGGATGCCGAGCAGGTTTATTACCGATTTGAAGGATCATATCGCGGTGGAGAGTAGGGCTGCTGCACCGGCAGAGGAGGCTGCGGGGGTGGGACGAGCCCGTTTCCAGATTGCGTCCCCGGCGACTTCTGCGAACGCCTATAGTATGTCTATTCTTCGGGAGCTTTTCCTTACGCAGGGGCTTTCTGTAACGGCATTGAACAACTACTTGCGGTGTCCCCGCCTCTATCTTTATGTGAATCTGCTCCGCGTGCCTCGCGTGGCCGAGAAAACGCAGCGCTATGGCATTGCGGTACATGCCGCACTTCGCACCTTTTTCGACCGCTATCGGGAAGGACAAAATCCCCCTGAGGAATTTCTTCTTGATCTCTTTTGGAGGCATCTTCAGCGCCAGCCGTTTTCTCCTGAAGACCTTGCGGTATACGGGGAACGCGGGAGGGTGGCGCTCTCGGGATACTACCGCACCTATTTCCCTCAGTGGCATCGCGCAATTCTCAATGAGTTTCGGGTGCGGGGCGTCCAGCTTACTCCGGAAATTCGCCTTGTGGGGATGATAGACAAGATAGAATTTCTTGATGCGGCAGGGAGTGTGAATGTAGTTGACTATAAAACTGGCGTTCCAAGGTCGCGCAGGGCAATTGAAGGCACTACAAAGAGTTCACGCGGGGAGTATAAGCGCCAGCTGGTGTTTTACAAATTACTATTGGAACGGTCTTCAAAGCGGTATAGAGTGGTGAGCGGCGAGATTGATTTCGTAGAACCTACGAAAAGCGGGAAATATCGGAAGGAACGCTTTTTGCTCTCAGCGGAAGAAGTGGAAGACTTGGAACGTCTTGTTCGCGAAGTTGCTACCGAAATCCTTTCGGGGGAATTCCTTGAGAAATCTTGCGGCGACCCTCGTTGTAGTTTTTGTGCGCTTTGGGAAGGGAAACAGGTCTCACTGCTGCCGGATGCTACTTGTTGACTAAAATCCTGTGTTGTGTTACAACTGCCGCTGTAGCGTTGGACGAATTACTGCATTGCCGCAGGGCAGAAAAGGAGGAGTAAAATGCCGCACTGCAGGAGGAAGAAGAACGAGGATGAGATTCTTACCAGCAGGGAGGCACAAGAGCTTCTCAAAATCGGGCGGACTAAGCTGTGGCAGCTCACGCGTGCTGGCGAAATCCCTGCCTATCGAGTGGGCAGTGGCAAGACGTCATCCCTTCGCTACAAGAGGTCGGAGCTCTTGGAATGGCTCCATGGCAGGCGCATTGGAGGAAAGTCCGAGCGCTGCAAGTAAAATACGTGCCCCTCTCCTCGCCGCAGGAAGGGGCTTTTTTATTTACATTCCGCCATTTTTATGTTATACTTGCAATTATGGATAACTTTCAATTTACCGAAAAAGCTGAAGAAGCAGTTTCTTCGGCCGCGCTCCTCGCGCGGGAGAAGAGAAATCCGGAGGTTACCCCAATCCACTTGCTTGCTGCACTTCTCACACAGTCTGACACGGCGGTGCGCCCGCTTCTTGCTTCTGCGGGTGCGGATATTCCGCGCCTCACGGAGGCAGTTACTGGATCGCTGCAAAAATTACCTGTAGTACAGGAAGGATCCTATGAGACGCGTGCGGGTGGCGAGCTGCAGGATGTGCTCATTGCGGCGAATCGGGAGCGCACACAGCTTGGCGATGCGTACGTGAGTACGGAGCATCTTCTCCTCGCCCTCGCGCGGGGGAAGAATACAGCAAGCGAAGTACTCCGCGCACAGGGGATTTCTTATGAGCTTCTCACGCGCGGCATTCCCAAGGTACGCGGCGGGGCAAAAGTGACCGACCGGGCGGCGGAAGGAAAATATCGCGTTCTGGAAAAGTACGGACAGAATCTTACCGCCCTCGCGCGTGAGGGGAAACTGGACCCTGTAGTGGGGAGAGATGAAGAAGTACGCCGCATGATGCAGGTACTTTCCCGCCGTACGAAGAACAATCCTGTCCTTCTCGGGGATCCGGGAGTAGGCAAAACTGCAATTGTGGAAGGGCTTGCCCAGCGCATTGCGGCCGGTGATGTACCTGCAACCTTGCGCAACAGGGAAATTGTGGCGCTCGATATTGGTTCGCTCCTCGCGGGCGCAAAGTATCGTGGTGAGTTTGAGGACCGTCTCAAAGCAGTGTTGCGTGAGGTCGAGCAGTCAGACGGGCGCATTATTTTGTTTGTGGATGAGCTCCATACTGTGGTGGGCGCAGGCGGTGCGGAGGGCGCAATTGATGCCGCGAATATGCTCAAGCCGCTCCTCGCCCGTGGGAAATTGCACATGATTGGGGCTACCACTGTGGATGAGTACCGGAAATATATCGAGAAAGATGCCGCGCTTGAGCGGAGGTTTCAGCCTATTTTTGTGGAAGAGCCGTCACCTGAGGACACGCTTGCAATACTGCGCGGCATTAAGGAAAGGTATGAGGTACATCATGGTGTGAAAATTTCTGATGCGGCACTTGTCGCTGCTGTACGCCTTTCCTCGCGCTACATTACTGACCGATTTCTTCCTGATAAGGCGATTGACTTGATTGATGAGGCAACATCGGCGCTCAAGATGGAAATTGAGAGTATGCCGGCAGAGCTTGACCGGGTGAAGCGGCGCCTCAGCCAGCTTGCCGTGGAACAGGAAGCACTCAAGGGCGAGAAAGGTGCCTCCTCGGAGCGAATTCAGGAAATTACAAAGGAGATGTCCAACCTTCGGGAGCGAGAGAAAGCACTCGAGGAAGAGTGGCAATATGAGAAACGTTTACTGCAAGAGCATCGTAGTCTCTCAGAGCATATTGAGCAGCTTCGCCTGGAACGGGAGCAGGCGGAACGGGAAGGCAACTACCAGAAAGCTGCGGAAATTCAGTATGGAAAAATTCCCGAAACGGAAAAGAAAATTGCAGAGATCCAGAATCAGTTGGACCAAATTCCTCCCGAGAAGAGAATTTTACGGGAAGAGGTGACTGAGGAAGATATCGCGCGGGTAGTGGCAAAGTGGACTGGCATTCCAATTGAGAAGCTGGTAGCGGGGGAGGCGGAAAAACTGCTCCACCTTGAGGAGGAACTTTCCCGCAGGGTGGTGGGACAGAAGGAGGCAATCGAAGCAGTTGCGCGGGCGATTCGAAGAAATCGGGCGCGACTCTCGCCTCGCCGCCGTCCTATTGGATCCTTCATCTTTCTGGGGCCTACCGGCGTGGGCAAAACTGAGCTCGCGCGTGCGCTCGCGGAAGTGCTGTTTGACGACCGTGACGCGATGGTGCGCATTGATATGTCAGAGTATATGGAACAGCATGCCGTAGCGCGTCTTATCGGCGCTCCTCCCGGTTATGTGGGCTACGATGAGGGCGGACAGCTGACCGAGGCAGTGCGGCGCCGCCCTTACAGCGTGATACTCTTTGACGAAATTGAGAAGGCGCACCGTGATGTGTTCCACATTCTCCTCCAAGTCCTTGATGATGCCCGCCTTACCGATGGCAAAGGGAGAACGGTAGATTTCCAGAACTCCATTATCATTATGACTTCCAATTTAGGGAGCGCGCTGATTCAGGAGTGGAAAGGCGGCGACGAAAGAGCGCTGTTCGCGAAAGTCCAAGAAATTGTGCGCGGACATTTCCCGCCGGAATTTCTGAATCGCGTGGATCGGGTAGTAATGTTCCACCGTTTGGAGCGGCAGCAGGTGCGGGAGATTGTTGCTATTCAACTTGAAGAGGTTGCTGCCATGCTGCGGCAGGAGCACAACATCACGCTCCTTGTGAGCGATAAAGTGCGCGACTTTCTCGCAGAGGAGGGGTACGATCCTGCGTTTGGCGCTCGCCCTCTCCGGCGCACAATTGAAACAGAGCTTCTCGATCCGCTTGCCACTGAGCTTATTGAGGGCAAAATTCGGGATGGGGAGACAATCTCCGCCGAGCTTGGCAAGGACCATCGCGTGCTCTTCCGCAAGAAAACAGCGCGGAAAAAGTGAGCGCGTGTTATCCACATCCCCTTCTTGCGGAAAATGTCATTGCGCGCTTAAATAAGGGTATGATGAAAAAAATTGTCGTTAGTTTAGTTCTTTCTCTTGTCGTACTCCCATTGGGTGTACAGCTAGGTCGTCCTCATCAGGCAGCGGCGGCGCTCCAGGCACCTGCTGCCCCATCTTCCCGCACACTCCCTGTCCTGCAGGGAAGCAAGGGAGAAGGTGAAGAAGGAAGAGTGGCGCCGGTCACGCCAAACCCTATCCGGAGCGTTCGTCCTATCAAGCCGCAGCCTGTGCCTTCGCCGGTGCCGCCAGTGGTACAGCAGCCGCGCGTTCCGGGTAATATTCGGGTCAAGCCGGTGGAGCGAGAAGAACGCGAGCTTCCCGAAGAAATCCGGGTGCGGCGCGGTGAGAATGTCCGCGAAGTGCGGGAAATAAGAAAAGGTTTGCGCCACGGTGTTTTCCGGAGGAGCAAAGAAGAGATTGAGAAGATGCGCCAGCTTCGCGAGGAAGCCCGCAAGAGGAAGGAGGAAATACGGAAAGAATTCCACAGCCGAATACAGGAGAAGAAAAATGAATTCCGCAAGAAAGTCCAAGAAGAGCGCGAGCAATTGCGAGCGCAGCTGAAAAAGATTCGTGATGAGCGGAAGCAAAAGATCGTCGAGCGGATTAATGACCGCTTGGCACAAATCAATGAGAATCGCGTTGACCATTTCCTCGAAGTTCTCGACAAGCTGGAAGGGATTCTCGACAGAATTGAGGCGCGCGTGGATGCGATTGAGGAACAAGGAGGAGACGTGACGGAGTCGCGCGCCGCGATTGCCGCTGCGCGGGATGCAATTGAGAAAGCGCGCACTGCGGTGGAAGCGCAGGCGGGGAAGGTGTATGAGATTACCATTAGTGGCGAGGGTACGCTCCGCCTCGATGTGGGGAAAGTAGTGCAGGAGCTCCGTTCCGACCTTAAAGCAATTCGTGACCTGCTCCGCGAGGCGCGGGACGCAATCCGTGATTCTCTCCACACGGTGATTCGGCTGGTGCGGCAGCAGCATGAGAATGAGAATGCAGCGGTGGAGGCTACGACGGACCAAGAGCAGAACCAGGGAGCAGGTGAGGAATCTTCAGAAGGAAGCAACCAATAATCTGCTTGCTATCAAAGGGCGTTCACAAAGAATTGGTACTCAAAGGTTAATCCCGCCAGTACCATAAAGGTAGAGCACAAATAGTATGGAGAACACTACTCCACAGCAGCAGCCGCAGGGAACTCCTGGAGGGTTTCAGCCGAGTTCTTCTCCCTCAGAAGAGGGGAAGAAAAAAAGCTCTCTCGCACCGCTCATTGCGATTGTCGTCCTTATTCTTCTTGTCGTCGTAGGGTATGCGGTGTGGGCGTATCTGAAGGGGCCTCAGGGAACCCCGCAGCAGCCTCCGATACCGCAGGAGCAGCAGCCTTCCCAGGCCAAGGATGACGTACAAGCACTGGATCAGGAGCTGCAAAATCTGAATCTTGGCAATGTGGAAGCAGATTTCCAGGATGTGGATCAAGACCTTAACAACCTCTAGGACTAGGTAAGCAAAAACTCCCCGCTATAGGCGGGGAGTTTTTGCTATTATTCAATTGTGCAGCAAAAACGCAGCTCACCACTCTATTTTCGAAGTTTTTGCCCCCGCGCCGCCCGTATTCTCCGCGGCGGGGGAATCGGCGTGCTTCCCACCGATACTCTTTACGGCATTGTAGCTTCGGCGCTTCTCCCTGCGGCAGTCGCGCGTTTGTATTTTGTGCGAGGGCGCAATCTGGCAAAGCCCCTTATTGTCCTTATCGATTCGGTGGATACGCTGCAGGATTTTCAGGTGCGGATTTCCCAAAGCGCAAGGCAACTCCTTTCTTCTGTATGGCCTGGCCCTCGGAGCGTGGTAATGCCTGTTCGAAAGACCGATTTTCCCCATATTCATCGTGGCACCGGCAAGATTGCGTTCCGTGTTCCCGCGGTGCGGCGACTGAGATTGTTTCTCCAAGCGACTGGCCCGCTTGTCGCTCCAAGCGCGAACCATGAAGGGCTTGCTCCTCTTGCTACTGCCCCTGAGGCTGTTGCGGCATTTGGTGACTGCATTGATTTTGTCATTGATGGAGGCGAGCGCAGGGGCGCCCCTTCTCGCCTGCTGGAGCTTCGGGGGGCGCGGCTTGTTGCACTACCAAGAAAACCATGACTAGACAGGTGTTCCATATTGCCACCCAGCGTAAGCGGCAGGTAGTCGACATCACCGAGCAGGTGGGAGATATCATTCGCGACGCAGGAATGAGGGATGGCGTTGTCGTGCTTTCGTTGCTCCACACCACTGCCGCACTGACGACTGCGGACCTTGATCCGGGCACTGACCTCGATATGCTCGACGCATTCGCAGCGCTGATTCCGTCTTTGCCCTACCGCCATCCCCACGACCCCTCGCATGTGCCAGACCATATCCTCTCCGCTCTTATTGGCACCTCCCTGACGCTCGTGGTAGAGAAAGGATCACTGGCGCTGGGAACATGGCAGCGGGTAGTGCTGGTGGAATTCAACGGGCCTCGTCAGCGAAGAATTGCTTTCCGGTTCTTACGTTCCTAACGAATGCCTTCGGGTGCCTGGAGGATGCTATAATAATGAGCGGGAAACGGGTTTATGGAGGCAGAAAAGGAGAATGGCCAGGTGCGTCTTACAATTCATGTAGCAGGGAGAGTACAGGGGGTATTCTTTCGGGAATCCGCGCGCAGGAAGGCAATTGAGTTAGGGCTTACTGGCTATGCGCGGAATGAGCTTGATGGATCAGTTACTCTTGAAGTCGAGGGAAATGTGCAGCAGGCAAAGCATTTCCTCGATTGGTGCAGGAAAGGCCCGCCGCTCGCGCGGGTGCAACAGGTTATCTACCGCGTTGCGCCGAGCCGGCAAGAATTCATTGGCTTTGTAGTGCAATAGTACGCTTTATGCAGCGAAAAGCGAGAAAGATTAAAAACTGGAGGTCGCTTGCAGTATCTCCGCTTCGCAGGAAGGCGCTCGCAATTGCGGAGGCTGGATTATGGGCAATCGATACCGAACAGGTTCTGCGCCGTAGCCTTGCGGTGACCCCGGAAGGACATCTTCTCGTCAAAGGTGAGAGGTTTCATCTTCCTAGGCATGGGAAGCTTCTCGTAGCGGCGATTGGGAAGTGCGCATTTGCGGCAGCACGTGCACTCGAGGCAATTTTAGGAGACCGCATCGATGGGGGAATTGCGGTGGGAGTGGGGGAGCCGCACGGACTTTCCCGAATTTATCCCTACCAAGGCACTCATCCTTTTCCTTCAGAAAAAAATGTTGCAGCTTCTCGAGAGCTTATAGCTTTTCTGCAGAGTGCTACAAAAGATGATGTGGTGCTGACTTTGATTTCCGGAGGGGGATCAACACTTCTTTGTCTTCCCCCGCAGGGAACCTGCATGGGAGAAGAGCAGCTCATCAAGAAGTTGTTCCACGCGGGTGCTACAATTCAGGACATCAATACTATTCGCAAACATCTTTCTTTTGCCCGCGGCGGCTTTTTGGCAAAAGAAGCATATCCTGCACAAGTTGTTTCCCTTATTTTTTCGGACGTCCCGGGAGACGATATTGCTTTTATTTCCTCAGGTCCTACGGTCTATGATCACACCACTGTTCGTGATGCGCGCCGCGTGCTGGAGAAGTTTCATCTTGCTCGCGAAGTGCCCGAAGGCGCTCTTCTGGAGACACCCAAGGAAAAGCGTTATTTCTCTCGGGTGAGAAATATACTTTTGGTAAGCAGTCATACCGCGCTTGCTGCAATGCGTGAAGAGGCGCGGCAACTTGGATTCCGTACTCGAGTGGACGCGCTCTATCTCCGCGGCGAAGCTGCAGAGCTGGGTGCCCATATTATCACTGAGCTCCACAAAGCGCCCCGAAAGTCGGCGTATCTCTATGGCGGAGAAACGACAGTTACTGTCCGCGGACATGGTCATGGAGGCAGAAATTTGGAACTTGCTCTTTCTGCCACGCGGTTTGTTCGCGAGGGGGAGATTCTTGTAGCCATTGCGTCCGACGGCCGTGACAACAGTAGGTTTGGAGGAGCAATTTGTGATACAATAGCAAAGGATCACCTTATAGAGAAAGGCATTGATATCGAGCAGTTCCTTGCGAACAACGATGAATGCCCTGTCTATGAGGCGATAGGCGATTATCTAATGATGGGGAATACAGGATCCAACGTTTCGGATCTTATGGTCGTAATAAAGGAATAGAACTTGATCTATGAGCACACGCACACGCGCGCGGCGCCTTGTACTTCCTCTCGAAAGCGTCACGATGCGAGATGTTCCTTTGGTGGGAGGCAAGAATGCGTCGTTGGGAGAGATGATCCGCACGGTAGGAAAGAAGGGCGTGCGGGTACCGGGGGGATTTGTCATTACTGCCACTGCATATCGTGAGTTTATTCAATCGGCAGGACTGGAGTCATTTATTCGCAATACTTTGCGCGGCTTGGATACCAGCAACGTGCGCGATCTCGCGCGCAGGGGAAAGAAAATTCGCGACGCGATCGCCCGCGCTCCTTTTCCCGAGGAGCTCCAGCAGCGCGTTACGGAGGCATACCGCAAGATGGAACGTGCCTACGGGCGCAACGTGGATGTAGCGGTGCGCTCCAGTGCGACTGCAGAGGATTTGCCGGGCGCGTCATTCGCGGGCGAGCATGAAACCTATCTTGGCATTCGGGGTGTCTCTGCGCTCCTGCGCGCTGCGAAGCTTGCGATGGCGTCGCTGTTTACGGATCGTGCAATTTCTTACCGTGTGGACAAGGGATTCAGCCATTTTCAAGTGGCGCTCTCGGTAGGCGTGCAGAAAATGGTGCGTTCCGATCTTGGCGCGGCGGGCGTGATGTTTACCCTCGACACTGAGTCTGGATTTCGGGATGTTATTCTCATCAATGGATCATGGGGTCTTGGCGAAATGATTGTCCAGGGGCAGGTGACGCCTGATGAATTCTTGGTGTATAAGCCGATGCTGGGCAAGTCTCCGCGCCCTATTATTGAGAAGTTGCTGGGAAGGAAGCTCCGGAAGATGCGCTATGCGATCCATCGCCATGGGGCGCATACCACGCGGGTTGTAGCCACTACCCCTCGTGAGCGTACTTCATTTGTGCTTTCTGATGACGAGATTCTTCTTCTCGCATCGTGGGGGAAGATTATTGAGGAGCACTATTCCCGCCTGCGGGGCAAGTGGACACCGATGGACATTGAATGGGCAAAGGACGGGAAAAGTGGCGAGCTTTTTATTGTGCAGGCACGTCCGGAGACGGTGCACGCAGAGCGCGATTTTTCCAAGGTACAGGAGTACGTGCGGTTGGAGAGCGGCAACGTCATCGTCCGGGGCGCTTCGGTAGGAAACAAGATTGCCTCGGGGAAGGCGCGGGTAATTCTCAATGTCGCAGATATCGGTAAGTTCCGCAAAGGCGAGGTTTTGGTGACAGATATGACCGATCCTGACTGGGAGCCGGTGATGAAAATTGCATCGGCGATTGTAACTGACAAAGGGGGGAGAACTTCCCATGCGGCGATTGTATCCCGCGAACTCGGCATTCCTTGTGTGGTGGGGAGCGGCGATGCTACGAAAAAGATAACGACTGGAGAAGTGGTTACGGTAGATACTACGGGGAGTGAGGGGCTTGTCTTCGCGGGCGCGCTCAAGTTTCGGGTGCGCACTCACGATGTGCGCAAGATGCCCCGCACCCGCACGACGATTATGATGAATATTGCTACCCCCGAAACTGCCTTTGAAAAGTCTTTCCTACCGGCGCGGGGAGTGGGGCTTGCCCGCGAGGAATTTATTATCGCCGGGCGCATTGGAATTCATCCTCTTGCACTTCTCCACTTCAAGGAACTTCCTGCTTCTCTCCAGAGAAAGATTACGAAGAAGACGGCAGGATGGGACGATAAGGTGCAATTTTATGTAGACAACTTAGCATTCGGCATTGCTCGTATTGGTGCGGCATTCTTCCCTCATAAGGTGATTGTGCGCTTTTCTGACTTCAAGACGAATGAGTACCGCACGCTTCTTGGAGGCGAGTATTATGAGCCGAAGGAGGAAAATCCTATGATTGGGTGGCGAGGTGCATCGCGGTATTACAGTGAGCCATTCCGCGATGCCTTCCTCCTTGAGTGTCTTGCACTCAAGAAGGTGCGGGATGAAATGGGCTTGGTGAATGTGGTGCCGATGGTGCCTTTCTGTAGGACTCCTGAAGAAGGAATAAAGACATTAGAGTGCATGGCGGAGGTAGGGCTAATAACAGCGTATGTAGCACGCAAGCGGCGCATGAAGGTTCCGAAGGGAAAACTTGTGCCGGTGTATGTGATGTGCGAGATTCCTTCGAATGTGATGCGCGCGGAAGAGTTTCTTGATGTATTTGATGGAATGTCCATCGGATCGAATGATCTTACCCAGCTTACTCTTGGCATGGATCGGGATTCAGCGCTCTTGCGCGGAATTGCGAACGAGAACGATCCTGCGGTTAAGCGTCTTATTGCGGAAGTTATCCGCGTTGCCCGCGCACGGAAAAAGTACATTGGGATTTGCGGGCAGGCACCTTCAGATTATCCAGAATTTACCCGATTCTTGATTGACCAAGGAATTGAAAGTATTTCTTTGAATCCTGACACGGTTGTCGCAACACTTCTTGCGGTGGCGCAACAAGAAAAAAAGCAAAAGGGACGACGGAAACAAAAAGAGTAAATTTTGCAAGCAGTAGAGCGAAAAATATGAAGATAGGTTTTTTCGGTATCAACGGATGGGAACGGGAACGTCTTGCGCAGGAGCTCCAAGAAAACGGCCTCGCCGACGATGTAGTGTTTATAGATGAGCGAATTGACAAAGACCACCTCCCTGCGCAGACAGACTTTGAGGCGATTGGGGTGTTTGTGAATTCGTCGGTCAGCAAGGAAGTGATTGCACACTTTCCTCGTCTGCGGCTTGTCGCGACGCTTTCTACTGGCTATGACCATATTGATCTCGAGGAGTGCCGCGCGCGTGGCATTACGGTTGTGAATGTTCCTTCATATGGAGAAAACACCGTCGCGGAGTTTGCGTTCGCGCTGATGTTGATGCTTGCGAGGAAATTGTATGATGCGTATCATCGCGTTCGCGAAAGCGGAAGTTTCAGCCTGGAGGGGCTGAGAGGGTTTGATTTGTATGGCAAAACCCTTGGCGTTGTGGGTACGGGCAGGATAGGGCGGCATATGATACGACTTGCGCGCGGAGCAGGAATGGAGGTGATTGCTTTTGATGTACATCCTGATGAAGCATTTGCAAAGGAAGCCTGCTTTCGGTATGCCTCCTTTGATGAGGTGCTTGCGGCGAGTGATATTGTGACTCTGCATGTGCCCTATCTTCCCTCAACGCACCATCTCCTTGACAGCAAGGCATTCTCGCTGATGAAAAAAGGATCCTACCTTATCAATACCAGTAGGGGTGCGGTAGTGGATACCGACGCTCTTGTCTGCGCACTTCAAGAAGGACGCCTTGCAGGTGCAGCGCTTGACGTGTTGGAAGAAGAGGGGGTTATCAAGGATGAAGTTGCCTTTCTCACCGGCGGACATCCTGAGGAGCACAATCTGAAGGTAATCTTGGAAAATCATGCACTTATTGATATGCCGAATGTGATCATTACTCCCCATACGGCATTTAACACTTGGGAGGCGGTAGGGAGAATTATTCAGACGACGGTCAACAATATTGCTGCTTTCCGTTCAGGGAAGCCGACGAACGTGGTCCCAATGTGATGACGGGAAGCCTCCCCAAAATTCGTTGCCTTCGTGCGAGGCCTATTCTTGATTCGCGGGGCGCCTGGACGGTGGAGGCGAGTGTGGAGCTTGCCAACGGCGTTACTGCCAGTGCTTCTGTGCCGCACGGGAAGAGCAGAGGATCCCGTGAAGCGGCGGTTATCAACCCTCACCGCGCGGCAGCACTTATTGAGCAGCGCATTGCTCCTGCATTGCGGGGGCTGAGCTTGGACCAGGGAGAGCTGGACAGTATTCTTCTCCGCCTCGATGGCACTCCCTCCAAGAGGCGGCTTGGCGGCAATACGTTACTTGCAGTTTCGCTGGGATTCGCACGTGCTGCAGCAAGGAGCCAAAATGTTCCTCTTTGGCGCTATTTCCGATCCACTGCCCGCATTCAAGTCCCCCGCGGCCACTTCCCGACGCTGTTGGTAAATCTTATTAATGGCGGCCTTCATGCGGGCAACAATTTGGAATTTCAGGAGTATCTTGTGTTGATTCGGCAGCGCACGCTTGCTGCATCTGTCGCCCGCGCGGCAGAACTGTATAATGCACTCCGCGATTTTCTGGTGCAGACACGGGGAGGCACTGCGGCGCTCCTTGGTGACGAGGGGGGATTTGCCCCCCAATGCAAAGATTTTCAAGAGCCTTTCGCAATAATTCAACGAGTGCTTCGATCCCACGGGTGGCAGCGCGGCATTGCGTTTGGGTTGGACGCGGCGGCGAGTAATATTTCTCATTCTCCCCGTACAATGTGGCGAAAATACCAGACTCTCATTGCTCGATTTCCTCTCCGCTACCTCGAGGATCCGTTTGGCGAGGAGGAATTTTCGTGGTTCGCGCGCCTGCGCGAGCAGGTTGGCAGCAATGTGTGGATTGCCGGTGACGATCTTACGGTGACTAACGTGGCAAGAATGGCTCGAGCGCAAGAAGAAGGAAGTGTGAATGCTGTGATTATTAAGCCTAATCAGGTGGGGACAGTCACGGAGGCGCTTGCCGCAGTAAAGGCAGCGAGGAAATGGGGGTGGAAAGTCGTCGTCTCCCATCGGAGCGGCGAGACGGACGATGCTGCGATTGCGGATTTTGCCTATGGGGTGGGGGCGGATGGATTCAAGCTCGGCGCTCCTGCCCGCGGCGAGCGGACGGCAAAATATAATCGCCTGTTGGCGGTGGCAACATCATCAAGAGGCTAACTTGACATATAGGGACTGCCCTGTGAGAATAAGAGAAAGCCCGAGGTATACGTTATGCAGCAGCGCGTAAAATCTTTCCTTCTCTACGGCGGTACCGCATTCTTGGTAGTGAGCGGAGCTTTTTGGATGGCGCACCTCGGTGCCCCTCCTGCGCCGCAGGAAGGGGCGGTGCTTTCCACGACGATAGGGGATCATGCATACCAGTTTGCGCTTAAGGGCATTGATGGGAAAAGCTACAATCTGGCAGACTTTGTGGGCAAAAGTCCTGTACTCTTGGAGTTTATCGCGGTATGGTGTCCGCACTGCCAGAAGCAGACGGAAGTCAACAAAAAAGTGCTTCCTGAATACCGCAAGAGGGGGCTTGTGGTGCTGAATATCAATGCGAGTCCGCAGGGGAAGAGCTATGTGAACGGTATACCACTTCCTGTCTCGAAGAGCGACCTCCGCTGGTTCCGCGACACTTTTGGCGTAGAGGAGCCGCTTCTTTTTGATACTGGAAAAGTTGCTGCGCAGTATGGGGTGCGGGGGTTTCCTACTTTTGTATTGCTTGACCGACAAGGGAACATTGCATGGCGCGCTTCGGGGGAGCAGGATCCTGCGACGCTCAGGAGCGCGATCGAGAAAGTGCTGCAGGCACAGGAAGGATGACCAGCACAGCAAATTCAGCTTGCGGAAGATGCGCAAGATGGGTTCATGCGCACCGGCAGGTGCTTTTGGTCGGAGCAATCGCACTCTTTGCGTTCGGCGGCTTTCTTGATGCAACATTTCTTACTTTTCACCATTATTCTTCTGCCAAAATTGGATGCCCCCTATTTGGCGGCTGTGATCGCGTGCTGCAGAGCAAGTACGCGACGATAGGTGATGTCCCTATTTCGCTCTTTGGGGCAGGGTACTATCTTGTGGTGCTCACCCTCGCGGTAGTGTATCTTGAAAAACGGCTTGCCAAGCTGATTTTCGGCATCGCGGTACTTTCCGGCGTTGGTCTGCTCACGTCCCTTTATTTGGTATATCTCCAGGCATTTGTACTGCGAGCTTTCTGTTTCTACTGTATGACATCTTTTGCCATCACCTCATTGATTGCGCTGCTCAGTATTCCGTGGACGGTTGCACTCTTGTGGCGCGCGAAGAACTAAGGAGCTCTCGCATTTCTCTTTCCGCGATTTTTGGCTATAATAGGGCAAGAAGCGCTCTTGTATGGCAACTTCTTATCGAAAACCACAGATTTACTTTTTCCTTGGATTGTTTTTTGTGGCGGCGTTGCTGAACGTGTATCTTCTGTTTCCCTACCTGAGCGCGATTATTCTGGGAGCGACATTTGCCGTAATTTTTTATCCTCTCTACCAGAAATTTTTGTTTCTTGCGAGGGGTTCTAAGAGTGTGGCGGCGCTGGTGACGACGTTTCTCGTGCTTGCGCTGGTGCTCACACCGCTTATTTATTTTAGTATTGTGATTTTTCAGCAGGCGAGCGGCCTCTATTTTTCTCTCACGGCAAAAGGGGAGCCGTTGATGCTGAGTGCAAATCCCCGCCTCGCGACGTTCTTAAAAAAAGTACTGTTGATTGATGCGGACAAAATTGAGAGCCTCTCTTTGAATGTGAGCCAGTATCTTACGCAGGCGCTGAATGTAGTGGTACAGAACTTCGGTGCTTTCTTTTCCAGCATTGCGAAGGTGCTATTCACATTGTTCATTAGCCTCTTTACGCTGTACTACTTTCTCAAAGACGGCGATCGTTTCCGCAAGGCGGTTGTTGAACTGAGTCCTCTCTCTGATCGGCACGACGCGCAGATTTTGGGAAAACTGCATTTGGTGGTCAATTCGGTCATTCGCGGGACACTGACGGTGGCAGTGGTACAGGGCGTGCTCGCGGGTATTGGATTTTTTATTTTTGGCGTGCCCAATGCGGCGGTATGGGGAATGGTCGGCATTATCGCAGCACTCATTCCTGCGGTAGGGAGTGCGCTTGTGACGGTGCCCGGCGTCATCTACCTCTTCGCGATAGGCAACGTGGTGCAGGCGGTAGGGTTGCTCGCGTGGGCGATGTTTGTGGTAGGGCTTATCGACAACTTTCTGCGGCCAAAAATTATAGAGCGAAAAATTCATATCCATCCTCTCTTTATCCTTTTAAGCGTTTTGGGGGGGCTTGCGGTATTTGGTCCCTTTGGTTTCCTTCTTGGCCCTCTTTTGTTGAGCTTTTTCTTTGCGCTCCTCGATATCTATCGGGAAGAGTTTAAGGAGTACGTGACAAAAGTATAGGGGCATTCCATGAATGCGCGCGCTTGGCACACGCTTTCTGACGGCGCAGTCGCTGAACTGCTCCACAGCAATCTTCGGTGGGGCTTAACCGAAGATGCTGCTGCGCGGCGCCTGCGTCGTGTTGGCCGCAATGTACTTCCTGAAGGACAAGAAGAATCAATACTCTCTATTTTTCTGCGCCAGTTTCAGAGCCCGCTCATTTACCTACTTCTCGCGGCAGGCGCGATTGTCGTTGCGATTGGCGAAATCAATGACGGCATTATCATTTTCTCGGTTATGACGTTTAATGCGGTGGTGGGAGCGTTCCAGGAGGGAAAAGCGCAGAGTACGCTCCGAGCGTTGCGTAAGTTCGCGAAGTCGACTGCAACGGTGCTTCGTGGTAATCGTGTGGCAGTGATTTCTGATGAGGAGGTGGTTCCCGGTGATGTTATTTTGTTGCAGGAAGGGACAAAGATTCCTGCCGACGCGCGCATCATCAAGGCGTACAATTTACAAGTTGATGAATCTGCATTGACGGGCGAATCTGAACCTGTCCATAAACTGAACGAAGTCTTGGCAGATCGCGATCTTCCTGTGGCGGACAGGCGCAATATGGTGTTTAAGGGCACCTATGTAGTGAGCGGGAGGGGAAAGGCAATAGTGGTCGCAACTGGCATTCATACTGAGATTGGAAAAATCAGCAAAGCTGTAGTTGGTCTTACTCCAGAGATCCCTCTCAAAAGGAATATCACAAAGCTTTCCCGGATTATCGTGCTGTTCGTGGTGGGCGTGGGGATCATTGCGTTTCTCGCAGGCATCGCGCTGGGATTCCCCTTGGTGGAGCTTTTTCTCACCGTAGTCGCGCTCGCGGTTGCGGTGGTGCCGGAAGGACTTCCCGTTGCCCTCACGCTTATCTTAGCGGTGGGCGTATGGCATATGGCGCGGCGCAACGCGCTGGTAAAGCGTCTGCAGGCAGTTGAAGCACTCGGAGAAGCGCGCGTGATCGCGGTCGACAAGACGGGAACGTTGACGAGAAACGAGATGGTTATTCGGAGAGTGTATACCGCAGGACGCTTTTTTGACGTAGGCGGCGAGGGGTATACCCCGAAAGGACAGCTTTTTTTCGAAGGAAGAAAAGTGCATATTGCTAACCATCCTGAACTTGTTCTTGCCGCTCGTATTGCTGCTTTCTGCGCTAACGCAGAGGCAGTTTTTTCCAAAGATGAGAAAGTTTGGCGGATTACAGGCGATCCTACTGAGGTTGCTCTTGATGTATTCGCGCGGAAACTTGGCATCTCCAAAGAGGAACTTGAGCGCGAGGCGCCGCTCTACGATGAGATTCCATTTTCTTATAATTCGAAGCAACACGTAACGGCACATATGCTGCCTCAAAGTGCAGGTGGGGGACAATTTGTTACGGTGGTGGGAGCTCCTGAGGTAGTGCTGCAGAAGGCAAAGAAAGTAATCGCAGTTGCAAAGCGCGGCGATCCCCAAAAACTAATCTCGACTCAATTCGATGCGTATCATCGAAGTGCGATGCAAGAAGCAGCGCGCGCGATGGCACGAGACGGCCTTCGTACGGTTGCCTTTGCGTTCGCTGAACTCCCCCCCGAAGGTGATATTCGAAAAGGATTTGGGGAAGTTACTATTGCGGGTATATTTGGGATGTCTGATAGTATTCGTAAGGAGGCCGCGAGAGCGGTAAAAAAAGCGCAGGAAGGGGGTATTCGGGTGGTAATGATTACTGGTGATCATAGGGATACTGCTGTAGCGATTGCGCGCAGGGTGGGTATTTACCACAAGGGAGATGCGGTAATGACTGGCAGGGAGCTGCGCTGTGCATCCCAGGATGAACTTGTACAGAAACTTGATCGCGTTACCGTCTTTGCGCGTGTTGCTCCTGAAGACAAGATGCGAATTGTGAATGGGTATCGCGCGCGGGGAGAGATTGTTGCAATGACAGGCGATGGCGTGAATGACGCACCCTCGCTTACTGCAGCGGACCTCGGGGTTGCAATGGGTCGTATTGGTACTGAAGTTGCAAAGGAAGCGGCCGACATTGTCCTGCTGGATGACAATTTTTCCAGTATTGTGGCAGCAGTTGAGGAGGGAAGAAATATTTTTGTGAAGTTGCGGAAAGTAGTGCTCTATCTCTTTACTACAGCTCTCACTGAGCTTCTAGTTATCATTATTGCCCTTTTTTCCGGAATTCCCCTTCCTCTTCTCCCGGTCCAGATTTTGTGGTTGAACGTGGTAACTGATAGCTTTCCGGTGCTTGCGCTCGCATTTGGCCCACGAGAAGACAACCTGCTCTCCCCACGATTCTATAAGGGGTCAACGGCATTGTTTGATTTTCTTACTTTTCAGAGGATGCTACTTATGGTGGCAGTGATGACGCTTGGTACTGTTGCGGCGTTTGTTAGCTATCAAGCTGTGAGTATAGAAAAAGCAACCACAATGGCGCTTACTGTCCTTGCAGTTTTTGAATGGCTGAATGTGTGGAATGTACAGTCGGAAACAAAGTCAATAGTTGAGAAGGATATAGCGGCAAATAAGTCTTTGATTGCAGCTGTAGGAGGTGTGCTGTTGTTTCATCTTGCTGCGCTCTATATTCCTTTTATGAATGCCCTTCTCCATACAGTCCCTCTTAGCGCATCCGATTGGGTAGTAGCAATTTCTCTTGCCTTCTCCGTTATTGTGGTCGAGGAGATAAGAAAGTTAATTACTCGTAAGGTACACAACATATGAAAGTGATATGGTGCAGTAGCGAAGCTGAAGTTTATCGCAATATCGCAGCAGAGCTCTCTCGCTATCTTGCAGAAAACGAGGGGGTACCTTCTCTTATCCTCACTGAGGGACGCGCTGCAAGTCGAATGCTCCCCTTATTGGGGGCCCCACCAGATACTGCTATTACATTTGGCATGCTTTCCCCGCAGGACGAAGATGCGCAGCTCCCTCCCGAAAGATTTTCCGAGTGGCGGCGGGCGCACCCCGAGGGATTTATTGCGAGCGTGGTGGAAATCCGCGCTGACGGCGGCGTGATGGGAATTGCGCCTTTTCCAGAAAATCCGGACTTGTTCCGTTCCCGATTTGATAAGGAAAGGAAATGGGTTGCCCCCCGGATTAGTACTTTGCGGGAGGCAAATGGTGGCTGCCTTACTGCAACCTTCTCCTTCCTCCGGGAGGCAGTGGATGCTACAATAGCGTATGCGGTGACACAAAACAGAGGAAAGGTTCTCCGCCGCCTTTTCGCAGAGGAGGGATTCCTCTATGAGACACCTGCGAGGATTTTACTGGAACTTGAATATGCTACGTTGTTTTCACTCCCTGTCCTTGACGACTCCACGCCGCACGGAGATTTGGAAGCGCCCTATGCTGTCTAGTAATTAGTATGCTGTTGCGGCGACATGAAATCTTTCTTCTTTTTGATATTGGGGGCAGTAATATGCGCCTTGCTTCCGCGCGTGCGGGAAAGATACTTCGGGAAAAGATTATCCCTACCCCTGCCGATAATTTCTCGCAGGCGGTGAGGGAATTTTCCCGCCTTGCTGAAAAAGTTGCGGAGGGGAAGCGCATTGTTGCGGCCGCAGGAGGGGTGGCGAGCCCAATCTCGCGCAGGCGTGGCACCCTCCTTGCATCCCCGAACCTTCCGGGGTGGCGCGGCAAGCAGGTACAGCGCGCGTTCTCCCGCGCGCTCCACGGCGTGCCGGTGCTGTTGGAAAACGACGCTGCCGTTGCTGCGCTTGGTGAAGCAGTATACGGCGCGGGCAAGCGCAAGAAAATCGTTGCGTATTTTACCGTGAGTACTGGCATTGGCGGCGCACGGGTAGTAGAGAAAGCGATTGACGCGAATGCGGCGGGGTTTGAGCCGGGGCACCAGTACATTCCTGTCAGCCCGGCACTCCGCAGTTTACTCGGCAATGGGAAATGCAGTCATTGCGGCGCGGAGTATTGCCTTGAAGCATATGTGTCGGGTGCGGCACTCGCGAAGGCTTTCGCGATACCTCCGTCGCGTATTCGGGATCGCCGGGTATGGGATGCCGCCGCGGAGGTGCTTGCTTACGGCATTCATAATGCGATACTCCACTGGTCTCCCGAAGTTGTTGTTATGGGGGGTGCGATGATAAGGAAGCGCCCCGGCATTTCTCTGAGGAAGGTGCAAAAGAAACTCCGTGAACTGCTCCACATTTTCCCTCCGCCGCCGATTGTCTCCGCCGCACTTGGTGATGCAGCAGGACTCTATGGCGCGCTGGCACTCCTCTCGCGCGGTCATTCCCCTCAGGGGAAATCGGTGCTAGAATAGGGATATGCAGAAACTTTCGCGGTCGAAGTTGGAGCTTTTTCTGGAGTGCCCGCGTTGCTTTTGGCTTGATGTGAAACACAAGATTAAGCGTCCCCAGCCCCCTCCCTATACGCTTAATAACGCGGTTGATTACCTCCTCAAGCAGGAGTTTGACAAGTATCGGGAAGCAGGCAAGAAACACCCGCTTATGGAAAAGCACCACATTGAAGCAGTGCCCTATCAAAGCCCTCATATTGATGTATGGCGGCATAATTTTACCGGCATTCAGCATCATCACCTGCCAAGCGGATTTCTTTTCTATGGCGCCGTGGATGACATATGGGTTAATCCTCAGGGCGAGCTTATTGTAGTAGATTACAAGGCAACAGGCGCAAATCAGCATCGCATCTATGACTCCTATCGCCGACAGATGGAAATTTATCAGTGGCTATTGCGCAAAAATGGATTCCCCGTCTCTCGGACGGGCTATTTCCTTTTCACGCGCGTGAACAAAGGGGAAGGATTTGGCTTAGGTGTGCCTGCGCTTCCTTTCGATGTATTCATCGAGCCACTTGAGGGTGATGATTCGTGGGTCGAGGAGTCGTTGGTAAGCGCGCGGCGGGTTCTCGATCAAGATGCTCCCCCTGCAGCGTCTTCGGAATGCGACTATTGTACATACCGTTCCCATGTAAACTCAATTCTTAGTTGATGACAGTTATCATTGTACCGCGGAGTGATGTATTGCACTGGACGCATCATAGCAGAAACAAGATGCGGCAGCACCGCCTCTCGGAATACCGTGTCAAGCGGGTTCTCTATGCACCGCGCCGCGTCGAGGAGGGGATTGCCCCGGGCACTATCGCAATGATGCAGCGCGCGGGCACCAAGAAGCACCCCTATGAAGTATGGGTCATGTTGAAGAAGTTTTCCAAAGGCTGGAAAATAATTTCTGCTTGGCGCTATCCGGGCATTACGGCGCCCGGCGAGCCGCTGCCCGAAGCAATTCTCCGGGAAATTCAAGAGGGAGCTACCTATGGCGTCACAGAGAAATAATTTGGTATACTAAGAATATGCTGCTACTCAGTCCTGCGTTTCGTGATGGAGAATATATTCCTCTCAAATATACCTGTGACGGGAGCGACATCAATCCTCCGCTGGAAATTCAAAACGTCCCCCCTGCGGCAAAAAGCCTTGCCCTTATCGTGGACGACCCCGACGCGGTGGGGGGCGTTGTGTTCACGCATTGGCTTGTGTGGAACATCGCTCCTTCTACCTCCGTGATTAAAGAAGAAAGTGTGCCGCCTGGAGCATCTGAGGGCATCAACGATGGAGGAAAAGTAGGCTATATGGGTCCTTGCCCTCCTGACACGAAACCGCATCGCTACCGCTTTCGGCTCTTCGCGCTTTCCCATACACTTTCTCTTCCTGAACATACCAGCAAGGATGCTCTGGAGGCAGAAATACGAAGCTGCGTACTGGAAGAAGCAGAACTTATAGGCCTCTACCAGCGGCAGACGTGATGATGTCTCGCGGCAGCGCAGTGAGGTGGTGGAGGTTTCCTTTTCGGGAGACGGATGGTATGCCTTTGCCGCGGTGCGGGCTGTGGCTTCGTGGTCAGATATGTTGAAGCGAGGTATTGCCACATTTACTCTTGATACGGGCAAGTGCCCTAAGTGGCTTTTTGCACGGATGGTGCGGCTGGGGCGCGAGGTGGTGGAATTACTTATTGAGGAATTTGGGCCTGATGAGTTTGTGCGCCGCATGGGAGATCCAGTATGGTTTCAGTCGCTCGGCACTTTGCTGGCATTTGATTGGAACGCCTCAGGGCTGACGACTACCTTGACAGCTGCGCTCAAGGAGGCAATTCGCGGCAGGGAACGGGCGCTTGGTATCGCAATTTGCGGAGGGAAAGGGAAGGCGTCCCGCAAAACTCCTGAAGAAATTTTGCGCTATGGATTTCTCCTGCCGCTTCCCGACCGCGCAGTTCCTTCCCTGCAATATAGCTCGCGGATGGCGGCGAAGGTGGATAGCGCGCTTGTGCAGGATGGCTTTGCAATTTATCATCACGCGTTCTTTTTTAGCGCCTCAGGGGCATGGAGTGTGGTGCAGCAGGGGATGAATCCGTCGCTGGGGATGGCGCGGCGCTATCATTGGCATTCTGCAGTGCTTGAGGATTTTGTGCGCCGCCCCCATGCCGCAATTCACGCGGAATGCCTATTGGGAAGCGCGCTCAACCTTGTCGCAGAGGAGAGCGCCCGCACGCGTGATCTCAGCGTGAAAATGGTGCAGGAGGGGAGCGCACGGAGCATCTTGCGTGACTTACAGCTCCTCGACAGATTCGCGAGCAGGCAGCTCTGCTTGGTGCGCGCGGCACGCCCCGGCGGCGAAGAGCTTGCCGCACTCGAGCTTTCGCGGCGGGACTTTTCCTGGCATCCGGTAGTCAATGAGCAGTTTTCTG
>CAYOEP010000003.1:0-27234 GCA_964403045.1 uncultured Candidatus Saccharibacteria bacterium
TGAGCTACCGCGGAATCGCTTATGATGGTAGCACATTTTGGGCGCGGCGCAAGTGCTGCAGGGGATTACTTGCCCTTGTAGGCGGCGAGCAATTAATTACTTGATCGGAACACAAAGAGCAGGGCCTCACTCCCTGCTCTTTGTTTGCACTTTCATTATACCGTACCACCGCGCGGTTGAAAACGTGGGGGTGTGTATATCTTACGTGCAGCGGGAGAATCCACAGTTCCGGCAGCTGATGCAGCCCTCGCTGATTTGCAGCTGGGCGCCGCAGTCGGGACAGCCAGGCATCATTCCGTAGTCAGCGAAGGCGCGCTTCTTCTTTTGGAGCGACTCTTGCAAGTTCTGAGGACTGGCTTCGGGCGCATCAGTTACAGGCGCGAGTTCTTCGCCTTGGGGAAGCGTGGGCGACTTGCCGTTGGTAGTGAGTACATGTTCCTCGAGTATTCTGCCGATGGCGTCGGGGAGCGAGAGGATAGTTCCTTTTTGCGTCATTACCGGCATAGGGCCGCGGATTCCCTTGAGATTATCAATTACTTCTTCCACTTTGACTCCCGCGCGGAGTGCAAGCGAAATCATTCTGCAAATTCCCTCGCTCTGCTCCTGGAAGAAACCGCCGCTTTTACCGATTGTGGCAAACACCTCGAACGGCGCGCCGTTCTCGTCGTTGTTGATGGTGATGTAGAGATTGCCGTAGCCAGTCTTTACCCGGTAAGTTTTTCCGTCCATTACGTCGGGGCGCTTGCGCGGCTGGAGTTTGTTCTTGTCGATAGGAAGCTCAAGGTGCGTATCCTGGCGTTCTTCACTTTTCTTTGTATCGTTGCTTTTCTTTGCATCGTTGCCAAGTTCGAGCGGGTTTACGAGGTTTTTCCCGTCACCTACATTGAGAATCTGTACTACCCGGCTTCCGTCACGATAGACAGTGCAGCTCTTGCACTTGAGTTTCCATGCGGCGATAAACCCACGCCGTACGTCTTCCTTGGTGGCACTGTTGGGAAAGTTAATGGTTTTTGAGATGGAGTTATCCACGTGGCGCTGGAAGGCGGCCTGCATTTTAATGTGATCTTCTGCAGAAATATCGAGTGCCACAACAAAGACCCGCTTGAGCTCTTCAGGGAGCTCTTTGATATGCTGTGCGGTTCCTTGCTCAATGACCTGTTGCTTAATACGCTCGCGCTTTGCTTTACTCAAGCCACTTTCCTTGAGCGCTTCCTCAAAATACTTATTGAAGTAGTGGTATTGGTTGCCGTCCTTGTCTTGTTTGATGTAGGAAAGCGCGAAATTGGGCTCGATACCAGAAGAGCAATCGAACATCATTGAGATAGAACCAGTGGGCGCTACGGTGGTAAGCGCTGCGTTCCGCATTTTCACGCGCTTTTTGGCATAGATAGAAAGTTTCCAGTTGGGGAAAATGCCTTTTTCTTTTGCGAGCGCCCGCGACATCGCATGCGCTTCCTCGTTGATGGTTTTCATGATTCGCTCTCCCAGTGCGCACCCCTCCTTCGAATTGTAGGGAATGCGGAGCTGGTAGAGCATATCGGCAAACCCCATAATGCCGAGCCCGATGCGGCGGTTCTTGTGCGCGAGCTCGGTGATTTGTTTGACGGGGAAATCAAAGAGGTCGATGACATTGTCCATCATCCGGACGGCAGTGCGGGTGACGGTGCGTAGGCGCCGCCAGTCCACTTTTCCGTTCTTCACGAAGCGCTCGAGGTTGATGGATCCGAGATTGCAGTTATCGTAGTGGTGGAGAAACTGCTCCCCGCACGGGTTGGAGCAGTCGATGGGTCCGAGGCCGGGGAGGGGATTGGTGCGGTTTACTTCGTCAATAAACACGATACCAGGCTCTCCGTTCAGCCATGCGTAGTGCACGATTTCATCGAAAAGTTGCTGGACGGTAATGGTGACAGGCTTGACGCCAACCACCGCGCCGTTTTTCGCGCGGATAACTTCCTGAGGCTTCATTTTTTTGCCGTTCCAGGTGCAATACCATTGTGTGTCTGGCTTCTCGAGGAGCTGCTGCATAAATGCGTCAGTGACTTTTACAGAGATATTGAAATTTCTAAGTTCTCCTTCGCGCTCTTTTGCGCGGATGAAGTCGAGAATATCGGGATGGTCAACCTGCATCATTGCCATATTGGCGCCGTGGCGTCCTTGCTGTTTAATGACGCCAAATGCTTCGTTGTAAACTTTGAGGAACGAGACAGGTCCTGAGGCAACGCCGCGTGATTTTTTTGTGGGAGTCATTGCGGGACGTAAGTGCGAGAAGTCAAAGCCAAGTCCTGATCCGGCCTGCTGCAGAAGCGCTGCATCTTTCAATGTTTGGAAAATACTTTCCATCGAATCATGGATAGGGAGCACAATGCAGTTTGCGACAAGTCTGGTAGGTGCGCCTGCGTTAGTGAGCGTTCTTCCTGCAGGAGTGTACTCTTTGCGGGACATAATTTCGAAGAATGACTGCTCGATGCGCCGTATTTCACTTGCAGATTTTCCATAGCGCTTTTCTACTGCGGCGAGCGCCTTAGCAACGCGCGCGAACATTTCTGCCGGCGTTTCTTGGAGGCCGTTTTCTTTTTGAAGAAGATAACGCTTCCGCATCATCCTGATTGCGTTTTCTGAGAAAGAACGATTGATGCGCTCATAGATAGCGGCTTTCTTGGAAGAAGTATGACTTTTTGCGGTGCGTGCCATGGAAAAAAATAAGTGTGGTTTACTTTTGCGACCTCCTCCGAGATTGTACCACCTTCAATTTAGGGAAAAGAAAGCCGTTATCCACAAAATTGTTGACAGGGCGCTGCTGTTCAATCCTTATATACGTTGCTAGCAGCCGGGGCAGAGAAGAATGTCCCCGACGCATGGCGGGGACATTGTGTTATTTTGCAGGAAGCTGCGATTTGAGCGACTTCCACAACTCTCTGAGCTGGCTTCTAAGGTGTTTTCTTGCAGTATAGTAGAGCTGACGCGCGTGCTTCTGAGAGATATGGAACCGGTTACCGATTTGCTGGAAGGTGGAACCAAGGACTCGCAGGCTGAAGACAACTTGCTCCCGCGGCGGGAGTTTCGCAATTGCCTCTTGGATGCGTTCCATTATCTCTCGACGTTCAAGGTGCGAATCGGGGCTTAGGAAAGTTTGCTGCACGAGGCATTCTTCAAGTGAGATGCCATTTTCTATCTGGCTGTTGGCGGGATCATGAATGCTCAGCTTGCGGATTTTGCCAATCGAGGCAAGATCTTGCGCGAGCTTGGGAGAGATATTCATTTCTTTAGCGACTTCAAAGAGAGAGGGTTCTTTTCCGTGCTTTTTTGCGAGGAGTTCTGCGACGCGCTTCAGCTTCCGAGCGTGGTAATGCGAAGCTCGAGGAACATTGAGAGGATTGTGATTACTTTGGTAGAACGCCTCGAAGATATACTTTCGAATCCAGTGGATCGCATAGGTGCTGAATTTGCCAGCTCGCTGTGTGGGATCCCACCGCCGTGCTGCTTCCATAAGACCGACTACGCCCCATTGGAAGCTATCGAGAAAATGGTCATCGCTAGGGCGCACATATGTCAAGGTGATGAGGAATACAAGACGGAGATTGTGCAGGACAAGTTTCTCGTTGTCTTCTGGGGAACGTTTGTGTTTGGCTAGGATATATTGTTCTTCTTCCTCGCTGAGCGGCGGTGGAAGAGGAAAGTTCATAATCGCACTGCCGTGGTTGTCGGGTTGCTTTGCCATCCTTGCCTCCTCTATGCAGTTTTCAAGTTCGCAACTTGCTCAAACTAATAGCTACCATAGCAAAAACAGCGAGTGAAAAGCAAGAAGAGGAAAGCAAGTGAGAAGAAGGTAAATGTGGTATGATAAACGGAAAGGCGTTGAGAGGAGAGATGTAGGTAATCAGCATGAGGAAAAGATATGTGTTCCTCGCGCTCGCCACTCTCGCTTTCGCGGCGGGAGTGTGGCTGTTCTCGGGGACGGGGCAAGGAAATATACTCCTCGCAAGCCTCAAGGATGCATTCTTTCCTCGTCCCCAGTTCCAATTACTTGCGGAGGTAGATCCCCGTACGGGGACGGTTGAGGAAGGGGGAGAGATTGGGCGAAAAGAATTTGGCGGAAAGCGGCAAACAAATTCCCCTCCTACTGCCGCGCAAGACCCGTTGCCGCGTAATCACAATCTCACCGCGCATGGGGAAAAACCGGAAGTAGTGCAGCAGCAGAGTGGTCAGCCGGAAAACAAACTTACCAGCCGCAAGGAGCCGGAGCAATTCCTCGCCGCGGCGGTGGCAATACAGGACAAGAGTAAAAAAGAGAGCATAGGTCCCTGCCAGGCAAAGCGGGGAGGCGTGCCGGCTGCCAAAGTGCTTTTCAATGAGATTGCTTGGATGGGCACTGAGCATTCGCCGCAGGACGAGTGGATAGAGCTGAGAAATTGGGAGAATAGGGAAGTGGATCTCTTCGGATGGCGTGTGCAGTCCGCCGACAACAAGTTTGCGCTTGTGATTGCGCCCCACCGGCAAGTCCCCGCGCGGGGTTATTTTCTCCTTGAGCGGAGCGATGACCGCACTGTACCCCAAGTGGCGGCAGGAGAAATATACGAGGGAGCCCTGCGGGATGCAGGGATGCACCTCTTATTACTCGACAGCGCCTGCGTGGTTGTGGATGAAATTGATGCTTCGGGAGGATGGGAGCAGTATGGCGGTGACCGGGCAACGCGGCGCACGATGGAGCGCGATGCTGATTTGGCAGGGTGGCATACGAGCGCGAATGTGGGCGGCACGCCGGGAAAAAGGAATTCGCATCCTGCCGCGGCCCGTCCTTCTCCGACAGAAGCGCATTATGAACAAAGAGAAAGCACCGCTGCTCCTCCAGTCATTGCTTCAGGCACTACGGCGCTTTCGATGCCGTCGACGAGACAGGACGGAGTCGCGCGGAACGTGGTAATCAGTGAAGTATTCGCCAACGCCGAAGGAAGCGATAAAGGGAAAGAATTTGTCGAACTCTACAATCCAACGGCAAACGCCATTGACCTTACGGGATGGAAACTGCAAAAGAACGGGAAGGCGATTGCAACAATTGGCTCCAAAAAGGAAGACCATACTTCCATTCCGCCCGGCGGATTCTTTCTTATAGGCTGCAACCGCTACAATGGTGCGGTTGCGGCGGATGTGGTGCGGAGCGCATCCCTGCCCAATACTTCGGCAACACTTACCCTCTATGACAGCGAGGGGAATGAGCAGGATCATATGTCCTACAGCAGTGCGGCGGAGGGAAAAAGCTGGGAGCGGAAAGCGTACTTTGGCGGCAGATGCCTTGTGCCGCAGGGAGATGCGGAAGACAAAGGCAACGCATGTGCTACGGGTGCGGCGGACGATTTTGTGGTGCGGGAATCCCCGCTGCCGCAGAATAGCGCGAGCTCTCCTGAACCAAGCGAGATGCTAAAGTAGTAAAAAAAGTCAGCAGCTCGAGGAGCTGCTGACCCATGAAGGAGTGGTAATGTAATCACGCCGAAGGGCAGCTTCCATTTTTTCCATTTCAGCTTCGTCGTTGAAACGACGAAAGTCGAAATGAAGGTTTGGCGTTCTTGGCATGCGAGATTTACAGCGTTGCAGAAATTCGTGTTTCTCTTCAGGGCTGAGTTGCTCTGTCGTCCAGAGCGAGATGCAGATTCCCATGTGCGGGGAAACGCGCATGCCAACAACACTCTTGACGTCGCCGTCAAGTCCCACGTAGACGAAGCCAATCTTCCCATTTTGCTCAAAATCTTCCACGAGCATTTTTGCGAGAAGATCTGCAGTTTCTCCAGGGAGGAGAAGGTCACGGAAGACCTGACAGAACGCGCTGGCGGCCGCTTCGGCGGTGCGGAAAAGTTGCCGCGTCGTCATTGGATACCTCCTTGCTGTGCTTTCCCTCACCGCCAGTCAGTGATAGGATGAGCTATCATTACCATAGCGAGAATGATGGGAAAAGTCAATTTGCGCCCTTGGCGAGAAAAAGGGAAGAAAAGGAACTTCCCGCTGAAGGTAGGTGTACTGGTCAACATCAGGAGCGCCCATAATGTAGGATCGATATTCCGCACTGCGGACGCAGCAGGATTTACAAAGCTTTACCTTGTCGGGTATACGCCGGGCCCTGTCGATGAGCAGGGGGCACCGCGTGTCCAGCTTATGAAGGTGTCATTAGGCGCGGAACGAATGGTCGATTGGGAGAAGTGGGAGACGGCGGAAGAACTTTTCAATTTTCTCCGCCGCCATAACTACTTTATTGTGGCGCTCGAGCAAACTCCTGGCGCAATTCCCTACCACTCGTTTGCCCCGCCTCCTCGGCCGCTTGCACTGGTGGTAGGAAATGAGGTAGAGGGAATATCTGCAGCACTTTTGCAGCAAGCGGACGCGGTGGTAGCGATTCCGATGCTGGGCAGGAAAGAATCGCTCAATGTTTCGGTCGCGTTTGGTGTGATGGCCTACCGACTCGCGTTCCCCTGCGGCGAGGAACGTACAGGGGAGTAACGCCTGCGAAGGGGCATATATGTAATATGGCGGCGCAAGGGACAGGAAAAATACGCAATGGCTATTCCGCAGAGGAGGTGCAAGTACGCTTTGCTCTGCTGGGAGGAAGCAATGCGGTAGTTGCTGCGGAGGTGGCACAGACTTTATGGCAAAAGATGCGGGGACTCGCGGGAAGGACATCGATGCCTGCCGGGAGAGGGATGCTTTTCCTCTTTCCCCGCCCCGGGAGGTATGTATTCTGGATGTGGGGAATGCGGCTGCCCCTCGACATTGTATGGATTCGCCGAGGGATAGTAGTGCATATTACACTCCACGCACAGCCACTTCAGTGGGTAGCGTCGCGCTTTCGTGGAAAAATATTCTATGTGCCTCCGGAGAGAGTGGATGCGGTGTTGGAAATCGCAGCAGGAGAATGCGAGAGGATAGGAATACAGAGAGGATGCCGCGCGGCATGGTCATAACTGGGTACTGCCTCCCGTAGGCATTGCTGTTGTGCTATACTAAGAACAACAGAAATATGCTATCGCGGGAATTAGTAGAAAAAGTGCGGACGGAGCTTAAAAATGGCACTGCCAAGGAGGAGCTTTGGCGGCGCCTCCGCGAGGAAGGATGGAGTGAGGGCGACATTAACGAGGCGTTTCTTTTTGCTGGAGAAGGGGATGGTGTACAGCATGAGGAGAAAGAGCTTCCGCCGCGAGAGGAATACAAGGAGTTAGAGGAGGAGCAAATACTTCCCCCGGGAGATGTGCATGAAAAGGAAAAGCATGGAAAGGACGGCGCCGAGTAAGAACTTGGTGGCCGTACGGGAACATGCTACAATAACGCTATGACAAAGAAAGCGAGAGTAGCAATCAATGGTTTTGGGAGAATAGGGAGACTATTTTTCCGTCAATCTTTCCATAAGCCGGATATTGAAGTTGTGGCAATCAATGATCTTGGCGATCTTGAGAACCTTGCGTACCTTCTCAAGTATGACACAGTCTATCGCCGGTTTGACGAAGAGGTTTATGCAGACGCGGCGAAAGGGGTGCTGATAGTAGGAGGGAGGGAGATTGCGGTTTCTCAGGTGCGCGATCCCAAAGATCTCCCATGGAAAGAGCTGGGGGTAGATATTGTAGTAGAAGCAACAGGGGTATTTACGAAGTTTGAGCTCGCGCGGGCGCACATTGCGGCGGGTGCGAAGCGGGTAGTAATTACTGCACCCGCAAAGGACGAGGATGGTACTCTTGGGAAGACTGTCCTGATGGGCATTAATGAGAAAGAGCTTAAAACAGTAGAACTGAGCTCCAACGCTTCTTGTACTACAAACGCAGTTTCTCCCGTAATTCAGATTATGATGGAAAACCCCGGCGTGGAAAAAGCAATTCTCACCACGGTCCATGGCTACACGGCGACGCAAAACCTTGTGGATGGTCCCGCGCGGGGCAAGAAGGATGTACGGCGCGGCAGGGCTGCGGCACAGAATATCATTCCCTCCACTACGGGGGCGGCGAAGGCAACCGCGCGCGCCATTCCCGCACTGGAAGGGAAGTTTGATGGCATTGCAATGCGCGTTCCGGTGGTGGCAGGATCGGTAGCGGATGTAACATTCCTTGCAAAAAGAAAGGTGAGCGCTGATGAAATTAATCAGATTTTCAAAGAAGCAGCCGCTTCGCCGCGTTGGAAGGGGATTTTTAAGGTTACAGAAGACCCAATTGTCTCCTCCGATATTATTGGCGAGGAATATGGGGCAATTGTAGATTTGCGGTTCACACGTGTGGTGGATGGCAACCTCGTAAAGGTGCTCTCATGGTATGATAATGAAGCAGGGTATGTGTCCACGCTGGTGAAGCACGTGCAGAACGTGGCGGCACTTGTTTAACTGCTATCTTACTTTCGTCGTTTTCTTATTGTATAATGAAGCCGCTATGGTGATTTACTTTGGCGCTGATCATCGAGGCTACGACCTCAAAGAGTTTTTAAAACAGTTTGTGGAGGATCAGGCTTATGAGATTTACGATGTAGGCAATGCTGTCTATGACGAGAATGATGATTATCCGGACTTTGCTGCTGACCTCGCGCGGAGGATCAAAATAGACCCTGACAACAGCAAAGGAATTTTAGTCTGCGGCTCGGGGGTGGGAATGTGTGTGGTTGCCAACAGATTTCCCGGCGTTCGCGCGGGCATTGGTATTTCACCGGACCAAGTGTATGACGCACGCAAGCATGACAACATCAATGTGCTGTGCCTCGCGGCAGACTTTGTAACAAAGCCAATGGCGCAGAAAATGGTGCAGACGTTTCTCAATACTCCCTTCGACGGCGAAGAGAAGCACGCACGCCGCCTTGAGAAGATTTCTGAATTGGAGAACTTTACCAATGCCTGAGCATGCGCAAAAGTTTAGCGTCATTCCCGCAGTAAATTGCGTTGATTTTTCCTGCGTGCGCAGACAAGTGGACATCGCGACAGGATTTTTTGAGAAAGGCGAGGATGCGTGGGTGCATATTGATGTGGCGGACGGGGCGTTCACCTACAACCGCTTGTGGAACAATCCTGACGAGCTCGAGAAGCTTGCAGACGAAAATCCTGGAATGCAGTTTGAAGTGCATTTGATGGTAGAGCGGCCGGAGGATGTGGTGCGTTCCTGGATTCAAGGGGGAGCAAATCGGATCATTGTCCATTTGGAGACGCTGGGAGATATTCACCTTCCGCATTCTGAGAATAACCAGAGAAAGAAGCTTGCTGCGATTCTTGATCAGTGCCGTGCGGCAAATAGAGAGCTTGTGCTGGCGAGTAATCCAGAAACTCCTCCCGCAAGCCTTTCGCCCTACTTCGATGAGCTGCAGTGGTTTTTGGTGCTGGGAGTGCATCCGGGGATGTCAGGACAGCGCTTCCAGCTTGCCTCACTGGAGAAAATCAAATTTATCCGCGCGCATCGCCCCGATGCTGTGATTGAGGTTGACGGTGGGATGAATGATAAAACTGCACGTCTTGCAAAGGACGCGGGTGCAAACATTATCATCGCAGCGAACTATATCTTTTCCAGCGAAAATGAAGAGAAAGCATTTCAGGCACTCAAGGAGGTCGGTTCACTTATAGGAGAATAGCGACATGGAGGCGCTCCACGAAGAAAAACTGAAGTTTCTTGAAGAAATGGCGAACACATTGCGCCAGGATGTGATTAAAATGCTCGCGAAAGCAGGATCAGGGCATTCAGCAGGTCCGTTGGGAATGGCAGAGGTATTCGCTACTTTCTATTTTCACATTCTTAATCACGATCCGGACAACCCTGAATGGCCGGAGCGCGACCGCCTTGTACTTTCTAACGGGCACATTTGTCCTATTCTCTATGCCGCCCTCGCGCGCGCGGGCTACTTTTCCGTCAAGGAGCTTGATACGTTGCGGAAAGTTAACTCCCGCCTGCAGGGGCATCCGCACCGCACCGCGCTCCCTGGCATCGAGAATACCTCTGGCCCCCTAGGTTCGGGGTTGTCGCAAGCGGCAGGAATGGCACTCGCTGCGCGGATGGATAGGAAGCGCTATCGAGTGTTCTGTATTACTTCCGACGGGGAACACCAAGAGGGCAATATATGGGAAGCGGTGATGTTTGCAGGGAAGTATCGGTTAGGGAATCTCACGGCAGTGATGGACCGCAACAATATCCAAATTGACGGTTATACTGAACAGGTAATGCCGCTCGAGCCTCTCCGGGAGAAATATGAGGCATTCAATTGGAATGTGGTAGAGATAGATGGCCATAATCCGCGGGATTTGGTGGATGCGGTAGCGGAGGCAGAGGCGGTATACGAGAGGCCAACGATGATCATCGCGCACACTATTCCGGGACGTGGAGTAAGCTTTATGGAGCGGAAATATGAGTGGCACGGGAAACCTCCCACCAAGGAGGAAGCCCGCCGTGCCCTCAAAGAACTTAGTAGTTGGGCTAGGAAACTCCGGAGAGCACATACGTGGTAGCTTCCATTGACGCTTGCGCAGGGAATGGATAAGATACTCTCTGCGTTATGAGCGGGAAGAGAATAGCAATTATGGCGCTTGCGTTCTTCCTCGGAATTGCGGGGGGAGTGCTGTTTGTAGCTGGAGACTTTTCTCAAAGTATGGCGCCGTCCCAGGAAGATAAATTATCCGTCACCGAAATTCCCTCATCCCCAAAAGCAGTAGGCGTGAAGGTTGTGGGCAGTAAGGATAACGTTCAGAGTATGCCAGAGCACAATGTAGTGGGAAGTGGAGGAGAAGAAAAATTTTCGCACGGTACGTTTGTGCTGCAGGTGGAAGCGCCGGAAAGCGTTGCAGTTATCCAGCTGGACGAGAAAAGGAATCTTACCTACCGTGCCCGCCCGCGCGAGCAGGGGAAGAAATTTGCCCTCGATGCCGCGCGGAAGGTGGTGGGGGTAGTGGCAGGGGAGCAGGAAGGCGTGCCGGAAATCACGGCGTCGGTGCGACTTAGCAAGGCGCAGTACGGCGATTTTTGGCATGGGATTAATCATCCAGAGCCGTTCGCAGTATTTGCGAGCCGCTACTACCGCGAGCACGGCACGAAGGGAGTGCACTACTTGTTTACAGTGCGCAACGAGACGGAAGAAAAGACAGTAAGCTGCCTTTTTGTATGTCCGCGGCAGCTTTTTGACTTGCGGGACAAGGCGGAGAAGCTGCTTGGTATTGAGATTGTGAAATTGGGGGTGTGATGCGGT
Source organism: uncultured Candidatus Saccharibacteria bacterium (assembly GCA_964403045.1). Taxonomy (GTDB): domain Bacteria; phylum Patescibacteriota; class Minisyncoccia; order UBA6257; family 2-01-FULL-56-20; genus CAYOEP01. The sequence goes on from CAYOEP010000003.1 coordinate 11,176, forward strand.
TGGGGGAGATGTGCTACAATAAGGGGAGATGATAAACCCTGAGGCGCATCTTAACCCCAAGCTTTTCCATAAAGACGTCGCCCGCGTCCCCACGAGGGATGGCTATGGTGAGGGCCTTGTTGCGGCAGGAAGGCGCAATCCGAATGTGGTGGTGCTCTGTGCTGATTTAACAGAATCGACGCGGTCGGCGGCATTCGCAAAAGAATTTCCCGATCGCTTTTTTGAAGTAGGTGTTGCCGAGCAGAATCTCGCGACTGTTGCGGCGGGCCTTGGCGTGAGCGGAAAAATTCCGTTTATTTCTTCGTATGCTACATTTTCCCCAGGGAGGAACTGGGAGCAAATTCGCACGACGATTGCGTACAACGATGCAAATGTGAAAATCGCCGGCGCGCACGCGGGCGTGTCGGTGGGCCCGGATGGGGCAACACACCAGGCGATTGAGGATATTGCGACGATGCGGGTAATTGCAAATATGCGGGTGTTCGTGCCCTGTGATGCGATTGAGACAAAGAAAGCAACACTTGCGGCGGCGCAGATATGGGGGCCGGTCTACCTTCGCTTCGCACGGGAGAAGACGCCGGTGATTACTACCGAACGCACTCCCTACACGCCCGGAAAAATTACGTTGGTGTGGCTTCCCAAAAAGAGAATGAAGGCGAAGGTGTTGCTGCTTGCCTGCGGCCCGCTCCTCTACGAAACACTGCTCGCCGCCCAGATGTTGGAACAGGATAAAATCGGCGTTTTCGTTGCCAATGTGCATACTGTGAAGCCGCTGGATGCGTCTGGCATTACCGCCCTTGCGAAGCGCGCAGGTGCGGTGGTGACCGTGGAAGAGCACCAGGTTGCAGGGGGACTGGGAGGAGCAGTTGCGGAACTTCTTGCCCGCCGCGCTCCTGTGCCAATGGAGTTTGTGGGGATGCAGGACACGTTTGGAGAGTCGGGCGCCCCGCAGGAACTTCTGGAAAAGTATGAAATGACGGCGCCTTTCATCTACAAAGCCGCGAAGAAGGCAATTCGCCGCGCCTACGGATAATTAACGTCTGCCCCCCATGCAAAGTTGACATTTATCAGCCATTGTGGTAGTGTCATTTTCGGTGAAGCGTCCTTTTACATTTCTTTATACAACTATAGTGCAAGAGCAAGAGGGAGGTCCCAGTGACAGTCGAAACTACAAGGAAAGAGCTGCAAAAACTATTGAGCGAGTTAACGGAATCTGATTCTCTCGTGGTGATTGTGGGTGGGAAAGCTTCCAATTTCCGGAAGGGAGTACGTGACAATCCCAGATTTGTATTTTTTGACTCAACAGACCCCAGCGCCCAACGGGCAGAAATACCCGACGGCGCGGGATGCGTGCTGGTCACGCGGTTCGTTGCACACAAGCTGATGGCGCGAATTCGGGAAGAAGCACAGAAGAAAAACATTCCCGTTTTCGGTCCTCTGGGGACCGGTGTCATCGGGGAGTTTCTGGAGGCACTCACGCACGCGGATGCACTTGGACTCGGGAGAGGGAAAGCGAAAGACGGCGAGAGAATGACTCTCCATAAAATTGGGGAAGCTGTGCGTGGAGAATCAGAGCCCGCAAAGATAGTGCGAAAATTTTATCTCGCGCTTGGCGCGGCGCGAGATGCGCTTGAAGAAGTGAGCGAAGACCTCGACATTTATATCTTGGCTGTCGAGGAATTGCTCCGTGAGAATGCAGAGCTCAAGGCGCGAATGCATGCTGCCGCCGAAACGCTGCGGCAGTTGTACGACGGAACATTAGAACTTGATCGCCTGCTCCAGCAGTTTGAGGAGCAGGTAAAAAAGTTAAGAGAGTAACAGCAAAGCCCGCCATCCGCGCGGGCTTTCTGCTTTTCTGGTATAATGGGAAGCAATGTTTGACGTGGTGACAGTTGGGACGGCGACGCGGGATGTGTTTTTGAGAAGCGAGCTCTTTCGCGTCTTCCGCGACCCGAAACATTTGGAAAAAATTGGCGTGACGACGGGAGTCGCGCAATGCTTTGCCCTAGGGAGCAAAATTGAAGTAGGTGCGCCGATCTATGAGGTAGGTGGCGGTGCGGCAAACGCGGCTGTCACCTTTCAGCGCCAAGGATTTGCAACTGCGGTAGTTGCGGAGGTAGGTGATGACGCTGCTGCAGAAGAAATACAGCGCGATCTCCAGAAAAGAGGCGTGCGGCCGTTTTTGGTGCACAACCAGCGCCGAGGCACTGCCTACTCAGTGATTTTGGTTGCCGACTCTGGAGGGAGAACGATTCTCCACTACCGCGGCGCCTCGCATTTTCTCACTTATACACAATTTCCTCGCCGCGCGTTCCACGCCAAGTGGGCGTACCTCGCACCGGGCAGCATTGCGGCAGATGAGCTGATGAATATTTGTCGGGAATTCCGCAAGCATGGTGCCCGGCTTGCGATCAACCCCTCGAAACACTACCTCAAGCTGGGAAAAACGCGCCTCAATCGATTGCTCCGTTTGATGGAGGTGGTGATTGTAAATCAGGAAGAAGCGTCTCTGCTGACAGGAATTTCGTACCGCGACGAGGCGCGCATCTTCCGCGCCTTTGATGCGATTGTTGGCGGCATTGCGGTGATGACAGAAGGACCTGCGGGCGTGAAAGTTTCGGATGGGAAGGTCATTTACCGCGCAGGCGTGTTTCCGGAAAAGAAAGTTGTGGACAGGACAGGCGCCGGCGATGCGTTCGGCGCTGGTTTCGTGGCGGGGCTTCTGCATGGGATGAAGCAGCAGGCGCAGAAGACACCGAGCAGTTTCTATAATCTCGAGGTAATTAAATTTGCAATAACGCTTGCGTCTGCGAACGCGACAGCAGTAGTAGAGCAGATCGGCGCGCATACGGGCGCACTTTCGTTCGCGCAGTTCCATCGGGGACGGCGGTGGAAGAATTTCAAGGTAGCGGCAAAGAAGATTTCGGAGTACTAAGATGCTACAGAAAGATTTTGCCATAAGGGAACTTGCGAGCCTGCTGAAAGTGGAAGAGGCACTCCTTGCTGATCTCGCAGCCGCCCACGCGTGCCGCGGCGGTAGGGAGGTGTTGGAGAAGGTAGTCAATGAGATTCATAGCAAGAGTGCGCGGGTGGAATCTCTGTTGGGAGTTCGGCGTCCCAGCGCCGCATCGGTAAGTGCCGCACTCCGCGACGCAATTTTCGCCCAGGAGAAAAAATTCATCGCCTACCTCGAGAAGAATGTGGAAGGGGATACTGAATTTGCGCGCGCGGCGAATTTTGCGCGGCAGCAGGCGAGCGTGCAGAAAGGATTTTTCTTGAAACGTTCGCGGGGAGAAGAAATCTTGAAAAAGCGGCCGCCGCGTCATCTTATGGAATTTTTGGGGTATAACAGGGTGGAGCAACTTTTGGACAACCATGACATTGCAGAGATATTTAGCGCGCTCCGATTTATGGAGACGACCGAGTGGATGCACGCGACTTTCGAGGAGGCGTATTCCTCATTCACGCCGGATGATTTTGAGGAGCGCGAGATTGAAGTGCGCGTCCTTGGGGAAGAGTGGCACGAGGTTGCGGTGAAATTTGTGGAGAAGAAGCGGCATAACGTGAGCCATTTGAAAGAGTTTGGCGTTATTTTCCTGAACCCTATCGCCGAGGACGTGCCGGGAAAGCGTCTCAGAGACTTTGCGCTTCTCTTCCACTATCTCCATGAGATTTCTTTCTACGCGGAGCTTTTTCGCCACTACGCCCCGCGACAGGATTTTGCCGAGAAATTGAAGATGCTTCTCCGCGGCGATGTGCGGGAAGCGAATGAACTTCCCCAGGGAGACTGGATGATTGTGCAGCGTTACTTGGAGAAGGAGAATCCCCGCGACCCGCGCCTCTTTCTTCCGCGCGTCAACCCAGAGTCAGTGCATTGGGCGAAGGGGGAACAGGATTTAGTAAATTTTGGAAAAACACATCCCGAGACAGGGCTTGCGATGTGGGAAGATTTAAGCTGGGTAGGGAAGCGGTATGGGAATGGTGACGAGGTGGTGAGCTTTGATATGGAAGACAATGCGATGACTGCGGTGGCGTTTATGGAAAAGAAGGACAAGACCTACAACTACCACCAGCGCGAGGCGCTGTGGACCAAGCTCTTCTGTGAATACGCCGGAGGGGCAGAGAGTATGGAACGAGAGCTTGTCAGCGCATTCGAGAAGGGAATTGTAAGCCTCGCGGTGCCTCCATCAGTATGAAAAAAAAGCGGCAAGGAGCATTTTTGGTACTGGAGGGGATTGATGGTTCGGGAAAGGAAACGCAGACAAGAATGCTTGCGCGTTTCCTTCGCCGGAAAGGAAAAAAAGTTACCTCCCTCGCGTTTCCGCGCTACGGCACCCGCGCGGCGTATTTTGTGGAACAGTACTTAAGGGGGAAATACGGCGGCGTAGGGGAACAGAACCCTGCCGCAGTAGCACTCTGCTACGCGATGGACCGCTTCGACAGTACCTCCCTTATCGAACGCAAGCGCAGTGAGGGGTATGTTGTACTCGCAGACCGCTATACCGCCTCAAATTTTGGGCACCAGGCTGCGCAGATTCGCGGGAAGCGCCAGCGGCAGGCATTTTTGCGATGGGTTCGCACTATGGAGTATGAAGTGTTGGGAATTGCCAGGCCTGACTGCACTATCATTTTAGAAATCCCTCCGGCAATTGCTCTCCGTTTGCTGCGGGGGAGGAAGAAGAAAGGCGTGCAGGGCGACATTCACGAGCGCGATGCAAGGCATCTTGCAAAAGCGCATGCGGCCTACCTCGAAGCGGCGCGATTATTTCCTCGAGAGATAAAGGTTGTACACTGCGCCCCCCGAGGTGTGCTCCTCTCGCCGCAGGAGATACAGAGGCAAGTTTATGCGCTCGCGAGACCGTTCTTGTAGGGGGGTATGGTATAATGGGCGCGTATGCAGAACTTACGGGAAATTATCGACGAGGCGCGAAAAAAGAAGCGCGCAGTGGGGCACTTTAATATTTCTGATGTCGTTGCGCTTCGGGCTATTTTCCGTGCTGCGCGAGAACTGGAATTACCGGTGGTGATCGGAACTTCAGAGGGAGAACGTGCCTACCTGGGGCCACGGCAAGCGGCGGCGCTGGTGCGATCGCTTCGGGAGGAATTTGACTATCCAATTTTCCTCAACGCAGACCACACCCACTCATTTGAGAAAATAAAAGAAGCAGTTGCGGCGGGCTACGATGCGGTGCTGTTTGACGGGAGCGCACTTTCTTGGGAAGAAAATATTCGGGAAACAAGGAAAGTTGTGGCGTATGTGAAGGAGAAGAATCCTGAAATTGTTGTGGAAGGCGAGATAGGGTACATCGGTTCTTCGTCGCGCGTGCTTGATAAGCCGCCTGAGGGCGCGGCGATACGTGCAGAAGATCTCACAACATCTGCACAAGCGGAGGAGTTTGTTCGCGAGACGGGAGTGGATCTTCTCTCGCCCGCGGTTGGAAATTTGCACGGGATGTTCCGCAATGCTCCCAACCCGCGTCTCGATGTCGCGCGGGTGCGCGAAATTGCAAATGCAGTGCCAGTGCCGCTTGTCCTGCACGGCGGTTCAGGAATTGCAGATGAGGATTTTGTGGCGGCAATTGAAGCTGGCGTTGCGGTTATCCACATCAATACAGAGCTTCGTCTCGCATGGCGGGAAGGAATATCCCGAGCACTTCGGGAGAAGCAGGACGAAATTGCCCCCTACAAGCTTTATCCTGCTGCCGAGGAGGGAATATACGAGGTGGCAAAAAGAAGAATGATGCTTTTTTCCCGTATTGCTTCCCCCTCAGGCTCAGGATAGTTTCTCTAAGATAACTGCTCAGTGGGTTGGAGTTGCGGAAAGGGGTGGTGTTTGCTATCCTAGTGACAGCATGGAACTTACCGCCAGAAAACGATCAGAGGGGGGGAAATCAGTAAAATTACTCCGCGCGGAAGGGCTTATTCCTGCAGAATTGTATGGAAGAGGTATTGAGAATGCGCATCTCATAGTGGAAGAATCTGAATTTCGGAAAGTATTCCGAGAAGCAGGAGAAAATACAGTTATTGATCTTATTGTGGATGGCGAGAAGAGAAAGGTGCTTATTCACGATGTGCAGCGCCATTATTTGAAAGGGACGATTCTGCATGTGGACTTTTACCAGATTCGCGAGGACGAAAAGGTCACTGCTCGCGTCCCCTTAAAATTCCGAGGAGAGTCTCCTGCCGTCAAAGAGAAAGGAGCACTCCTCAACAAGGCTATTACAGAAGTCGAGGTGCGTGCTCTCCCTGGAGACCTCCCGAAAGAAATCGACGTTGACCTTGCCGCGCTAGATGAAGTGGACAAGAGTATTTACATTCGCGATTTGTCTATTCCCCGCGGCGTGGAGGTTACCCTTGACCCGGACACTGTGGTAGCCACAGCAATGGAGCGGGAACCTGAGCAAGAAGAGAGTAAGCAGGAATCCGAGGAAGCTGCAAAGGAGCAAGAAGGAACTTCTTCTGGCAAAGAAGAAGCAGGCTCCTAGGGGGCGTGTAAGGAAACCGAATGGCTCAACTCCCAAAACCCCAACAACTTATTGATATCCGCCCACCTCGTGCGACGGCATTTTCGAGGGTTGCCGAACGGGTTAACCTTATGCCTCCCCGTCGCGTGGTAAGGGTTCCTTCTTTACATCCTCTCCGAGTTGCCATTATCACGGTGCTGATCGGAATAATGATATTTTCTTCCGCGCACGCGCCGACGACAATTTTGCTCGCGGCGGGGACAACTTCTGCGCCGAAAAGCATAGAAGCAGAACGGGCAAAACTAGAAGCGCAACTCCAAGAGTTGGAGGAACAGATTGATCAGTATGAACGGCAGGTGGTGGGTTATCAGAAGCAGAGCAGAAGCTTGAAAGGGGAAATTGCCCGCCTCAACAGCAAGATCGCAAAACTCAATCTCCAGGTAAAAGCAATCAACTTGAGTCTCGCGGAGCTTGACGAGAAGATTCATGAAACGGAGTCGCAGATTGAGGTAACTGAAGAGAATATTCGTGCAAGCAAACAATCGCTCGCCGAGCTTATTCGCGATGTACAACGCGGTGATCAGACTTCCCTGATAGAGATTTTTTTGAAGAACCCTCGCCTCTCTGATTTCTTTGGCAATCTCAACAACATTGCACTTCTTCAGAGCAACCTGCAGGCGTCCCTTGCACGCGTTACCTCGCTCTACGAACAGCTCAATGACCAGAAAACTCAGCTCTCACTTGCTCGTGCGGATGCAGAATCTATTAAGAAATATCGGGAAGCACAGAAGAGAGAAGCAGAGCGGCTTGCATCCCAAAAGCGTGAATTGCTGCGCCGAACGAAGGGGCAGGAGTCGAAATATAAAGCGCTTCTCGAAACGACAAAAGCAACTGCTGCCCAAATTCGCAGCCGTATCTTTCAGTTGCTCGGCGGCGGCGAGCTGACGTTCGAACAGGCTTATAAGTTTGCCAAACTTGCAGGAAAAATGACAGGCATACGTCCTACTCTTATCCTCTCAGTATTGGACCGCGAATCTGCCTTGGGGAGGAATGTGGGAAAGTGCGACTATCGATCTGCGATGAATCCGAAGCCAAAGCGGCAGGCGGACGGTAGCTACAAGAGTGATGTGGAAATATTCCTTGAAATCACGCGGAAGCTGGGTCTTAATCCTGATTCTGTGAAGGTATCTTGCCCTAATTCTGATGGAGTGTACGGCGGCGCGATGGGTCCTGCACAATTTCTCCCATCAACATGGAAGATCTATGAACCGGAGATTGCCAAGCTGACAGGGAAGTCTGTACCTTCGCCATGGAACAACGCGGATGCATTTATCGCTACTGCCCTCTATCTGCGGGATGCATACCACTCGAAGTCGTGCAAGCGGTATAGCAGGAAAGTGCCGAGCCAGGCGCAGCGCCTCCTTGAACGTTGCGCCGCGGCGAAGTATTATGCGGGCGGAAGCTGGTACTATTACCGGTGGGCCTACGGAGAACCTGTCGTGGAACGCGCGGACAGATTCCAGCGCGATATAGCAATTTTGGAGCAGGGGAAATCATAATGAAAAGTGTGCAGAAATACACGTTGCGGAACGGCTTGCGGATTGTCTGCGTGCCGCGTCGAGAAAGCCCTACTACAGCGGTGCTTATTTTGGTAGGAGCAGGATCTGAATACGAGACCAAGCGTATCAACGGCATCTCGCATTTCTTGGAGCATCTTGTGTTTAAAGGCACGAAGCATCGCCCTGAACCCGGAATGATTGCCGAAGAATTAGACCGGCTTGGCGCAGAATACAATGCGTTTACTGGCCAGGAGTACACGGGCTACTGGGCGAAGGCGAGCAGGGAGAAAAGCTGGCACATTCTCGATATTGTTGCCGACCTCTACCTCCACCCCATTTTCCGCAAAGACGAAATCGAACGAGAGCGGGGCGTTATTATAGAAGAAATTAACCTCTATGAGGATATGCCGATGCGCAAAGTGCAGGACGTGTTTCTCTGTCTCCTCTATGGCGATCAGCCAGCAGGATGGGACATTGCAGGGGAAAAGGAAATTATTCGGAAGTTGCAGAGGCGTCAAATTGTCGCGTACCGCGAAGCGCATTATCTTCCCAACAACACAGTGGTGGTAATGGCGGGGGCGTTTGATCCCAAGAAAGCGAGGGAAAAAGTGAATGAACTTTTCGGCGGTCTTACTCCCCGCGCGCGGCGCCGCAAGCCGAAAACCAAAGAACGACAGGAGGCACCTGCGGTGGAGCTTCGCTATAAGAAATCGGATCAGAGTCATATTGTGGTAGGAGTGCGCGCTTTCTCGCTATTTGACGGGAGGAAGTATGCCCTGCGGGTACTTGCCGATGTGTTGGGAGGGGGAATGAGCTCGAGGCTGTTTCGGAGAGTACGGGAGGAGCTTGGAGCAGCCTACTATGTGCGCGCAGAAGATGATTTAGCATTGGATCACGGGTATCTCGCGGTGGCGGCGGGCGTTGATACTACGCGCCTCCAGAAAGTAGTACAGGTGATTTTGGAAGAATTTGCGCGTCTCAAGCGTGAGCTGGTGCCTAAGGATGAACTTGCGAAAGCGAAGGAACACCTCACGGGAAAAATTCTGACAGGCCTCGAGACATCAGATGCACTTGCAGGATTTTATGGGATGCAGGAGTTGCTCTTGGGATCATTTTTGCCTCCCGAAAAGGTGGTTGAAAAAATTCGAAAGGTAACTGCTGAGGAGGTGCGCCGCCTTGCGCGGGCAATCTTTGTGGAGCGGCATTTAAATCTTGCGGGAATTGGGCCAGTGCGCAATAAGGAGCAGTTGCGCAAGCTCCTCCGCCTTGAATAGTTTTTCCGCGGCAGTAGACGTTCTATGGAGAAGCGATACGTCACGACGGCAATTTATTATGCGAACGGCGCGCCGCACATTGGCCATGCCCTTGAGCTGGTGCAGGCGGACGCATACGCGCGCTGGTATCGCCAGCAGGGGGCGCGCACATTTTTTCAAACTGGCACTGACGAGCATGGCGCGAAAATTGCCCGCGCGGCAGAAAAGGCAGGAATGCCGCCACAGCAGTTTGTCGATAGCATTGCGGCGCAGTTCGCCGCTCTCAAAGAGCCGCTTATGCTTTCTTGGGACAGGTTTTTCCGCACTACTGACCGCGTGGCGCACTGGCCCGGCGTTCAGGAAATATGGCGCAAGCTTGAAGAGCGCGGTGATATATATCGCAGGAAGTATCGAGGATTGTACTGCGTGGGACACGAAGCGTTTGTGACAGAGAAAGATCTTGTGGATGGAAAATGCGTTGACCACGGGGAGGCGCCGGAGATTATTGAGGAAGAAAATTATTTTTTCCGCCTCTCGCGGTATGGGAAAGAGATACAGAGAGCTATTGCAAGTGACGAGATGCGTATTCTCCCCGCGGGCAGAAAGGAAGAAATGCTCGCCTTTCTTTCGCGGGGATTGGAGGATGTAAGCTTCTCGCGGCCGCGCAAAGATCTTGCATGGGGAATTCCAGTGCCGGGAGACGAGAGTCAAACGATTTATGTGTGGGCGGATGCTCTTACTAATTACTTATCTGGAGTGGGCTACCCCCGCGAGGAGTTCCGCGAGTGGTGGCCTGCCGACATCCACTTTATCGGCAAAGATATCTTACGATTCCATGCGCTCATTTGGCCCGGAATACTCATCGCGGCGGGGTTGCCGTTGCCGCGGAATATCTTTGTGCACGGATTTCTCACTGTTGAAGGAAAAAAAATGTCGAAGACATTGGGCAATGTGATCCATCCTGCAAAGTTGGTGGAGGAGTACGGCGTGGATGCGGTGCGCTACTACCTGCTGCGCAGCGTGCCGAGCGGCGAAGACGGGGATGTGAGTAAGGAGAGACTCCAGCATCTTCTGAAGGGCGAGCTGGCTGATGGCCTTGGTAATTTTGCATCTCGGGTGTGTGCGCTCGCCGGGAGAGAAGGAACATTAAAAGTGGAAAAGCTTGATGCCTCATTAAAGAAAATTCTAGATAATACTCGCAAGGAAGTAGCAGCAAAGATGAACCAGTTTCAAATTCATGAGGCGTTGGGAATAATTTGGAAGGCGATTCAAGAAGGGGATATCTATATTAACAGAAATGCGCCATGGAAGTCGCGTGACAAGAAAGTGATTGCAATGCTGGTAGTATTGCTTTCGGAAATTGCGCAGCTTGTCGCGCCTTTCTTGCCAAAAACATCCGCGAGCATTCGCGCTGCAATTCACTTAGATGGGGACGCTCTTACTGCAAAGCCGCTCGCGCCGCTCTTTCCCAAAAGGAACGCTGGTGAGTAAAATGAGCAACATTCCTTACCTTGATGCCCATACCCACGTCCAGTTTGCGGCATTCCGTGATGATTGGGAGAAGGTAATCGCGCGTGCAGAGGAAGAGAACGTCTGGATAGTAAATGTGGGAACGCAACGCGAAACTTCACGCCGCGCGGTCGCAATTGCGGAGCACTACCCGAAAGGTGTCTATGCGGCAGTAGGACTACATCCTATTCATACGGAGAAATCCTACCACGACGTGAAGGAGCTTGGCGCGGGCGAGGAAGGAAAAGCTTTCACCAGCCGCGGGGAAGAATGGGACAGGGCATTCTATCGGGAACTTGCGCTTCGTTCCAAAGTGGTGGCGATAGGGGAATGCGGCTTTGATTTTTATCGTCAAGGAACGCATACAAAAGAAAAACAGGAAGCAGCTTTTCTCGGGCAGATAGAGCTTGCGCGGGAAGTGCGTAAGCCGCTGATGATTCATTGCCGCCAGGCCTATCCGGCGCTCCTCGCGGTCCTCCACGCGGAAAAGGCGCAACTCAACGATCCGCCGGGAATTGTTCATTTTTTCAGCGGCAGCAGGGAGGAGGCGCGACAGCTTGCGGAGATGGGGTTTTACTTCACCTTCGGAGGCGTACTTACTTTTACCAATGACTACGACGATGTGGTGCGGTACTTGCCACTTGATCGTATCCTTTCAGAAACGGACGCGCCCTATGTAGCGCCAGTGCCTTATCGTGGGAAGCGGAATGAACCTTCCTATGTGCGGCACGTGGTAGTACGCCTTGCCGAGCTGCGCGGCATTTCTGCAGAGGAGATGCGGCAGCGTATATGGGAAAATGCACAGCGGGTATTCCGTTTGAGAGATTAGGATGTTGAGGAGGCAGTGAATGACGAAAGAAAAGTATCTATTTCTTCCTGGCTGGCACCGGAGACGACTACATCATACTCTTGGGCTGGGGTAAAAAGATAGAGAAAAACAACTTTTTGCAGCTTGGGATTCCCTATTTGAAAGCCTTGTAGTGTTTTTGTAGAAAATTTCCAAATTTCTCCCTTCGCCTCTTTGGTGAGAGATTTTTTGAGTGTGAGGAGAAGCAATTCAGTTTTAATGTCACGTGCCCAGGAGAAAGGACTTATATTGGCGGGCGTGCTCGCTAATATTTGGTCGTAGAAAAGGAGAGGCGACTGCAAGAATGAGGTTCCGAGTCGGCGCCTGAGATACGCGACATCATCGCCGCCATGTCGACTAAAGAAATTGAGAAACCGCTCCGCATTGCCGCGAAAAAGAGAGAGCGATATTTCTCGGCTGAATTGGAGATTGGCGTTTTCATCCCCTTTGGTGATTTGTGTGGCGGGTCCCCACGGCGATAGAAATGAGGTGCCGATAACGGAAATCCGCGTTCCGTGGGAACTGGACTTTGGTGCGGCAATGTGCCGCGTTTGCGGGATAAAGGAAAGCTCCGCATTTCCTGCGACAGTAGCCTGCAGTGAGGAAAGCAGCGCATCACGGCGCGACGTTTCTCTGATTATCGCGGTGCCAGCCAGGAGGGCAGCAGCCGCGAGCAGTACAAAGATATAATTTTTGCCTCGCATGAGAGTAGGGAGTTGCAAGTGCAACAATTGCCAGTATAGTATACATTATATCTACCGCAAACGATGAGCTACCCATTCCGGAAAATTGAGGAAAAATGGCGTAGGCGTTGGGAAGAAGAGGGGATTTACGAGCCTGACCTTCAGAACGCAAAAAAACCTTTTTATAACTTGATGATGTTCCCTTATCCTTCCGCAGAGGGATTGCACGTAGGGAATATGTATGCATTTACCGGAAGCGATGTGTACGGGAGATATAAGCGGATGCAGGGCTACGATGTATTCGAACCAATCGGCCTTGATGGTTTTGGGATTCACTCAGAAAACTACGCACTCAAGGTAGGTACACATCCCGCGCGGCAGGCAAAAAAATCTCAGGAAAACTTTTACCGCCAGCTGCAGGAAATTGGCAATGGCTTCAGCTGGAAAGAAAAACTGGAAACATACGATCCTCGCTATTATCGCTGGACACAGTGGATTTTTGTGCAGATGTTCAAGAGAGGGCTTGCGTACCGCAAGAAGCAGGCGGTCAACTGGTGTGGTTCGTGCAAGACCGTGCTCGCTGACGAACAGGTGATTGGAGGCAAGTGCGAGCGGTGTGACCATCAGGTGAGTCGCCGCGAACTGGAGCAATGGTTTTTTCGTATTACCAACTACGCGGAGCGCCTCTTGCGGGATCTCGAGAAGCTGGATTGGTCTGAGGTTATCAAAGTTGCGCAACGAAATTGGATAGGAAAATCGGAGGGCGCAGAGATCACTTTCCCGCTGACGGCAGAAGGCCACTCGCTCACGGTGTTTACGACACGCCCCGATACGCTCTTTGGGGTTACCTACTTGGTATGCGCGCCTGAGCATCCTATTCTTTCTGATCTTCGCAGCTACATTGAGAACTGGGAAGAGCTTGAGGGATATCAGAAAAAGGCGCGGGCAATGTCTTACGAGGAGCGGATTGCGGAAGGAAGGAAAAAAACAGGAGTAGAGCTCCGTGGCATCCGCGCGCGCCATCCGATTACCGGCGTGGAGCTGCCAGTGTGGGTTGCTGATTATGTACTGGCAGAAGTGGGGACAGGAGCGGTAATGGCAGTACCTGCCCATGACACCCGCGACTATGAGTTTGCCAATGTGTTCCACTTGCCCATCAAAGAAGTAATCCGCCCTCCCGATGGCGAGAAGGATATGAAGAGGGGCGCCTATACGGGAAGTGGGGTGCTGGTGAACTCAGGAAAATTTAGCGGGAAAAATTCGGAAGATGTGAAGTGGGATATTGCCGCCGCTGCAGGAGGAAAGAGGGTGACGAGATATCGGCTTCGGGACTGGCTTATCTCCCGTCAGCGCTACTGGGGTCCGCCGATTCCAATGATCTACTGCGAGCAGTGCGCGGCAACGGGAAAAGGAGAGCGCGCGGAGATGCCCGGCTGGTATAGCGTGCCTCCTGAGGAATTGCCGGTACTGCTTCCGTATGTGGAGGAATTCCGTCCTACGGGGAAGGGGGTTTCACCGCTTGCTGCCGTGCCGGAGTTTTACCGTGTGCCGTGCCCGTCCTGCGGTGCAGAGGCAGTGCGCGAAACTGACGTCTCTGATACGTTTCTCGATTCTTCATGGTACTACCTCGGCTACTTAATTTACCGCAATGACAATTTCACGTTTGACAAAAAGCTAGTGGAACGCTGGCTTCCTGTGGATATGTACATTGGCGGCAAAGAGCATGCGGTACTGCATCTTCTCTATGTGCGCTTTATCGCGAAAGTGTTGCATGAGTGGGGGATAGTGCACTTTGATGAACCTGCGGTGCGATTTCGTGCGCATGGGCTTCTCATTCGCAATGGCGCGAAGATATCAAAGTCCAGGGGCAACATCGTCAATCCCGATGAATTTATCCGTAAGTTTGGTGCAGATGCATTCCGCATGCACCTTATGTTTCTTGGTCCATTCGAGGAGGGGGGTGATTTTCGTGATGCAGGGATTATGGGGCCGGTGCGGTTTCTCGATCGTGTGTGGGTATTTGCACAGAAGGTAGCAAAGAATGGTGCTGCAGCCACGGATATAGAAGCACTCCGCGCGCTTCACAAGGCAATTCTGCAGGTTACCCGCGACATTGAACAGCTTCACTACAATACTGCAATCAGTGCTTTGATGCGTACGCTCACAATATTTGAACGACATACTGTAGCAGCAGAAGATTTCCTTACGTTTCTAAAGTTACTCGCGCCGTTCGCGCCTTATATTACCGAGGAGTTATGGAGAGAGCACTTGCAGCAGCAGGGTTCTATTCATCGTGCCACTTGGCCTTCATACCGGGAAGAATTTGTGCGCGAGGAGAAGGTGAAGGTAGTAGTACAGGTAGATGGAAAAGTGCGTGCTGTGCTGGAAGTGAAGCCCGGCCTGTCGCAGAAAGAGCTTCTTGCTAAGGCGCTTGCTGATGAGAAAATACGCGCACGACTTGCAGGCGGGAAACCTGCCCGAGTAATTTACGTACAGGACAAAGTTCTGAATTTACTGACAACAGCAAATCATTAGGTGCGCTCAGCGAGCATGACACGCAGTGTAAGGAGTTTTTTGCCGCGGAGCACCTCCAAGGAAATTACATCCCCTACCTTACAAGATTCGAGCGCGTCTTGAAGTGAGAAAGAAGAGGAAAGTGAATGTCCATTGCAGGAGAGAATAATATCTCCTTCTCGAATGCCTGCCTCTGCGGCGGGACTTCCTGGTGCTACTGCATGGTCATGAATTGTTTCCCGCACGACTACTGCGCCGTTGCTGACGGGCGCTCCAATTTTCTTTTGTAAATCTTTTGTGAGCATGATGTAGCGGACGCCGAGGAAAGGACGTTTAATGCGCCCGTAGCGCTTAATATCTGCGAGGTCGCGCTTGACGGGATTGATAGGGATTGCGAACCCCACGCTTTCTGCCCCAGAGGCGATTGCAGCGTTGATGCCAACCGCTTTCCCTTTCATATCAATGAGCGGCCCCCCGGAATTACCAGGATTGACGGCGGCGTCAGTCTGAATAAGTCCCCGCAGTTCCTGCGGTGGAGAGGATGAACTTGCTTGGGCGGTGATAGAGCGCGAGAGGCCGGAAATGATACCGAGCGAAACAGTATTGCGGAATACACCGAGCACATTGCCAAACGTCAGTACAAACTGGCCGAGCTTGAGCGTGCTGGAGTTTCCCAGAGGCACTACGGGAAACCTTTTCTTTTTGCCGTGGGTGTGCACTTTGAGAATGGCGATGTCGTTGATAGGATCCCTGCTGAGCACAGTGGTTTCGAGGGGTTCTCCTTGATAGTTGAGCACGGTATAGCGTGCCTTCGGATCGCTGATGACATGCTTGTTGGTAAGGATGAGTCCTGTGGGGTCTACAAAAAAACCGGAACCTCCCCCGACTTCTACCATTCCTTTTGCGTCTGCCGCCCGATGTATTGCTTCAAGGCGCGCCTTCTTTTCCTGTTTGCGCAGGAACGGGGGAATGATGTCGAGATCATGCGGAAGGTCGTGCGCTACATCACGGAGCTGTTTCGAAATGACAATAGAGACCACCGCGGGGAGCGTCGTGCGGATAATTTTGGTAACTTGCTGTTCGTTCATAAGGTGCGTTATGCGGCAGATTCGCGGGCGAGATAGACGGTTCTGGTGGGGTAAGCCATCGAAATACCGTGTTGCTCGAATTCCCGCTTGATCGCGAACAGGATGCGCTGATGAACATCCATATATTCCTTGTAGTCGCCGC
>CAYOEP010000004.1:0-26226 GCA_964403045.1 uncultured Candidatus Saccharibacteria bacterium
CACCAAAAGTCATCCCGTTGGAGCACAACTATACCACCATTCCATGCTATAGAGGCAGGAAAGCAAGGTGTCATCGCAGAAAGGATGTGATATAATTGCCATAAGCAAAGGTGGGAGATTGCGTGTGTGTATGTCATCAAGAGCAACTTATCTCGTAAGTGCCTTTATCATGCTGGCCTCTCTCGTCGTAGGCGCCACGATGGGCATCGCAATCTCTTTCGCAGCACCTTGGAGCGACCCTGCGGACACCCCACCCCTCAAAAATGCAGATAAGCCCATCAACAGTTCTGCAAATTCTCAGTACAAATCAGGGTCTCTGCAACTGCAAGGAAATGGAATACTCCGTGCATATTCAAATGTAGTCTTTGACAAAAAAGTCGAAATAGGCGGACCAGTACTTGCAGATCCTGAAAGCCTTGCCGTACAAGGCAATATGCTCGTGATGGGGAGGGTAAGCGTGCATACAGTCCCCCAAGGATCAGCAAAGTTTACTTCAAGTCTTACCACTGAAGCAGAAAACTTAGAAATAGTAAAAGATCTCAGAGTTAAGCAGAATGGCGCTTTTTATGTTGCAGACATTACTTATCAAGTTTCCAGAACCTGTAATGATTACTCTTGCTCCGCTACATGCAACTCCGCAAACGAAGACTATCTTGTAGCCGGGGGATGTGCATCATCAGCGGGGCCAAATGCTGACCACGATGGACTTTACGGATCGTACCCATCCGATGATCATAAAACCTGGATTTGCTTGCAGCAGCGCGCTCACCCTATCACTGCCTACGTCCTTTGTTCTCATTAAATAGAGAGTATACTATGCAACGCAATTTCATTTCCATTCTTGCTACAACTATCCTTCTTGGATCTCTTCTTGTATCCATTTCCTTTATCGCCTCGGGTGCTGAATGGGCAGAGCCATATGACTCCAACACTCTAGGCGAAGAACCAATAAACACTTCTAGTCATACTCAAATACGAACCCAATCTTTAGGAATCGGAGGAGTGCTCGAGGTATTTGGAAAATCTCAATTTTCAGGAGCAGTAAGCATCGGAAGTGGCGCAGCACCAACCGAGCAACTGGAGGTAAAAGGAGATGTCCATATAGGAGGAAAACTCGGAATCCCCAATTTACATCCCGCTCTTCCTACTACCTATACCAAAATTGGCGGCACTCTCAAAGCAGAATTTGGTACAATCGAAAAATCGCTCAAAGTAAAAAAGCTTACAGTAAAAACACCCCTTGTTACCTATCACCACGCATCTTGCTGGGGCTACCATTGTGAACTTTCCTGCCCAGACATGCGCCATCTTACGGGAGGAGGCTGCAGGAGCGATGCAGGGCCGAAAGCAGATCATGATGCACTCTACGCTTCCTATCCCCTTAACGAGACGACATGGGCGTGTGACCAACAACGCAGGCACAACCTTACTGTCTACGTCATGTGTCTGAAGCGTTATCCATGATGTATATGAAATACAAAAAATTTCTAATCTTCTTCGCTATAGTAGCATGCATAGCAGTAGCAGCACCATCCTTTCTTCCCGTTGACGCAGAACCATGGGGACTCCCTCCAGTAGGCCCGCCGGGGGGCAACCTTGAAGAAATCATCAATATTTCGAAAAGCCCAACTGCAGGACCTCAGTATAAAGAAGGAGCTCTAGGTATTGGAGCTAACTTGTATGTATTTACTCAACCCCTGTCAGCCATCATTAATGGAAACGTAAGTATAGGATATGGCAACAGCTATAGCTTTCCTGAGGCTCTAAAAATACGAAGAAATCTCACAGTAGATAGACTGGGAATCGGAAGTATAAGCCCTGATTCCAGTGTACGTCTCAACGTAGATGGTGCAGTGTACTTGACACAAGCAGATATTTCCAATACAGCCTCTGTGCGCAGCTTCGCTGCATATACTCCTTTCTTTGAAATTGTAAAGCGGACCTGCGATGCAGCCAATTACTGCACAGTAATGTGTAATCCGAACAAACACGGAACACTCATGGGAGGAGGATGCTTCTCGGATGGAGGGCCCCAAGCAGATCATGATGCACTTTATGCTTCTTATCCAGATAGCTATCACCATCAATGGATCTGCAAGACACAGCGAGCACACCGTATCACCGCGTATGCTATGTGTCCCTATAAAAAGCCCTATCCCTAAAAGCAAATATATACTTTCGTTCTTATTGCTCGTATGCAGGAGTACATTGCAAGTGCTATAGTGCTTTCCCGAACACCCTCGAGTAATTCTGATAGCATCTTTACTCTCTACACAAAAGAGCTAGGAAAAGTGCGCGCAAAAGCAAGAAGCGTGCGGAAAATCACCTCCAAGCTCGCTGCACATCTTACCGTAAGTACACTTGCAACAGTTCGCCTTGTAGGGGGAAATAGCGGGTTTCAGATTGTCGACGCTCTCAAAGAGAAAACCGTACAATATCCTCCTCCTACTCTTTCTCTGCTTGCAGAATTACTTCCCGAACAAGATGCCAATACTCAACTCTGGTCACTCCTTGCCAATACCTCGCCCCTATCGTGGAAGGAGGTGCTCACACTCATAGGATGGGACCCTACTCATGCAAACTGTGCTTCGTGCGGAAAAAGTAACCCGCGATTCTTCTTAGTTCGCCAAACGTGCTTTCTCTGTACACAATGTGTGCGCCGCCACCACATCGACCCATCCAATACCTATGATGCAATTCACTTGCAGAAAACCAAGGTAGAAGTATCATAAGAAAAACATGCAAAAAAGCCAACACGGTGCAATTTCGCTTGGAAAATTAATCCTCATCGCGATTGGAAGCATTGCAGTTGTAGGCGGCGCTCTTTTGCTGTTCATTAACTTTGCACCGCCTTCTGCCGACCAGGACACGGTAGTCCTTGAATTCTCAAGCCCAAAGACCATCACTGTAGGGCAGCCATTTTCGGTGAAAGTTTCCTTCGTCAACTCGGGAAATTTCCCCTTAAAAGACGCAAAGCTTGCACTTTCTATCCCACAGGGAATCTATTTTATAGGGAGCGATGAAACCCAACGCGTGGCAGAACAAGCGCTCGGCGATATAGGTCCCGGCAGTGCAGACCAGAGAATTTTTAACCTCATCGCATTGGAAGGACGACAAACCCTCAAGCGGCTCGAAGCTGTTCTTTCGTACCGACGCGCGGGCTCTGAAGCGCGCTTCGAGGAAAAAAGTCAAGTAGATCTTACCATTGGAGGAGAGGCTGTGACGATGACGCTGGAAAGCCCCGCGAGAGTGTTTAGCGGGGAGCAATTCGAGATAAAACTCCACTATCGGAATAACACTGACTCTGTATTTGAAGACCTAACCCTTACCCTCGCAGTGCCTGACGCGTTCTCTATGGATTCTGCTGATCCAAAACCCAGCAAGGAAAACAACTGGCATATCGCCACCCTGAATCCCGGCGAGGAAGGAAATATCATAATCAAGGGGTCGCTCAAGGGGCCCGAAAAAGCCTTTTTTGGATTTCGTGCAGAGCTCTTGGGCAATATCGGAGGGACAACCTACAAGCTTGCAACAAAAGGAGGCAGTGTCTCGATTGCTTCTTCAATCATCTCAGCAACCATCACGGTGAACAATAAGAAGGATTATATTGCCCACATTGATGATGATCTCGACTACGTAATTACCCTCCACAATAATTCGGAGATTACCATCGAGAATATCAACGTGCGGGCAACCCTGCTCGGCAAGCTCTATGACTATCCCCAGCTCAGCACGGATGGCTTCTTCAATTCGCTGACGAATACCATCACATGGAACCCCGCGCAGAACAGCTCGCTATTCTCTCTAGGGCCCGGAGAGTCCACAGCGCTAAGATTTTCTATACCGCTCCTCTCCGCGTTTCCCGTCGCGCGCCTCGGTGACAAAAATTACACACTCAAAGTACGAGTAGAGGCAGAGTCACCAACCGTGCCGCCGCAGACGACCGCAGAAAAAACAATGACCGTTACACAACTCGAAACAAAAGTGGCAGGGAAACTTGCAGTTGACGCACAAGCGTTCTTTAGGGACGCAAAGAGTGGCATTATCAATGAAGGAGATTACCCGCCGCAGGTAAATCGCACTACTCAGTACACTATCCACTGGAAGGTATATGCAACTGCAACAGATGTCAGCAATGTGCTTATCTCCGCATTCCTGCAATCAGGAGCGCAATGGACCGGCAAAGTAAAGAGTAATATCAATTCTGTGCCCCAATATGATCCCCACAGCGGGCAAGTGACGTGGGCGATAAGCCATGTTCCCGCCAACACCGGTATCGTGACCAAACCAATCGAAGCAATATTCCAAATTTCCCACACTCCCTCTGTGGTAGATGTTGGGAAAGATGTCAAAATTCTCACTAAGACAAGGATCGAGGGTAGAGATGATTTCACCGGCATTATGCTCACCAACGAAGACGATATACTCACAACTAACCTCGTGGATGACCCTACTGTAAGCAACATTCGCAATCCGAGAGTGCGCCCCTAGCCCCCACGATATGCCTTCCGCGCATCCCAAAGTTAGCATGGACACCATTATTTCGCTTGCGAAGAGGCGAGGGTTTGTATTTCCAAGCGCAGAAATCTACGGAGGAATTGCAAACACATGGGATTTTGGTCCTCTCGGTGTTGCATTGAAGCGCAATATTAAGCAACTGTGGTGGCGTAAATTTGTCGAGCGCCGCGAGGATATCATAGGCCTTGACTCTGCCATAATCACGAACCCAAAAGTATGGGCAGCGAGCGGCCACCTCGAAGAATTTTCCGATCCGCTCATCGAATGCAAACAATGCCACGCACGTATTCGCGCCGATGAATACCGTGCGAAGAATACACATCAGTGCCCAGTATGTCATACAAAAGATCACGGTGACCTATTCACGGCCCCGAAACAATTTAATCTCATGTTTCAGACTTTTTTGGGTCCTGCAAAAGAAAGTGCCAATGAAGCATATCTCAGACCTGAAACCGCGCAGGGAATTTTTGTCAACTTCAAAAATGTGCTCCAGGTGGCGAGAAAAAAACTTCCTTTCGGAATTGCACAGATTGGGAAAGCGTTTCGAAATGAAATCACGCCGGGCAACTTCATTTTCCGCACCCGAGAATTTGAGCAAATGGAGATCGAATATTTCGTTCCTGCGGAAGAGTGGGAACGCTACTTTTCCCACTGGGAGCAAGAGCTATGGAGCTGGATTCGAGAAGTGGGAATCAACGAAAAGCTTGTCGAGGAAGTTGAAATTCCAGAAGGGGAGCGAGCGCACTATTCGAAGCGAACTGTAGACTTTGAATACGCTTTCCCGTTCGGCAAAAAAGAACTCTACGGGCTGGCGTACCGTGCTGACTTTGATCTCCAGCAACATACGAAATTCTCTGGGGTATCCCTAGCTTACCGAGATCCCGAAACAGGGGCTACGTTCATTCCCCATGTGATTGAACCTTCTCTTGGAGTAGAGCGCACATTTCTTGCAGTACTCCTCAGCGCGTACCGAACAGACGGCAAACGAACAGTGCTCTCGCTCGTTCCTCAGCTTGCTCCCTATAAAGCGGCGGTGTTTCCGCTGTTAGCTAACAAAAAAGAATTAGTTGCACTGGCGAGAAAGGTATTCCGCCGCCTTACAGAGAAGTTCCCCGTCGCATGGGACGATCGGGGCAATATTGGCAAACGCTACTACTCCCAAGATGAAATTGGCACTCCTTTCTGTATCACCATTGACTTTGAAAGTATCAGCCAAAAAGATGTCACCGTTCGGGAGCGCGATACCGCACAGCAAGTCCGCATCCCCCTCAGCCGACTCGTTGCATATCTTACAAAACATCTCGGGTAGCAGCAGCATACACTGCATTGCACCTAGTATATCATATGTGATATACTAGGTATCGTATGACAAGTAAGGAAAAAATCGGGGCATTTATCGCTGCGCTCCGGGAAGAGCGCGGTATTACGCAGGCACAACTTGCGAAAGCGCTCCATACGAGCCAGAGTGCAGTGGCACGCATGGAGAAAGGAGAGCAAAACTTTACTACTGAAACACTCGCAAAACTCAGCAAGGCGTTGGGGAAAAGTATCGTGACGCTCTCGCCGCAGACGCTCAATCTCCGTATCGAGGGGGGCAAGAAGCTTCACGGCAGCATTGTCGTCAACAGGGCAAAGAACTCAGCGGTGTTCCTTCTCTGCGCCGCACTCTTGAATAAGCAAAAAACAATTCTAAAAGAAATGCCTCGCATTGAAGAAGTTAATCGCATCTCCGAAGTACTCACCAGCATAGGCGCAAAAGTAACTCGGAAGGCAAATAATGATATTGAGATCGTTCCCCCTAAAAAGCTGCGTATCCGATCGCTCCATAAGGAAGCCGCGAAAAAGACGAGAAGCATGCTCCTCTTAATTCCCGCACTCCTCCAATCCCTGCCTGCATTCTCTTTTCCGCACCCGGGAGGATGCAAGCTGGGTAAACGTACTATCCGCCCCCATCTTTTCGCACTAGAAAAATTTGGCATTACCATTACCACTACAAGCAACGCCTACACCATTAAACGAAAAAAACTTCGTGCCGCAGAAATTGTGCTTTATGAGTCAGGCGATACAGCCACCGGGAACGCAATCATGACTGCTGCGTGTATCCCCGGAACTACCGTAATCAAGTATGCATCTGCGAACTATCAAGTGCAGGACCTCTGCAGATTTCTCACGCTTCTAGGAGTTGCGATAGAAGGAATCGGAACCACCACACTCACCATCCACGGCAAGGAACAACTCAGCAAGGAAATATGCTTTTTCCCAAGCGAAGACCCCATCGAAGCAATGCTTTTTCTCTCAATCGCAGCGACCACACGCTCAAAAATCACTATCCGAAAGTGCCCAATCGACTTTCTCGAGCTCGAACTCCTCAAGCTTGAAAAAATGGGATTTCGCTACCGCACGTCGCGCCCTTATTATTCCAAAAATGGCTTCACAAAATTGGTAGATATTACCACCTTTCCTTCACGACTGAAGGCGCTGGAAGAAAAAATTTATGGGCGGCCATTCCCGGGACTCAACATCGATAATCTGCCATTTTTTGTGCCAATTGCCACCCAAGCGGAAGGTACCACATTGATCCACGACTGGGTATATGAAAATCGCGCTGTCTATTACCTCGAGCTTGCAAAGTTGGGCGCCCGCGTCATTCTCGCCGACCCGCACCGCGTCTACATCGAAGGGCCAGTCCGCCTCAAACCTGCAGAAGTCGTGTGCCCTCCTGCACTCAGACCTGCTGCTATTATTCTTATCGCAATGCTTGCCGCAAAAGGCATCTCAGTGCTCCGCAATATCTATTCCATTAATCGCGGTTATGAAGACCTTGCCAAGCGTCTCTCTCGCCTGGGTGCTTCCGTCCAGCTCATCCAAGAGTAGCGTCGTTTGACTTGGCGAATAACTCAGCTTAAATTAAAGCAATGCTGCAGAAAAAAATTGGCATTGACCTCGGCACGGCAAATACTGTCGTCTTTGTGCGGGGAAAAGGGTTTATTATCAACGAACCGACAATTGTTGCTCTGACCGTTCCGGAAAACAGCGTACTTGCAGTCGGCGCGGAAGCAAAAGAGATGATTGGCAGAACTCCCGATGAGGTAAGGGCATATCGCCCCCTTAAAGACGGCGTCATTGCTGAATATTTCATCACGAAAGCGATGCTTTCCTACTTTATTGCGAAAGCGACAGGGAGATTCCGCCTCATGAAGCCAGATGTAGTTATCTCGGTCCCCGCGGGGATTACCCCCACAGAGCGGAGAGCAGTTATTAACGCGGCTAAGGAGGCTGGGGCAGGCGAAGTATATGTGGTGCGCGAGCCTATTCTTGCCTCGCTCGGCGCAGGAATTCCTATCAATGCGCGCTCTGGTAACATGATTATCAACATAGGTGGTGGTACATCCGAGGTAGCAGTTATCTCACTTGGCAGCATCGTCTCATGGACCAGCCTCAGAATTGCCGGGAATAAATTCGACGAGGCAATACAAAGTTATGTGAAGAAAAAATACTCCCTTATCATCGGTGAACAAACCGCGGAGGCTGTCAAAATTGCTATTGGCGCAGCTCTCCCAACAAAACAGAAAATGGAACATCAAATCCGAGGGAGAGATATTGCTTCCGGACTGCCCAAAGATATCACAATTACCAGCAACGAGATCGCGGAAGCACTCAACCCGCTCCTTATGGAGATTGCAAGTTCCGTACAGCAAGTATTCAACGAAACGCCGCCCGAGCTTGTCGCTGATATAATGGAAAAAGGGATCATTCTCTCGGGAGGGAGTTCGCAGCTCCACTTCCTTGACCAGTTTTTCCACAAATTTCTCGGCGTTCCGTCCTATGTTGCAAAGTCTCCGCTCTTCTGCGTCGCGCGAGGAACAGGGCTTATTCTCAGTCATCTTGAAAACTACAAGAGGACACTCTTGAGTAAGAAAACAGGATGATCGTCGGCCATGAAACCCCAATCACCCTCCTCAAAGACCTTGCAGACCGCAACGTCCTGCATCACGGCTACCTTTTCCTTGGCGACGAAGGAATAGGGAAGCGCACTGTTGCCCTTGGACTCGCGCACTACCTCGAGTATCAAAAATTCGAATGGGAAGATTGCGCCAATACTCCCCTTAGCGACTGCATGGTCTATGATGGGGAAGGGAAGTCGTTGCCAATTGCGGCTGTCCGTGCCGCGAGAAAATTCCTTGCCACTCACCCTGCGCGAAGCCCGCGACGCACTATCATCCTCAACGATGCGAACCTTCTCACCGATGAATCGCAAAACACCCTCCTTAAGATCACGGAGGATGCGCCCTCTTCCGCACTGATTATTTTTATCGCGCATCACGAGGATATGATCCGCCCGACGCTCCGTTCGCGCCTCCACCGCATCTACTTCACTCCACCGCCGCAGGAAGCAGTAGCGCGATGGCTGCAAGAAACGCACCACATTCCCGCCCAAAAGGCAGCTCGCATTGCAGCCTACGCACTCGGAAAACCAGGCACCGCATCTCGTCTAGTCACAGACGACATTTTCAAAAAGCACTTTGCCGCAGCGCGCGCATTTCTCCAAAAATCCCCCCACAGCTCTTTCTCGGCGGCAACGATTGTGAAAGAAGAATTTTTCTCCTTCCCGCAATTTCTTACAGCGCTTCTATTTCTCGTCATCGCGGAAAAAAACTATGCACTATGGCGCCCTATCATCACGCTCCGACAAAAAGCCACCAGTCTCAATCTCAACCCCCGCCTCCAACTAGAGAGTCTCCGCGCGGCATGCTACAATAACTTACGATAACACTATAATGCAGGAGCAACTTCTCGAAGAACTATCACAAAAATTCACCCGTGCCATCGAGGCACTCAAGTCCGAGCTGCAGGGAATTCGGAGCGGACGTCCTATGCCGCAACTCATTGAAGATATAAAAGTCACCTACGGAACCCAGCAACTTCCCCTCAAGCAAGTAGGGCATATTGGCATTCGACCCCCAAGGGAAATCTACGTAACCGTGTGGGACACCACAATGGTAGAATCTGTCGCAAAGGCTATTACGCAGGCACAGGAAGGCGTATCCGTCACGCACGAAGGCAATACTGTACGGGTATTTCTCCCGCCGCTCTCCGAAGAGCGCCGCAGAGAATTAGGCAAACTAGTGAAAAAACATGCGGAAGCGACGAAAATTCAACTGCGGGCGGCACGGGACGAAAGCAGAAAGAAACTCAAAATTTTGGAAGAGGAAAAACGCATCTCCCAAGATGATGCATTTCGCCTGAAGGAAAAAATGCAACATGCCATTGAGAACGCGAACAAAGATATAGAAGACCTCGTGGCACGAAAACTACAAGAACTCCAAGAATGACTGCGGGCACTCTTCTTATCATCATCGGGGGCGTAGCACTCCTCATCCTCGGCCATGAAGCAGGCCACTTTCTTGCCGCAAAACTCGCAGGCCTGCGCGTGTACGAATTTGGTATTGGCTTTCCTCCTCGCCTCTGGGCAAAAAAGATAGGGGAGACCGAATACAGCATTAACCTGCTCCCGTTCGGGGGGTTTGTGCGAATCGCAGGCGAGTCTCAAGCAGAGAACCATCTCTGGGAACGAAGAAAAGATCGAAAACGCACGCTCGCAGCGCAGCCGCTCTCAATAAAAAGCGCTGTCTTTCTCGCAGGCATTGCGGCCAACATTCTCCTCTGCTGGATCTTCCTTACTGCCGCGCTTACCACGGGGTCGCCGCAGTATGTAATTATCTCCAACGTACAACCGAATTCCCCCGCTGCTGCCGCGGGAATCCAGCAGTTTGATGTCATCGAAGGATTTCGCAATGGAAAAGCATTCATTC
Organism: uncultured Candidatus Saccharibacteria bacterium; assembly: GCA_964403045.1. Classification (GTDB taxonomy): domain Bacteria; phylum Patescibacteriota; class Minisyncoccia; order UBA6257; family 2-01-FULL-56-20; genus CAYOEP01. Next base: position 10,332 of record CAYOEP010000004.1, read on the forward strand.
AATTTGTCGACCAGCACAAGGGAGAGCAAATTTCTTTTGTCGTACGGCGAGGGCAAGAACGCCACACCATTTCTGTAGTGCCCCGCGTGGAGCACCAGAAAAATGAGGGTGCAATTGGAGTGGAAATTACCGACACTGGCACTCCGCCGCTCCCGCTCCACCAAGCGATTCTTCGGGGACTTCAGCTCACGCTCTCTCTTTTTTGGTTTACTATTACCGCAATGGGTTCGCTCTTGCAGAGCCTAATCCTCCACGGAAAGATTGCCGCCGAAATAGTCGGACCGATAGGAATTGTAAATGTTGCCTATAAAAGCCTGCAAATAGGATTTGTCTACTTTATGAATCTCCTCGCCCTTATTTCGATAAACCTTGCCGTTATCAATTTGCTTCCCTTTCCCGCGCTCGACGGAGGGCGATTTCTCCTCGCAGTCGCAGAAAAAATAAAAGGCACCCCGATTCCTAAAAAAGTGGAGGTGTCAATCAACGCCGCAGGCTTCATTCTGATTATTCTTCTTATGATCTTTATCACAGTGCGGGATATTGCTCGAATTTTCCTTGGCGGAGGATAATTTACGGAACTGCCGGAGGGCACTACAATAAAGGGAGTGGCAACGCTCACTCTCATTAAGAATGCAAAACTGGTGCCGCCGCCACGCAATACTGCGACAACCTCTGACATCCTTATTATTGGCAGCACCATTGCAGAAATTGGAAAACTTCCTCAGGGGAGCGCAGATGTCATTCTTGACGCGAAGGGGGGCGAAGTGCTGCCTGGCGTCATCGACTGTTGCAGCGACGGTGACACGTCGCTTTCTATTTTTCTCCCCGCGCAATGGCGTACCTTTCATTCCCACGGCGTTACCACTATCTTGGGAGGCGGGGCAGGGGACTCGCTTGCCCCGATGACCACTGATTTTCCTGAGATATTAATGTCCTACAGCGCAGGAGGCGCGGTGAACCGAAACTGGCGCACGCTCACAGAGCTCCTACAGGCAGTCGAAGCGCTCCAGCCGTCGTTCCAATTCGCCACGCTGGTAAGCTACAACTCCACGCTCGCAGCACTATCGCAGTGCACAAAAAAGCACGAACGAAACAAGGCTGTCTCCTCGCTTCTCGCAGCAATGCTTCAACAAGGGGCGAGGGGAATCTCAGTGCGTATCACTCGCGATATGCGCCGATGGAAAGAGCCTCTGCCTTATATCCTCCCGCTTCTTGCAAGACACGATCTCCCGCTTGTCGTTGCCGCAGCAGAACTCCTAACAGAAAAAGAAGCATACGCGACAGTACGCAAAATAAGCGAGGAAAAACAGCTTGCGGGGCGACCAATCCTTTTTACCCGCATCCCTCCGTATCCCTCCGTACTTGCTTACCTCGCCCGCATATTTGAGAACTCGCCGCGGTACTTCGCAGTAGCCCCATCGGGCGGGATTCTTCTGCCACTCGCCGCCCTCTCACCGCTTGTCGCGCCCAAAGAACGGAAGCGCGTGACACACCTTCTTCCACCGCCCTCCCACATTTTCATTGCCCGCGCCCCCACCAACAGCACCATCGTGGGCAAGCATCTCTGGCACCTTGCCCAAACCCACCGCCTCGCTGACACACTGCATGCACTTCGAAAAACCGCAGAACTGACGCAAGGTCGTGCCGCACTGCTCTTGCGCTATCCGCGTCTTGCCCCAGCGCATGTAGTCAAAGAACTTCCTTTCCTTATCCCGAGCACCGGCACATTTGCCCCAATCAACCATTCCGCCACCCTCCCTGCGCTGCTTGCCGCAGGACCACGCGGCAGTATCGACCCTGAGCTCGCCGCCCGTACCACGCTCCTTCCCACGCGCATCTTTCATCTTTCCAAACGAGGCGCAATCGCACGCGGATATACTGCAGACCTTGTTTGTATAACAGACGGAGAAGTACAATGGATAGTAAGGGGAGGGAAAAAGGTTTACGAAAAACAGAGTTATCACAATTCCTCTCTTGCGTCGCTGCATCCTATAAAATGAAAATTCCGCTTTTCAAAAAAGGTGATACTCCGGATATCCCGCTCGCGGTTAGCATTGGGTTTCTTGTTGCGAGCGGCATTGCCCTCCTCGCGAGTGCCTCTTTTGAACTTGGGGAGTTGCGCTATGGGGATAGCTGGTACTACCTTAAGGCTCAACTGGGCGGTGGAGCGGCACTGGGGCTGATAGGGTTTCTAATCTGCTACAAAATATACTACCGCTTCTGGCAAAAACTCTCCCCTCTGCTTCTTATTCTAAACATTATCCTTCTCGCGCTCGTGTTCACGCCCCTCGGCGTGACATCGGGAGGCGCGACACGCTGGATCGCGCTGGGCCCAATTACTTTCCAGCCCTCCGAGCTCCTAAAAATTACCTACATCCTCTATCTCGCTGCGTGGCTGAGTGGCAGAGGGAAAAAGCATGTTTCCAGAGGCACGCAGGGCATAATCCCTTTTGCTACTGTGAGTGCACTGATCACACTCCTCCTTATTTTGCAGCCAGCAACTAGTATTGTGGTGATTCTTCTCGCAGCGGGGTTTGTGGTGCTATTCCTCGGAGGAGCAAGACTGCGACATGTCGCTTCAATCGCAATCCCTGCGATAGCACTACTCGCGCTCATTACATCTATTTCCGGCTACCGATACAGCCGCATAGAAAAATTTCTCGACGGATTGCGAAACCCCGCGCAGGCAAGTTACCACATCCAGCAGGCAAGAGCTGCGCTCCAAGCAGGGGGAATATTTGGTAGCGGCTACCAGCACTCCCACGCAAAAATCAAGCGGATTCCCGCCGTCATCAATGATTCTATTTTCGCTATCGCGGGGTCAGAGTTTGGATTCATAGGTTCTATTACGCTCATCGCATGCTTCGCATTCATCGCATGGCGGTCATATATCCTCGCCGTCCGCTGTAAAAACAAGTTCGGCGCTCTTTTGCTAGGAGGATTTGGTATGATTATTGCAGTACAGGCGTTTATCCATATTGCCGCGACCTCCGGACTAGTTCCTGCCACCGGAGTGCCGCTTCCCTTTATCAGCTACGGCGGGACTGCACTCGCGGTATTTCTCACCATGAGCGGCATCATGCTCAATGTCACGAAATATAGCGAAAAAGAGTAATTTATGATGACAAGACGGATCGTCCTCACCGGGGGAGGGAGCGGGGGACACGTCTACCCCCTCCTTGCCGTTGCGGAGGCGCTCATTAACCTTGCGCCAAAGTTCCAGTTCTCTCTTGAGTTATTCTATATCGGTCCCTCTGGTAACCATGACAATGAAATTGCTCAGGCAGGTATTTCTCCATCCTTTATCCTCGCAAGTAAATGGAGGCGCTATTTTTCTATTCAAAACATCCTCGATATTCCAAAATTTTTTCTTAGTATCCCGCAGGCATTCTGGAAAATGTTCCTCATTATGCCTGATATCGTATTTTCGAAGGGCGGCACGTCGTCTATACCCGTCGTGCTCGCGGCACGATTTTTCCGAATCCCCGTGGTTATCCATGAATCAGATTCTATTCCTGGTATAAATAATCTCTTCGCAGGAAAGATGGCAAGAAAAATTTATCTTGGCTTTCCGCGCGCGAAACAGTATTTTAACCCCCAAAAAACAGAGGTCGTAGGGAATCCAATCCGAAGAAAACTCCTCGCCCAAAAAGTCAGCAAAGAAGAAGCACGACAAAAACTTGGTATCCAGCAGTCTGAACTACCCGTTATCCTTGTGATTGGCGCATCACAAGGATCTCAAAACCTCAACAAAATTGTACTTGCCTCCTTAGAATTTCTCCTTCAAAAATCACACATTATCCACCAAACGGGGAAGGCAAATTATAAGCAGGTTGCCGCAATTGCAGAGCGGCTCTTGCAGGGAAAATCTCTGCCCGGCACCTATCGTGCCTCCCCCTACTTCAACGAAGAAGAGCTTGGCACTGTCCTCTCTGCGGCAGATCTGGTTATTAGCAGGGCAAGCGCAGGTGCCATTAACGAAATTGCTGCCTTCGGCTGCGCTGCGCTTCTCATCCCGCTCCCCACCGCAGCCCATGACCATCAGCGCGTCAATGCCTACGACTTCGCTGAAGAAACAAAAGGTGCCGCCGTCCTCGAAGAGGGCAATCTGACCCCTACCATTTTCCTCAACAAAATTAACGAGCTCATCACGAATAGGGAACAGCTTGCAAGATGGGGGATGGCAGCCTCCCACTTTTTCCACCCCGAAGCGGCGGAAAGAATCGCACAAGGAATCCTCGAAACGCTCTCCCATTCCTCCTAGGAAACGAAAAAGAGCCGTATCCCTCCCACTTCACTTTTCCTCAAAAACGGCGTAAAATATGCATATGCCGAGCATTGAGGCGCAGGGATGCCGAGTGCGCGTCGCGCCAAGCCCTACGGGGGCGCTCCATATCGGCACCGCACGAACTGCCCTCTATAACTGGCTTTTCGCCAGACAACATGACGGAAAACTGATTCTCCGGATTGAAGACACCGACCAGTCCCGATCCCGACAAGAGTACGAAAAATCCATCCTTGAAGGGCTGGAGTGGCTTGGTATCCAATGGGATGAAGGTCCTTTTCTCAAGAAGGATGGCACGATCAGTACGCGAGGGGATTTCGGTCCCTACCATCAAAGTAAGAGGGGAGAGGTTTACCAAAAATATCTCGCCAAGCTTCTCGAAGAGAAAAAAGCATATGTATGTTACTGCACCACAGAAGAGCTCGAGGCAGAGCGACAAGCATTACTTTCCCAAGGATTGCCGCCAAAATATCAAGGGCACTGCAGAACGCTGACCACTGCGCCGCAAGGAAAACAGCCACAAGTCATTCGTTTCAAAGTTCCAGAGAAAGAACTGGTGATTAAAGATCTCATCCGAGGCACGGTGAAATTTCACACGAAAAACCTTGGCGACTTTGTTATTGCAAAATACCCTTCTTCCGTCCTCTATAACTTCGCGGTAGTAGTAGATGATTGGGAAATGCGGGTTACTCACGTCATCCGCGGAGAAGATCATCTCTCCAACACCCCAAAGCAAATCCTCCTGCAAGAAGCGCTTGGCTTCACACGTCCCGCATATGCCCACCTCCCCCTCATCCTTGCGCCTGATCGAAGCAAGCTTTCCAAGCGACGTGCAGCAGTTTCCGTGCTCGAATACCAAAAAAACGGCTATCTCCCTACCGCAATGCTCAATTTCCTCGCGCTTCTTGGGTGGCATCCGAAAGAAGAAAAAGAGTTCTTTACTCCTCAGGAACTCATCGCCCAGTTCGATCTGAAGCGCGTACAAAAATCCGGAGCAATATTCAACGAGGAAAAGCTTCAATGGCTCAACGCGCAGCACATTAAACGAATGCCAACCTCAGAGCTTGCTGACTATCTTCTCCAATTCTTCAAGCCACTTGCAAAAAAATTTCTTGCGAAGGGGAGGGATTTTCTTCTAAAAGTGCTGGACGTAGAAAAGCCACGCTTGAAAAACCTGAGGGACTTTCCTGGACTTGTAGATTTTTTCTTCGTACTTCCCGAATACAATGCGGACTTGCTCTTGTGGCAGCAACAATCTCCTCAAGACGCAAAAGAGGTCCTTTCCAAGCTCTGTACTTCTCTGGAAATCCTCCAGAAAGCAACTACCCCACCCACGCGGGAAAATCTCCTCGCAGCGTTTAACCCACTCATTGCAGAGAAGGGGAGAGGGAATGTGCTCTGGCCGCTACGTGTTGCCCTTTCCGGAAAAGCTGCTTCTCCTGACCCAATAGAAATTATTGAAGTACTCGGCTACGAGGAAAGTCTCAAGAGAATTCGCGCCGCGCTTGCAAAGCTTTCTACAACACTTCCCCTGTAGCGCAATTTCAACTATGCAGTACCACATTCCACATCGCACTATATTCTTCCGCACCACCGCCATGCTCGCTCTGGCAACAGCTCTTCTTATTACTGCCCTCCCAACAAGAGGACAAGAAACTCTCCCTATAGCAACCAAGGAAGCTCTTCAGCGAAAAATTCAAGAAAAAACCAAAGAACTCGAGCAAATCAACAAAGAAATTTCATCCACAAAAGCAACGCTTAACTCCATTGCGAAAAGACGGAGATCGCTCCAGCGAGAACTCGCTATACTCCAGAACAACGAACGAAAACTCGCTCTTGATATCCAATCCGATCGCATCAGTATCCAAAAACTTAACCTCGAAATTCAATCTATTAATCTTGACATCGCGGCAATCGAAGAACAACTGCACGATAAAAAGGAGGCAATTGGTGATCTCTTTCGCAAGATCCAGCGAACAGATCAAGTATCGCCAATGATGCTCTTCTTAAAGAGCAATACCCTCGCCGATGGAGTCGCAGAGCTCAAGGCGCTCCAAGATCTCAATGCACGCCTCTCAGTTGATGTCGCTACACTCTTCTCTCTCCAGCAAAGCCTCGCGGAAAAATTGCGCGACCTCGATGCGAAACGACGAGACGCTACGCTCCATAAACAAAACCTAGAAGCGAGGAAGGCGCTCATTGCAGACCAAAAAGAGGAGCAACGCCAACTTATTCAAGAAACAAAACAAAAGGAAGAAATTTATGAAGCACGCGTAGCAGAATTGGAAAAAAAGCAGGAGGAAATCGGTAGGGCTATAGAAGAGATTGAACACCAGCTTCGTGCTACCTTTGATCCAACGCTCTTACCACTCAAACGCCCCGGCGTGCTCGCAATGCCCGTACGCCATGCACGCATCTCCCAAAAATACGGCGCCACACGATTTGCACGCAGGGCTTATCGCACCAAGTTCCACAATGGCGTCGACCTCGCTGCAAGCATTGGCACGCCAGTGTTCGCCGCCGATGACGGCATCGTGCTCGCAGCCGACAATAACGACCGCAGCCGCTCCCGGTGGGGGAGATATCAATATGGAAAGTACATTCTTATCCAACACGACAACAATCTCGCAACGCTCTACGCCCACCTTTCGCGGCAGCTCGTCAAGAAAGGAGACGAAGTGAAGAGAGGACAGCTCATTGGCTACAGCGGTAATACTGGCTACTCCACTGGCGCGCACCTTCATTTTGGCGTCTACTGGGCACCCAGCGTTATTTTCAAAAAAATACCTCCTGCAAGAGGGCTCGTCCCTGTGGGGGTAACAGTAAATCCTCTCGACTACTTGCCACTCTAATGCTTGAAAGCAACGCAGTTATGCAGTGTCGCAAATACCATGTAGCATTACCGCGCCATATTCTTGCACTGTGCTCAATCGTCGCCCTCGCGGTAGGCATAGGCAGCAACGCTGCTATTGCAATTGCCGCAGGGGAAACGGCGAATCCAGATACAGCACCGCATCTTCTCCAATCAATCCTTGCCACAATCCAAAGCTACGGCGACCGTGCGGTGCAAGCGGCCTTTTCATTTATCACCACAGTAATCACAAAGGCAAAAGATATTGCCGCCAAGTTTTTCTCTCTCACGAAAAGATACCTTGAAAAGATTGGCAGTGCGGCGTTTGCGTATGGGAAACGATTTACTTTCGACGCTATCGCTTCATTCCTGCGCAACATTGCCGCAACATTTCAAAACAAACCGCCGCAATGATTTCCAAAGAGAACTATATGTCGCAAAAGGTATCTTGTGCGACATATGTAATCCTTAGCCGATGTATATGTATATTCCTACAAATCCAAACAAAACTCCCCCATTCCACGTCCATTTCGTAGGAATCGGAGGAATCGGAACCAGCGCACTCGCATGGTGGTTTTTGGCGCAAAAATGGCGAATTTCGGGCTCAAATCTTGAATCTAATACTATCACTAATCTTCTTAAAAAAAACGGCGTATCTGTAAAAATTGGCCATTCTGCACGCAACCTTCCGCCCCATACCCACCTAGTAATTTATAGTACTGCCGTACCGTCCTCCAATCCAGAGATTCGGCAAGCAGTACGGATGAAACTCCCCATTTTTTCCTATCCGCAAGCCATTGGCTGTCTTACAAGAAATTACAACACCATCGCGGTGGCAGGATCCCACGGAAAAAGCACCACCACCGCCCTTACCGCTCTCACCCTCATCGCAGGAAAAAAAGATCCGACTGTCATCATAGGAACGCTCTTGAAAGAATTTGGAGAGAAAAATTTCCGCAACGGCAAGAGTCGGCTTCTCGTCCTTGAAGCCGATGAATGGCGCGGCGCATTCCTCCACTACTCACCACAGTCGGTCATCGTCACCAATATTGACCGGGAGCACTTGGACTACTACCGTAGCCTCAGCGACATTAAAGCCACATTTCTGCAATTTCTCCAGCAAACCCGCGAAGGTGGGAATCTTGTTCTCAACAGCGACGATCCCCATCTGGCCTCACTGGCGCCCCGCATCAGCGATATTGCCGCACAAAGGCATCTGCAAGTGCATTGGTATACCCGGTCCTCCCGTGCGGCGGAAAAAGTGCGGCGCGTAATTCACATCCCTGGCGCTCACAACACTAGCAATGCACTTGCCGCATTCACCGCCGCAACAAAAATTTTCCGCATCCCTTCTTCGCGCGCCCTGCGCGCACTCGCGACTTATCGAGGCGCGTGGCGGCGCATGGAACTGCGCGGAGTTGCAAAGCTTGCAGGAACGAAATGGGCGCTGCGCATTATTGATGACTATGCCCACCATCCCACTGAAATACGCGCTACCATTGCCGCGCTCCGCGAGCAGGCGCCCCGCACTCCCCTTATCTGTGTCTTCCAACCACACCAAGCCGCACGCCTCAAGTTGCTCTACCGAGAATTCATCACAGCGTTCTCCGGCGCGGACGGCCTCATCATTCTTCCTCCCTACCGGGTCGCAGGTAGAGACAGGCACAGCCGAAGTAAAGATTCGGCGGAGCAATCTCAAAAGCTTGCCCGCGATATTAGCGCACGCACCCCTCCGCGCCCTGTTCTCTACCTCGATAACCCCTCGCAAATTCAAAATGCAATCCGCCGTATCTGCAATACATTCGCCGATGATCCTGTATGGAAACGTGCGAAACGTGCAACCGTCGTTATGATGGGAGCAGGAGACATTGTGCAGTTTACTCCCCTGCTCTTCCAGTCGTAACATGACACCACTCGAACGCCTCGCACAGTTTCAAGAAGAAAACGGTTACTGGATCGGTGGTACATGGTACCCTCGCGTGACCAAGATCATCTCTATCAAAGCGAAACCCGCACTCTACCGTTTCTATGGAGACGCGGAGAGCTTTGAAAATGGCAAAGAAATTGCCGAACGAGCTGCGGAAGAAGGAACACTGATCCACTCTACCGCCCAAGCACTTCTTTTGGGAAAAACTCCTCTTATTCCCCAAGAATTAGCCCCTGCATTCCAAAAGCTCCAAGAATTTCTCGATACTACTCCTATCTTCACCTCTCCAGAATATATTGAACGGAAGGTAGTGCACCGGCACTACCGCTATGCGGGAACCGCAGACGCTCTTGTCACCATTGGGGGAAAATTTGGCGTCCTCGACATCAAAACGTCATCAGGAATATTTCGTGAATTTGGGTTGCAAACCGCAGCATACCTTGCGGCGCTCAAGGAGGAATTCCCTTCGCTCACTACTCGATGGATATTACGCATCGACCAAGTGCGCACCTGTGCAGTCTGCAACGCAACGGAACGACAAAAGGGTGGAACGCGGCGAATAACTACGAAACGAAAGAAAAGCTGCCCTGAGCACGATCATCAGTGGACAGATGCGCAAGGCATTGTAGAACTTCGCGAACTTCCCTACTGGAAATATGACTTTAATGCATTTCTCAGCGCCAAGTATTTATGGGAGTGGGAATATGCCCACTGGCTGCGAAAAATAGGCTATTTCGATTGAAGCGACATCGCTGGCTGCTGTGGAGAACAATAGTGAATAACAATAGGAGCGTGAGACACAGTGCGTCCCAAAAGATATCCCAACCCAAAACTTAATGAAGCGCTAAAAAATACGATAAGGAAAATAATTGCTGCACGCCGCGGGATGATAGAGATAAGAAAACAACTTGACTTCATCTCTCCTCTCCACTACACTATCATTGGTCTTTCCCTTATTATACCTTAACTTTCCATGGCACATACAAGATCAGCAGGCTCTACAAAACTGGGAAGAGATTCAATCGCAAAGCGCCTCGGCGTGAAATTGCAAGACGGGCAAAAGGTTGTTGCGGGCCAAGTGATTGTGCGGCAGCGGGGCACGAAGTACCTCCCGGGCAAAAATGTGGGGCGTGGCGGTGATGACACACTCTTCGCGCTCCAAGACGGAATAGTGAAATTCCTTTCAAAACGAAAGATAAAATTTGACGGCAAGCATCGGGATGTTAAGGTTGTGGCTGTAGTACCACCCGCACGCGAGCAGTAATTCCCTTTTTGAAAACTACCTCTAGTTCATGTGTCCCTACCTCTTTGAGGGGGTGAGAAATATTGATATCCACGCGCTCTTTTGTAAAAAGGTGTGTATCCCGCACCGCGCGGAGAATCATTTCCTTCGTTACTGATCCGAACACTTTCCCTGCCGCATTCACACGCACGGGAAAGACAAACTCCTTCCCCTCAAGAGCACGCGCAATATCTTGGAGGTGCTTGGTAATTTTCTCTTCCCGCTTGCGCCACGCCTCCCGCCTCCTCTCAAGGTCGCGGAGAGCCTCGGGAGTCGCAGGAATCGCGAGCTTCCTGGGAAAAAGATAGTTGCGGGCGTAGCCACCTTTGACATCCTTCACGGTAAACTTCTCCCCTACTCCTGGAAGCGCCGCAAGCAAGATAACCTTCATAATAGTGATTTATTCTATTCCTCTACTTTGTAGAAAGCTTTTCCCGCACAAGTTCTAGCGCTTTCTCGAGCTGAGGGTCACGCCCCTCGTCGATATCCTTATCTGTCAACTTCACCTCCACATCAGGAGTAAGACCCTCTTCTCCCAAAATGCGCCCGTCAGGGAGTACCCAATGGGCAACAGTGAGCTTTACTGCAGACCCATCGTGGAGCGGAAAGAGTTCCTGGACCGTCCCCTTGCCAAAACTCTGTACACCCACCAAAGGAATGCCGAGGTGCACATGGAGAGCTCCTGCTAAAATCTCTGCGGCAGAAGCAGATCCCTCATTAATAAGAATAACTGTGGGGACATCCTTGAAAATACCCTCTCCGCTACTACGAAACTCTCTCCCCTTGCCCTGCATATTTTCCTCTTTCACCACCATCGTATCGTCGGGCAGGAACCATCCTGCAAGATCTACCGCGACATCCAAAAATCCGCCAGGATTATTCCGAAGATCCAATACCAGCCCCCTCGCGCCTGCACGAGTCATCTTCTGTACTGCGTCAAAGAAAAGAGAAGGGGCATTTGCGTTGAAACTCCTCAAGTGCAAATAGGCAATCTTATGATCCTTCATTTCGAAATCAAGTGTGGGAATAGTAATTGTGTCTCTGGTAATTACGATTTCCTTTGGTTCCTCCCACGAATCACGATCAATAGTAAGCCGCACCTGTGACCCTACCGGTCCACGAATAAGGTGTACTGCCTCAGTCAGACTTAAATTATCAGTGGGCGTCCCATCAATAAAAAGAATATGATCGCCGGCGCGAATACCGCTGCGATCCGCAGGTGTATCGTCCAAAGGAGCAATTACCACAAGCTTCCCTTTCCGAATCCCAATCTCCATCCCCACACCCCCAAACTTTCCCTCAAGGTCCTCTTGAAATTGCTGATTATCTTCTTTCGCAAAAAACTCAGAGTAGCGGTCTCCCAGAGAATTTACTAAGCCCCGAATTGCGCCCTGTACTTCCTTTTCAGGGTCAATGCGGTCGCGAAAGAGAAAGGATTCATTGATGAGATTCCATACTTCCCAAAATGTACTAAAGTCAGCTTTGACATCGCTATTAGCAATATTGGCGACCCCGCGCACAATCACCTCCTTTGGCATCGTCTGCCCAAGGTTGTAGCCCGCGAGAAACGTGCTGCCTAATGCAATGAGGAGGACAAAAACAGCAAGTGCAACCTTCGATTTTTGGCCTCCTAGTTTTCCATCCATAGAGCGAAGAAAATCACACAGAAAAATACATGACAAAATCTACAGCCCTATTGTACCCCAGCGTCCTCTTGCTGACAATGCGAAGCTATACCCATCAATGAATGGCGCGCCAAGGTAGTATAAGAAGGGCCAGCGGGAGAAAGTTGCGATTGCATCAAAAGCACCTCACGCGCTTCCTCGCTCATTGAGAGCGATGCCGCAGGAATCGGGGGGAGCAGAGAGAGGGGAAGATATTCACGAAAGCGGCATAGCGTGATATGACCCTGTACCGGACGGGTATCCAAATCTGCTGCAACTTCTCGAGGAAGCTCCCGCCGCACCAGCTCCCGGAGGGAAAAGAGGCGTTCGCTGGTCACCGCATCTGTCCTTACCCACACCATCCTCGGGTGCGCGCGCGGCATATAACGAATGTCGAGATACCGCACAGGAAAAGGTACCACGCAAGAAGCCGCCCGAGAAATCGCCGCAGCAACACGCGGAACCGTCCTTTCGGGGTGGCTCCCAAGGAACAGAAGAGTGAGATGCCAAAGGGAAGGATCAACCCATTTAAATTCTATTTTGTGCTCCTGCAGCACCTCGCGGACAGAAACAGCAATGCGGGCAAGACGGGTGCGGATCGCAGCCCCGACAGGAATCGCGATAAAAATCCGCTGCTTGCGAGAATGCTGAAATCTTCGACTGTGCCTTCTATTGATGTTTCGCATAACTGCGCTACAATGACACTGTGCAGCTTGGAGAATCCTACGTGCGCCTCCTCCGTGAGCGGGGAAAAAAGTCCCATGTTTACCGGGATTATCAGCTTATCGGACTGGAAATTGCCCAACTTCTCCAAGATGAATCCCACAAGTCATTCTACATAAAACTCGCGAAAGAGCGCAATCCGGCTCTTCTCCTCGCACTCGCGAAAGACATCGCGCAGAAGCCAGGCATTAAAAATCGAGGCGCATATTTTACCAAGGTCCTCACTAGTATCACTGAAGAAGCACGAAAAGGCACGCGAAAAAAGATACCAAAGCCAAGGAAACGCCCCACGAAAAATTCATGCCATGCAAAACGCGCACGACGAACTCCAGCAAAATAGGAAAATCCTTACCCTCTCTGCAAGAGAGGAAGAAAAATTTCTGCGGACTCCCACGAAAGAGTTTGACTTTGCCGCAGTGCCAATCCGCGAGCGACGCCTCCTCATAGAAGAAATGCGGAAGATAATGAAGCGCGCCAACGGCATCGGGCTTGCCGCAAACCAAATTGGATTGGATAGAAGTGTTTTCGTAGCGCAAGTACCTGATGCGCAAGGAAAAATAAAATTCTATGCAATTTTCAATCCCAAAATCGTCAAGCAGTCAAACGAAAAGTCAACCATGGAAGAAGGATGCCTCAGTGTGCCGGGCATCTACGGAGAAGTTACCCGCCCCGCAAGGGTGGTACTCGAGGGCTATACAAAAGAAGGGAAGAAAATAAAAATAAAAGCCTGGGGCCTGCTTGCGAAAGTCTTCCAGCACGAAGTGGACCATCTCAACGGCAAACTCTTCATCGACCGCGCCAAAAATGTGCACCAAATCGCTTCTCCCAATGATGACCAAGCAGCGTAATATCCCCTCCTTCGTATTCTTCGGCACTCCATCTTTCGCCGCGACAATCCTTACCCATCTCGCAGAGGAGAATGTCATTCCGCTTGCGGTCGTATGCAATCCAGATAAGCCGGCGGGGCGAAAACAAGTGCTCACTAAGCCGCCTGCAAAGCTAGTTGCAGAAAAGTATCAGATTCCTGTTCTCCAGCCTCGCCGAGTTACTGAGCTTCGTCACAATCCCCTGCTTGCCCGCGCAGAGCTTTTCGTCGTTGCCGCCTACGCAAAAATCCTTCCTGCATGGCTACTCGCCCAACCCCGCTACGGCACCATCGGTGTACATCCCTCCCTCCTCCCCAAACTACGAGGGCCTACGCCAATCCAAACTGCAATCCTCCTCGGCGCACCAGAAACAGGAGTAACAATCTACCAGCTCGACGAAAAAACCGATCATGGGCCTCTCCTGGCACAACAGCGTCTCGCTACCTATGACCCCGCGCGCGCTACCACAAAGTCGCTTACTCTGCAGCTTGCAGAACTTGGAGGTATTCTTCTCTTGCAAACACTCCCTCGCATTGCCAAAGGCACAGCAACTCCATCCCCCCAACAAGAGCAAGCAGCCACCTACACCAAAAAGTTTTCTTCCGAAGATGGCTATATTCCTCTCGACCACCTGCGACGCGCGATAGAGTTGGGAACCAGTGCGTCCGAGCTGGACCGCAAAATACGGGCGCTCAATCCCGAACCCGGCGTCTACACGCTTGCGCGGGGAAAGAGAATAAAGCTCCTCGAAGCCTCTCTCGATGAAAAGGGATGTCTCCGCCTCACCTGCATCCAAAAAGATGGCAAAGTGCCCCAACGAAATTTTGAGCCGTTCTGGGAAGGAAAAGAGTAGCTCACTCCACTTCCTGTTCCACTTCCCAAATTTCCTTTCCGAGATAATTCTTGATTCGCTCGAGATCACGGAGCAAGCGCTGCTCTCGCTGCTGTTCCTCGTCAGAAAGCTTCTTGGTCATTTTGATGTCGTGAATAAGCTCTAGCTCTGCCTCAATATCGCGGCGCAGCATCGCAAATCCACGCTTCAATGATTCTTCCACCGCACGGAGCTCCTCAGCAAGATGCTGCCGCTTGCGCCGAATACGAACTGCAAGCATCGCGCCCACGCCCACGAGGACGAGAAGAACGAGCGCGAGGAAAACTGCGATAATCAGGTAGAGCGTTTCATAGCTGATACGGGAAGCGCCAATCTGAATTGCGGTAGGAGAAACGGTAAGAGTAATCTGGGGACTCGGCGGGCTCATTTCCTCTCCCACTTTCATCTGCGCCCAGAGAAGATATCTCCCGCTGGTAAGAAATGATGGATGCGAGTAGAACCACTTGCCTTCTTTGTCTACTTTTGTTGCCGCGCTTACCGTTGCGCCAGTCTGCACATTCTGCAAATATACCACCACCATGCTGTCCCGCACATCTGCAACGCCGCCGATATAGAAGAGCTCCTGATTGGAAATATGCCGCGACACCATTGTCACCAGCGGCGGAGAAAGGGTATGCCCTTCCTCTGCGCGTGCCGGAGGGGCGCCCACCAGTGAGAAGAATGTCATCCCTGTGAGAGCCATAGCAAGCAGCAATGCGCCAAGTTTTGCGCCTGCGCCCTGGCCGTGAGGAGGCCGCCGCTGGTAGAGTTTTCGCAACTCCGCGAGCTCTTGAAGCTGGCGGCGTATTTCTTCGGGGAGTTCGCGGCTCTTTCTGCGCTCTTCAAGACCCCGATGGTGTCGCCACAATATCACCACCAGAAGGAGGAGTAACAGCAAGAGCACACCGCCGCCTATCCAAATGCCAATCCACGGGACAATAAACCCGCTTATCCGAATGCCGCGATCCTGCACAAACTCAAAAATTTTTTCCACCACGTACACCCGCTGCGTGGACTGAACCGCGTTCCCTGCCTTGTCGTAGGCAATAACCGCGACATCGTACGTGCCCAAATCCAAATCCGCATTGAAGGGAGATTCCGCCTCCACAAAGAACGGCTCTGCCGCCGCTTCTTTCTTGTCCTCCTTCGGGGTAAGGGGAATCACCGCCACCTCATAGTGGTCTACGCCGGAGAGGGCGTCTGTCGTGGAAAAATCCGCGACAATCTTTTTTGACGCAGTGCGGGAAGAAGGGAAAATTTGGATGGGAAACTTGGCGGGCGGCGTGGTGTCAATCTTGACTGCATAGTGCGTCACCCCGCCCCATACTCCGTCGCGGAGCGCTTTAATGTGGAAATAGTACACCCCGTCAGCAAGATTGGTATAGGTTTGCCGCGTCGCGCGCCCCTCCGGAATGTTGTCAGGCGT
>CAYOEP010000005.1:0-25889 GCA_964403045.1 uncultured Candidatus Saccharibacteria bacterium
ATGCATCGGCAGGGATTTTTTGCTGCAGAGGTGCCTCGCGTGATACGCCTGTTGCGGCGCGGCGGCAAAGAGATCGCTGCGAAATTATGTGGCGTTTACACCCACTTTGCTTCCGCGAAGGATGTTAATTATCCAACGTACACAGAAGTGCAGTTTGAAAAATTTTTGCGCGCAGTACGGGAGCTGCGCCAGGAAGGTTATCTCAAGAACGCAGTATTGCATGCTGCAGCTACAGGTGCGACACTGCTCAAGAAGAAATATCATCTCGGGGCGGTTCGGATTGGAATTGGGCTCTATGGCATTTATCCTTCACGCGAGCTGGAGCTGCAGATGGGCGATCAGATTGGCTTGCGTCCTGTACTGCGTTGGAAGGCGCTCATCAGCGAGGTGAAAAATCTTCCTCGCGGGGCGTTTGTAGGATACGACTTAGTGGAGCGCGTTGCTGCTCCTACCCGCGCTGCGGTTATTCCCATTGGCTATTGGCACGGGCTTCCTCGTCTGCTCTCCTCGCGGGGAACGGTGCTGGTGCGGGGAAAACGGGCACGGATTCTCGGGCGAGTGTCGATGGATTTGATTGTGGTGGATGTATCGGGGATTCCTTGCAAGCAGGGAGACGAAGTGGTGCTGATCGGGAAGTCAGGCAATGCGACGCAGGAAGCAACGCTGCTCGCGGCACAGGCGGATACCATTCCCTATGAAATCCTCACGCGCATTAATCCACTTATCAAGCGTGTCCTTGTGCCGTAACTGCTATGTGGCGGAAAACGAGGCGAAGACGCAATGGAGCAACATTGAACTACAGAGAACGTGCGCGACGCAGAGCACAGCGGAGGAAAATACTCGTTGTCGTGGGCGTAATGGCGCTGCTTGGTGGCGTGCTATGGATACTCCGTTTTTCTTCTCTCTTCCGCATCAATTCTTTCCAGTTTCTCCAGAAAACACCACCCGAGCATTCTCCGCTTACACTCCCACTTCCTCCGCCTGACGATCTTGTCGCCTTACTCCAAAAGTCGCTCCGCAACGCAGGCTGGTGGCAAAAATTATGGGGCGCTCAGCACTTTTTCTCATGGCCTGCGCGCTATCCTGCTAGCCTTCTGCCTCCAGAGTTTACTTCTATCGCGGCAGAGAAGCACTATAAGGACCATGTGCTTTATCTTGTCGTGGCACGCCGCATTCCGCGCGCAGTATGGTGTTTTCACACTGCGCCGGTGCCGTGGTGTGGCTGGATTGATGAGAACGGGGTGCTTTTCCGGAAAGCGCTCCGCGCGGACGGAAACTTGATTGCTACTATTGATGACTATGCGCAACGGCAACGCCCGATCGGCAGCACAGTGCTGCCGCGGCGGATTTTCTCTAACCTCCTTTCAGTGCTGCGTGTCCTCCACGCATCGCCATTCTCGGAATATGAAATTGCGTTGCGGTCGGTAGCGAAGGAAGAAGTGGAAGTGAACATCCCCCACGGCCCTCGTCTTCTTTTCTCGCTCCGTTTTCCTGCCGATGGCCTGGAAGAAGTGCTCCGTGCAGCCTTTTACCATGAAGGAGCTTTCGCTCGGGCAGGCAAATTGCAGTATTTAGATTTTCGCGTAAAAGATAGAGTATACTACCAGTAAGTTTTCTATGAGTTCTCGCCACACACCTCCTCAATTTTATGACATTTTGCCGCCTTCTTCTCGCACAAAGCGGAAACGCCGTGCATTCAGGCGGTTCTTTCGCGCGCGGCAGGAGCATTCTCTTCCAACCCTTTCTTCGCCCCGAAGGTGGGCGCGAAGAGGATGGGCGGCTGTGGTGGCGGCAGTGTTGCTGATTCTTACTGCAGGCGCGTTTGTACTTGATTCATCAAGTTACCAAAGTAGAGTTACCACTTCTTTTCTTGATGAGTTCCAGCGCTTACAGGTTTCTGCGCAAAGCTTTAAAGAACTTGCTTCTGAGGAAGGAAAGTCACAGCTTCGTGGCATTTCACGCAATCTTCAGGAGGTATTTTCTAGCGATAAGCCGTTCCTTGCGAAGATTGATTTTCTCCGTGACGCTTTCTTTTCGTTTCTTGGCGAGGGGCGGAAAGGAATTGTTGAATTGCAGCAGTTTGTCAGTTCGCTTTTGCAATTTTTTGATCGGTCGGACAAGTTTTTGGTTGAGATCCCTGAGCTTCTTTTTACTCAGCAGGGAGATGCGCTTCTCCGTGCCCTTCGGGAGCTTCGTGATGATCTCCGTGCTGCGGAGGAGCATGGAAGGAATGTGGAGATATTGGCGAAAAAACTACAGACCTCTCTTGTCTACGACGCTTCTGATTTCTTCTCATTTGGGTTTGACATTCAAAAAATGCGCGTATTGCTCGACCGCCTTGTGGCGTGGCTTGAAGACCAACATCCTCGCCTGATTGCTGTCATGCTAGAAAATCCATCCGAACTTCGCCCTGGGGGAGGTTTTGTGGGAAGCTATCTTGAAGTTACTCTCCAGCGCGGCAATATTGAGAATATACGCGTGGTTGACACCGCAAAAGTGGACAAAGAGCTTTCCCTGCGTGTTGTCCCTCCCCGCCCCCTTCAGGCGATTATGAGTACATGGGGCGCGGCGGACGCGAATTGGTTCCTCAATTTTCCTGATTCTGCGGAAAAATTTCTTTCCTTTCTCGATAATTCGTCATTTGCGAATCCGAAAAAGCGGCAATTTGATGCCGCAATCGGCGTGAGCGGCAGCGCGGTTGCCGACCTCCTCCGCATTACTGGCCCTGTGGAGGTTTCCTCGTTCGATCTTACCTTTGATGCAGATAACCTGATTACCGAGCTGCAGGCTCAAATTCAAAAAGCGCGTGCTCACAAGAGCGAAAACCCGAAAGAAGTAGAGCAGAAGTTTTTTGAGGCACTAGTGCAACGCCTCGCCGCACTCGACGAGGTAAAGAAGCGACTTTTAATTGATGCGGCGCGCAAGTGGGTTACACAGGGAAAGGTAAGAATCTATGTGCGGGATGCCGAATTGCAGACGGCGCTCTCATCTTTCCAGCTGACAGGGGAGGTGTTTCCGTTGGAGCACGGATTTTACGGCGACTATCTTGCGGTTGCTTCTGCAAACATTGGGGGGCAGAAAACAGACCTCTTTGTGAATACGAATGTATTTCTCCAGAGTCAAGTTGGAGAAGACGGCACAGTGAGCGATCACCTCGTGATCGAGAAAAAGCACGAGGGATTTCGCAGCAGCTACTGGTGGCACCGTGCAACCCACAAAAGCTATCTCAAGGTATATACTCCACAAGGGACAAAGCTTGAGTATTTCAAAGGAGGAGTGGAAAAGCACCTCCGTGGCCTCGACGCATCTGGCGACGAAGAGCAGAATGAAGATCCGCTCGTGGCGCAGATTGAGCGCACCACACAAGATTATTTGAGTTACCCTGCACTGCAGAGCTTTGAGGAGAGCGGGAAGAATGTATTTGGCTTCTGGATGGAAGTGCGGCGCGGGAGGAGAAAGTCGGCGACAATTGACTATACGAGGAAGCTTCTCGTTCCTCCCCACGAGGGACAAGAGTACCAGTTTGTCCTTGAGCGTCAGCCGGGAAGCAGTGCCTCCTACCGTGTTGAGATAAGTGCCCCTGTCGGATTTATCTGGAAGGAGAATAATTTGCCGGTGTTTGAGTATGCCGCCTCAGATGACGGGCCCCGCCGCGTTGTTCTCCACCTTACGCTCCAGCGAATTTAGCGCGATTTTTTGAGAAGCTCCCGAAATACTTCGGGAGGAATTCGTACGCGCACAGTCTTGGCAAGTTTTTTCTTTCCTTCCTTCTGCTTTTTCCAAAGTTTCATTTTCCTTGTGCGGTCGCCTCCGTAGAGGTAGCCCGTGACATCTTTTCTTAGCGCAGGAATTTGTTCTCGCGCGATAATTCGCCCGTGCGCGCGGGCTTGTATCTTTTGCGCCACTTGTCGTCTTGGGAGGAGCTCTCGAAGGCGTTCTACGGTCCTCCGTGCTTCCCGCGCGAGCTCGTCCTCACGCACAATTCTTGTGAGGGAACTCACCACTTCATCGTTGAGGAGAATTTCCAGTTTTGTGGCTTTGACGGGTGCGGGGGCAGCTTGGGTATAGCTGAATGATGCAAATCCTGAAGAGGCAGACTTGAGCGCGTCGTCAAAATCGCGAAGGAGTTCCTCCATCGGCATTGTGCCGCGCACCCGAACTTGCCTGCCGATATTTTCGATCGCGTGCACGCTGAGGTGATAGTGATTTGCGATACTGAGAATATTTTGCAATCGCTCTTCCGGCGTAACGATATCAATCGCGATGGTTGGCTCAT
Source organism: uncultured Candidatus Saccharibacteria bacterium (assembly GCA_964403045.1). GTDB lineage: Bacteria > Patescibacteriota > Minisyncoccia > UBA6257 > 2-01-FULL-56-20 > CAYOEP01. Next base: position 4,277 of record CAYOEP010000005.1, read on the forward strand.
AGACCTTCTCCGGTTTCTCAGGGAAGTCTTTTGGTTGCGTGATTGTAGTGGCGGTTCCTTGATGTTGCACGCGATAGGCGACCGAGGGAAAGCTAGTAATGCAAGAGAGATGAAATTCATCTTCCAGTCGCCGCATTGTAATTTCGAAATGCAGTTTTCCGAGAAATCCTACTTTAAATCCTTTGCCGAGAGCCGGGCTTGTTTCTGGCTGGAATGACAGCGCTGCGTCATTAAGCCGCAGTTTTCCTAAGGCAGTTTTAAGTTCTTCGTAGTCAGTGTCTTGGTCTGGATAGAGGGAAAGAAACATTACGGGAAGAGGTGGCTTGTAACCGGGAAGGGGAGGTGCGGCGGGATTATCTGTGATGGTGTCACCGATACGTACCAGATCTGGATCTTTAATACCGGTAGCGAGATAGCCAATAGTTCCCTCCTCCAAAGTTGTACATCGCGTGAGCGAAGGGGAGAAAAATCCTACTTCTTTCACCTTGCATCGTTGCCCTGAAGATGCAAGAAAGAGCGGCGTTGTGGCCTGGAGTGAGCCATGAACTACACGCACTGAGGCAATGATACCTTTGTGTTCATCGTAGAAAGAATCAAAGATGAGGGCTTTTGTGCCTCCTCCTTTCGGCGCAGGGGGCGGCACGCAGGTTATGATGCGCTCGAGGAGAGCTGCCACACCCTCGCCAGTCTTGCCCGATATTTTGAGGATGGCATCTTCGGAGACCCCGAGGAGTTCTGCAACTGCTTGGATTGTTTCGGGAAGATGGGGCGGGTTAAGGTCAATTTTGTTCACCGCCCCGATGATAGTGAGATTTGCCTCTTTTGCCATTCGCAGGTTTGCGATTGTTTGGGCCTGGATTCCTTGTGTGGCGTCCACGAGCAGTACGGCCCCCTCTACCGCCGCGAGCGCACGCGATACTTCATAGGAAAAGTCGGAATGGCCGGGGGTATCGATAAGATTGAGAAAATATTTATTTCCCTGCAATTGGTAGCACATACGCACGGGCGCCATTTTTATCGTGATGCCGCGCTCGCGTTCCACTTCCATTGCGTCAAGGTATTGCGGCTTGAGCTTTTCAGCACTCACAGTGCCAGTAACTTCAAGGAAGCGGTCTGCGAGCGTCGATTTCCCGTGGTCGATGTGGCTAATGATGACAAAATTCCGTATGTTGCTGAGCCGCATACCTGTATGCTACCGTATATTTCTCTTTTCACAAGCAATGCGGCAACCGGGGAATTCTTCGGGTATAATAGGATTGATGCTTCGCGGCATTGGGAAGGCTTTTGCTGTAGTTATGCTATTTCTCCTTTTGGTAGGTGGCGGGTTCGCGTTTTTCTCTTATCTAGGGAGCTCATGGTCGTATAGGAATGAACTGGCGGCCCGCGCAGGACTCCTTGAGAAAGAGGCACAGAGACTCAAAGAAGCACAGGAGAAAATTCGTCGACAGCTTCGCTACTACCAGGTTCCAGAAAATGTGGTAAAAGAGCTCCGATCCCGGTTCCATTATAGAAAGCGGAATGAGAAAATGCTTTTGTTGGTCCCTGGAACTTCTCAGCAGGAACGGCGATGAAGTTGCAAAGATCCCATTACGCAGTTTTTTTCTCTATCGTTCTCGGCGCTTTTCTTTTGTTTATTGCCTTCTCGTCAGGTTATTACCCTGTCGCCCTTGTAGATTTTTCTTTTATTTGGGCAAAGGATATTTCTTATCCCTACTACGCCGCTGTAGTATATCGTTCGCTCTCTGTGTCAGAGAATAATTCGCAGGAGTATCCTCTGTTTACTCCTTCTTCCCCGCTCGAGCTTCGTGTTGTGAATTTGAACGAGCTGATTAATCAGAAGCTTATCGCCGCGGCGAATCGAGCTTTGCTTCCTGCGGATGAGTTGCGCACTCGCCTTGATGAGGTAGCACACCGTGCGGAACAAAACAATCGCGCCTTCGCCCTCGCGCAAAACTTTTTTAATATGACGCAGCAGGAATTTCGCACTTATGTACTTGATCCGCGTGCTGAGCGTGAGGTGTTGCGTGCCGAGCTTGCGAAGAGGGGAATTACGTTTGATGACTGGCTCCGTGCGGAAAAACAGCACCATCGCATTTGGATATTCTCCTCGCGTCTTTATTGGGATGGCGAGAGGGTACGCTTTGTTACTGAAGAGTAGCTATGGCATCTGAAGCACACAATCGTTTGGTGGACGCGCTTGTGGAAGGAGGTTATCTCCGCACACAGGAACTTATTGATGCATTCCGCGCGATCGACCGCCGGGATTTTGTGCCGGAGAATTTGGCAAACCGCGCGTATGTGAATGAGCCGCTCCCCATTGGTGCGGGGCAGACTATCTCGCAGCCGCTCACCGTCGCGTTTATGCTGGAATTGCTTGCGCCAAGGCAGGGGGAGCGAGTGCTCGATATTGGAGCAGGCTCCGGATGGCAGACAGCGATCTTGTCTTACGTGACGGCGCGCAACTTGCTCGATGTACCCGAGAAAGCGGTTTCACCTTTTGTGGTAGGGATTGAACGCATCCCTGCGCTATGTGAGATGGCGCGTCGCAATGTGGAAAAATACCATTTTCTCTCGAAAAACATCACGATGATTCTTTGTGCTGATGCTTCCTCAGGCGCGCCGCGCGAGGCGTACCCTGTCGACGGCTTCCACAAAATTATTTGCGCAGCTGCACTGGAAAATGAGGTGCCGCTTGTTTGGAAGCGTCAGTTGCGCGTAGGCGGGAGGATAGTAGTTCCTATCGGCAATACAGTGGTGCTGATAAAGAAGCACGCGAGCGATCACTACACCAAAGAGCAATTTCCCGGCTTTCGGTTCGTACCGTTCGTTTCTGGCGGGGTTGACGGCACGGATGATGCTGGCCACAATAACAGCGGAGCTGCCAATCCCGCGCGGGATTAGTACAGTGGTAGTACGCTAGCTTCCCAAGCTAGAGACGCGGGTTCGATTCCCGTATCCCGCTCTGTGAAGAAGAAGGCACATATTGTAGTGGCATATATTACTTTCCCCAACCGTCGTGTTGCGCGGCGAATTGGCCGCACCTTGGTAGCAAATAAACTTGCTGCATGCGTGAATATTTTTCCCCTCGAGAGCATTTATACCTGGCAAGGGTCACGAGTGGAAGAAAAGGAAGTAGCGATGTTTGCAAAGACAACCGCACGCAAATTTGCCGCGCTCGCCAAGGAAGTAGCGCGGCTTCATCCCTACACCATTCCCTGCATTGCAAAGATTTCTGTGGCGCCGAATGAAGAGTATCGTTCTTGGCTGCTGTCCGTGCTTTCTTCGTAGTATGCCGCTGGCGCCAGGGGAGGAAAAATGCCCGTGCGTTAAGCACGGGCATTGTGGCTGGGTCGGGGCGGCACTTTGTGGACGTTGCGGATGGCTCGCCGCGGGATGCGCACTTTGGCGCGCGGTGCCCGGAGGGCGAGTACAATGCAGTGGCAATCTTCCTGCGCGACCCATCCTTGCACGACGATCGGGTGGGGAGGGTCGCCGATTTCTGCGGTGACTTCGAGGAGCGTGTAGCGCGGGAGACGTCGGAAAGCGTCCAACGTAGTTCCTCTCCTTGGCAGGTGGTGCCCCTGCGGGAAAGATGCTTCACAGAAAATACCAGAAATTTTGTCTGTTGGCAAGGTAGCGCTGGCTTTTTGCTCGGTTCGCGCGTATACTAATTCCCATGTTGCTGCAAATTCTTGCCGCGAGCATTTGTGGAGGGGTAGCATCGCTTTTCGGCGGCATTCTCCTCCTTTGGAAGGAAAATATCGCGCGCCGCCTCTCGCTTGTGCTGGTAAGTTTCGCGGTAGGGTCGCTTCTGGCAACATCGTTTTTCGATCTTCTCCCCGAGGCATTTGCTTCTCCAGCGGGCGGGCAGGCGGCATGGCTCATCATTGCGGGCATTCTCACTATCTTTGTGTTTGAAAAAGTGTTGCAGTGGCACCATTGCCACAATCAGGAATCCTGCGACTTCCACAGCTTCTCGGCAACAGTCATTTTTGGCGACACAGTGCATAATTTTATTGACGGCGTGGTAATCGCGCTCAGTTTTGCAGTGGGGACGCAGGCAGGGATTGCAACTACCCTTGCGATTTTTATGCATGAGGTGCCCCAGGAAATTGGCGACTTCGGGGTGCTACTTCATTCCGGCTACGCGAAAGGAAAAATTATCCTCTACAACTTCCTCTCCGCACTTGCTTCGGTGGGAGGTGCCATCGTGGGCTATTTTCTCCTCCCTTGGATCACGCCTCTACTGGGTGGACTCCTCGCGTTTGCGGCAGGAATGTTTCTCTACATTGCGGTTTCTGACCTGCTGCCGGAGTTGCGGCACAAAACAAGTAAGCTGGAGTTGGCGCATTTGGCGAGTATCCTGGCAGGGTTGTTGATTATCTGGGGGCTTGGGGTATTGTTCCCCGAGTAGCTTCCGATTTGCTCTTGATGGCATTTTCCCCTAGAATAGGGGCAATGACGCGCTCCCCGGCCGAGCTTATTAAAGAAAAGCTCGATATCGTCGCCTTTCTCCGGGAGTATCTTGAACTGAAGCCTGCGGGAAAAAACTGGAAAGCGTTGTGCCCGTTCCATAAAGAGAAAACGCCTTCGTTTATGGTGTCGCCGGAGCGGCAGAGTTGGCACTGCTTCGGATGTGGTTTGGGCGGCGATGTGTTTAGCTTCTTGGAACGCTATGAGCACATAGAATTTCGCGACGCTCTCCGGATCCTTGCGGAGCGCACTGGGGTGGTGCTCAAGCGGGTAAGTCCCGAGGAGTATCGACAGGCGGGCGTACTCTACGATATTCACATTGCGGCGGCGAAGTTTTTTCAGGAGGCGCTTGCCCGCTCCCGGGAAGCGCGAGAATATTTGCGGGAGCGGGGAATATCGCAGGAGACTGTTGCAGAGTTTGGCATTGGGTTTGCGCCCCCGGAGCGCGATGCGCTGCTGCTGCATCTTATCAATTTGGGTTTTCGCCCCGACGACATTCTCCGTGCAGGCCTCGCGGTGAAAACCGAACGAGGATTACAAATCGACCGGTTCCGTGGGAGAATTATATTTCCCATTCACGACCATTTTGGGAAAGTGGTGGGATTTACTGGAAGGATTCTTCCGCGCCTCGCTTCGGATCGTACTGGCAAGTACCTCAACAGTCCCGAAACTCCAATTTTCAATAAGTCCCGGGTTCTCTACGGCCTTTTCAAGGCGAAGCCGTTTATCCGTGAACAGGGAGAGGTAATTTTGGTGGAAGGGCAAACGGATTTTTTGCTCTCATGGCAGTCAGGCGTACGGAATGTCGCGGCAGCTTCTGGCACGGCGCTTACTGCTGACCATCTCCGTATCCTGCGGCGGCTTTCGGAAAGGGTAGTGCTTTGTTTTGATAATGATGCCGCAGGGCTTGCTGCAGGCGAGCGTGCCATAGAGCTTGCGCTCCGCGAAGATTTCCACGTTCGCGTGGTGGTTTTTGGCGATGAGGAGGGCGCGAAGGATCCTGCTGAAGTTGCGCTCCGGGACGCGGCTGCGCTCAAAAAATTATTCGCTTCCGCCCGCCCTGTGTTGGACTTCTATTTGCAGCGCTATTTAGGAGCTGTGCCGCAGGGCGACACTCCTGATGCGTTTCTTGCGCTTAAGAAAGGAGTTCGCGCGATACTCGCGAAGCTCCATGCGGTGCAAAGTTCTGTGGAGCGCAACTTGTGGATTAAAGAACTAAGTGCCCGCACGGGAATTGCGGAGCACGCACTTATGGAAGAATTTGAACAAATAACTCCTTCTCTGCAGCAGCGCTCTGATGTCGCAGAGGATACTTTTCCTGGTAGCCTTCCGAAAGCGTCGCGTGCAGAGAAAGCGGCACAATTACTTCTTGCGGCGGCGCTGCGGCGTGAGGATTTTTCTATCCTTGAAGATGTGGAGCCCTTCTTCCCTGCGCGCTATCAGCAGGCGCTTTCTTTGCTCCGTGCCGGCGCGCGCCGCGCGGAGGATGACCCGAAACTTGATGCTTTGCTTAGCTTTCTTATCCTCCGCGCGGGAATGGCTGAGGTAGAGGACGCAGAGATTGCATCATTGAAGCAAGTCCTCTATAGTGAGCATGAGAAAAAGCTCTATCGTGAAATTGCCCGCACGGTGCGGGAAGCAGAGTCCAAAGGGGACGAGCAGAGACTTTCTGCGCTCTTGGAGCAGCTCAATCGCTATATCCATGAGCGGCGGCATCACAATGGCGCGAAAAACTAACTCCTCGAAGAAAAATCAGAAGAAAAATCAGAAGAAGCCTGCGGTGCAGCGGCTAACTTCAAGCAAAAAAAATGCCAGCCGTGCTGCTGCGAAGAAATCTTCTGCAAAAAAGCGGAAACCCTCGCGGCAACTGACAAAAAAGAAGGCAACTGCGAAATCGGCAAAAAGCAAAGAGAAAAGCAAAAAAACCTCTCGCCGCCCTGCGCGGCACGGCACGGCTGCGCGGCAGCGTTCTGCAAAGAAGGAAGCGCAGTACCGCGAAGCTTTAGCGGAGCTTATTGCGCAGGGGAAGCCCCGCGGCTTTGTGACGGATGCTGAGATTATTCACTTTTTCCCTCGTGTGGAAAAGGACATTGCCTTTCTGGATACTATCTATGATGAGCTGGAGCGAGAGGGCATTCGTGTCATTGATACAGTACAGCTTCTCCAGTCGGACAGGGGAGAAATTAGCAAGAGCGAACTTGAGAAAGCAGTAGAGATTTCTGATGAGCTCCCTGATGCGGTGCAACTTTACCTGAAGGAGATTGGCAAAGTACCGCTTCTCACTAAAAAAGAGGAGCAGGAGCTTGCAAAGCGGGTGGAGGCTGGTGATGAGCTCGCGCGGCAAAAACTGATTAAGGCAAATTTGCGCCTTGTGGTGTCCATCGCGAAGCGCTACATTAACCGCACCCCCAATTTGAGCTTGCTTGACCTTATCCAAGAAGGGAATATTGGCCTTGCCCGCGCGGTGGAGAAGTTTGATTATCGGAAAGGGTTTAAATTTTCTACCTATGCGACATGGTGGATTCGGCAGGCGATTACCCGCGCGCTTGCTGACTTTTCTCGCACCATCCGCATCCCTGTGCATATGGTGGAGACGATTTCAAAGTATACGCAGGCACGACGACGCCTTATTCAGGAGCTCGGCAGGGAGCCGCTCACCGAAGAAATTGCGATCGAGATGGGCTTACGGCCGGAAAAAGTGCGCCAGATACAGAAAATTTCCCAAGAGGTACTCTCGATAGAATCGCCGGTAGGTGACGACGAAGATTCTACACTTTCCGATTTTATCGCAGACGAGTCGAGCGCGACGCCTTCGCAGTTGACTGCCCGCGCGCTTGCCCGCGACCTTATTCGGGAAATTCTCAATGATCTTTCCGAGCGAGAACAGAAAATACTGAAGATGCGGTTTGGCCTTGATGATGGCATTACTCATACCCTCGAGGAAGTAGGTAGAGTGTTCGGTGTCACGCGTGAGCGTATTCGCCAGATTGAGGCAAAGGCACTGGAAAAAATTCGCGAGCACCATCGCGCGAAAGCGCTGGAAGATTTTGAAAGCTTGGGATAGTGTTTATGATGTCCGTGCAGGATATTCGGCAAATATTCCTCTCATTCTTTGCAAAGCGTGACCATGTGGTTGTCCCTTCCTCGTCGCTTATTCCTGATGACCCCTCTGTACTTTTTACCACGGCAGGCATGCAGCAGTTTAAGCCCTATTTTGTAGGGAAGGCTGATGCGGTAAAAGATTTTGGATCCCCCAATACTGCATCGGTGCAGAAGTGTTTCCGTACTTCGGATATTGATGCAGTAGGCGACGAATCTCACCTCACGTTTTTTGAAATGCTGGGAAATTTTTCCTTCGGCGGCTATTTCAAGGAACAGGCAATTCACTACGCGTACGAGTTTTTGGTACAGAAATTGGGATTGCACATTGACTATGTGAGCATTTTTCAGGGAGACGACGAGGTGCCGAGGGATACTGAATCGGAACGTATTTGGAAATCACTGGGCGTTGGTACTATTCGTACCTATGGGAGAGAAGATAATTTTTGGGGCCCTACCGGCGCGGAAGGTCCCTGCGGTCCTACCACAGAAATTTTTGTGCGTGTGGGAGAGGAGGCGGTGGAGGTGTGGAACTTGGTCTTTAATCAATACTACTGCGCGCGCGACGGCACTCTTTCGCCGCTCCCGCAACCCGGAGTAGATACTGGAATGGGACTGGAGCGACTTGCGATGGTTGTAGAAAAGAGGGACTCAGTTTTTGCCACAGATCTTTTTGCTCCGCTTATCGCGGCGCTGCCGAGCGACCTTGCAGCATCCAAGCGGCGCATTCTCGCAGACCATGCTCGTGCGGCAGTGTTTCTTGTCGCTGATGGAATTCGCCCCTCGAATAAAGAGCAGGGCTATGTCCTCCGCCGCCTTCTGCGCCGCATTATTGCGTTTGAAATTCCGGAAAGTGTGCACCTTTTTTCCCTCGTCAAGGAGAACTATGGGCAGTTCTATCCCGAAATTGTGACAGCTCCTGTGGAAGAAGTATTTGAAGAAGAACGGGCAAAATTTACCTCGGCGCTCCGCCGCGGCGAGCGGGAATTGCAAAAGCGCTTCCAGCGCGGGGGGCATTATTCGTATGAAGAGCTGGGAAGGGTTGGATTTGATGTGTATCAAAGTTACGGCGTTCCTGTAGAGGTCTACCTTGATACTCTCAGAAAACTTAGTATTCCTTTTGAAGATACAAAGCTGCGTGCTGCTTATGAGGAGGCGTTTCATGAGCATCAACGCATTTCTCGCGCGGGCAAGGAAAAAAAGTTTGGCGGGCATGGTCTCGTGTTGGATACAGGAGAATTGAAGGCGGGGGACCGCGAGGAGCTTGCAAAGGTGGTGCGTCTCCACACCGCAACACATTTGCTCCAGCAAGCGCTCCGTGACGTGCTGGGGCCTGAGGTGCAACAGCGGGGCTCTGATATTACTGCTGAACGGACACGCTTTGACTTTTCATTTCCCCGAAAGCTTACCGAGGAAGAGAAGCGGAAAGTAGAAGAAATTGTGAATCAGAAGATAAGAGAAAACCTTCCGGTCAACTATGTGGAGCTTCCGATTGAGGAAGCGAAGCGAACGGGTGCGCTTTACTTTTTCAGGGAAAAATATCCTCCTGTGGTAAAGGTGTACTATGTGGGGCGCTCCCTCGAGGATGCTTATAGTAAGGAATTTTGCGGCGGCCCCCACGTTCGTGCTACTGGGGAGATTGGCGGGATTCGTATTCTCAAAGAAGAGTCGGTGGGCGCGGGTGTAAGGAGAATCCGCGCGGCGCTGGTATGAAGAGCCCGCAAAAACTACTTGTCCTTGAAGTAACTCGCGGCTATGCGGTTCGGCCTTCTTCGTTCTTTCTCTCGCGGAAAAGGGTATTGCACCTTTTCGGCCCTGCGCACGCGCTCACGCACATTTTTCTTGCCCGCGCTCGCGCCCTTACCGCCCGCATTCCTCTTCTGGTGGTTCTGCATCCCACACTCTCTTCGGCGCATCACTTTTCTCTTTCCTTTTCTCATGATAGTAGCCGCCCAGTCTCTGTTGCGGAGGTGGAAGATTTTCTAGGAAGAGAAGCTGCGCGTCTTGTGCATACTGCCCGCGCCGCCGCCGCGAAGCGCTTTGGAATATCCGAAGAAGAAGTAGTACTGGTGTCAGGAAAAGTAGGAACGTGCATGGCAAGCGGAAAACCACTTCCCTTGCTTTCCCGCCTCCGCGTCAGGAAGCTTACGTTGCCACTCCTCTTCACATTCGCACCGCGCGTTCTCTATGAGCGGTTGCGTCCTTTTCTGCGGAGTCGGGAACGGGTGTTTTTCACCGATCGCCTGCAGGCATGTGGGGAAGTGCTCGCTCGCGTACTCTCACGCCCTTTTTCGCTGGTGGTATTGGACGATGGCGTTTTGAGTCTCGCGCATTTTCCCGCGCGGCGGTTGGGCACAAGTATTCCCACGAGAGCGCATTCACGGGTAACGCTTGCAGATTTTACAGCACGTATTTCTCGGGATATGAAAATTTCTCCAGAACTTGCGCAAGAACTCTATTTTCTCTACACGGGCGGGGCGTTGCGGGATTCTGCGGTAGCAAAACTGCACGGCATATTGCGTAGTCTCGAGGAGCAGGTGGCAAAGGAACTGCGTCAGTTAGAGAGATCGCGTGCGAGGACAGTTGTTGGCTGCGCTCTTCTGGGGAATCCACTCGCCCCCTCGGCGTTTCTTCCTTCGTTCCGTATTCTCAGTCCTCCGCTCGCTGCATTTCTCGAGGCGGCGGATATTTCTCTCCCCCACGGGATGAGTGCGACTGAAGAAAACAGCGCGCCATTGTTGTTCTCGCTCGCCCCATTTTTCTCATTTTATTATGACAGAGGAGAGGAGTCGCTCAACATTCTCCTCCGCCGCCGTCTCCGCTGGCTTGGCGCGATGACCTAGGATGGGAATGGTGTACTATGGAAAGAAAATAGGGTACAATACTTAGCGAAGGGGCTACTCCCCTCATCGTCGCGAAGTAAGTAATAGCTTTGAAGAACAAGGAAGGCAAATATGGTAAAGATTTTTGTCGAAAAAGGAGAGTCCGTCTCTTCCCTCGCGGAAAAAATTGCAGCCCTCAAGGACGATGAAGTGGTGCTGGTGATCCCGAAGGGGTCCTCACTGAAAGAGTCGGCGGGGAATTTTCAGCTCTTGAAGCGCGAGGCAGAAAATAAGGGCAAGCGGCTTATTATTGAATCAGTGGACGATGCGGTTCTTGCGCTTGCCCAAACCACAGGAATTGAGTCCTTGCATCCTCTTTTCCAGCAGGATAAGTTCCGCCATTCGCTTTCTGATATTCGTCCTGCGGGAAGAAAAAAGCGAAGTGCTGCCTCAACACCAAGAAAGGGGCGCGGCGGCAGAAGCACACCAGAGGCGCAGCAAGAGTCTGTTGCTCAGAGTTCTGCGGCGCAGCGGGAAATCGATGAAGACAATGCGATGCCTGTAAAGGGGAGTGCGGAAGATGCCCTGCCTCCTATCTCGCGGCGTCCGCTTGCGGAAGTTGCGGCGGGAGAGAGCGCTCTTGAAGCAGCAGAAAGGCGCCGCCGTTTCCTCCGTATTCCTGCGTTCCTCAAGAAAAAATGGGTACTAACTCCCCTTGTATTTGTGGCTCTGCTAGGCGCCTCGTTATGGGGCTTTAGCAAGTATTTTGGCACACTCGAGGTGACCTTACGATTCGAGCGGATCGCATGGGGGCACGAGGCAGACTTTGTTGCTGCTAAGAATGCGAAGGAAGTGGACGTAGCGTCGCGCACCGTTCCCGCGGAGGTGTTCACTACAGTACGCGATATTTCAAAAACATTCCCTGCGAGCGGGAAAAAATTTGTCTCCCGCAAGGCCGTAGGAACGGTGACAATTTACAACGCGTATAGCTCACGGCCCCAGGAGCTTGTGGCAACTACGCGATTTATGACTCCTGACGGGAAGATCTTTCGCCTTGACCACGGCGTTACTGTGCCCGGTGCTGAGGTGAAAGATGGGAAAATTATTCCCTCAAGTATTGAGGCGCCAGTGACTGCAGACAAGCCGGGCGAAGAGTACAACGTAGGACCTATCCCGAGACTAAGCATTCCGGGATTCAAGGGGTCGCCAAAATATCATGGGTTTTATGGCGAACTGAAGCGCCCTACCCATGGGGGGTTTCGGGGCGAGAAGGCAGTTCCTACTGAAGAAGATATACGTGCGGCAAAAAAACAGGTTCGGGAAATTCTCGAGGAAGCGCTTAAAACGAATATCTTTGACCAAATTCCCAAGGGATTTCGGGTACTGCCGGGCGCTTCGGAAATTACTATCCTTGAATTGAGCGTCAATGAAGATACTGATGCCGAAGGAAACTTTGGAGTATTTGGCAAAGCGAAGAAAGAAACCATCGCCTTCCGCGATGCAGATATTAAAAATGCGCTTGGTGTTATCAGCCAGGAGCTGCATCCTGATATGAAGTTTGACACTATCGATATTACCTACAGCAATATAGTACCTGATTTCAGCAAAGGCACGCTTTCTTTCCATCTCAAGGCGGATGCCACCTTGATGCGCCGCTTCGATGCGGATGAGCTGCGGAGAATACTTGCCGGCAAGCCTTTGCGTGAGGTACGCAGTATTGTGGCGAAAATTGACGGAGTCGAACATACCAAGATCTCTATCCATCCTTACTGGAAGAATATTGCGCCCGAAAATGCAGATAGAATCAAAGTGATAGTGGAGTAACGGCAGCGAAAGTTGACATATGACAGTATTGTGCACTATAATTGCGCCGTTCCCTTTGGTGTATGCAGTGCAAGAAGGTAATGGAGCAGCATCCTGACAGTGCGCGCAATCTGCTATGAGTGCGGACCAGAAGAAGCAGAAAGAGGTCCGGGAAGGCATTGTGGAAGAAGCACTCCCGGCATTAAGCTTTCGGGTCCGCCTTACTGATGGTACCGAACTACTCGCGCACCTTGCGGGCAAGATGAAGCTTTACTATATCAAGGTGGTACCGGGAGATAGGGTATTGGTGGAAGTTGCGGAAGATGGGAGAAGGGGAAGAATTGTTCGTCGCTTGTAATATGAAAGTACGCGCGTCGGTAAAGAAAATATGCAAGGATTGCAAGACAGTCCGCAGGAAAGGTCGGGTATATGTAATTTGCAAGAAAAACCCGCGCCATAAGCAGCGCCAAGGGTAAAAGCTGTACCAGTTCCCACTATGCGTATTGTTGGTGTCAATGTTCCGGATAAAAAGCGAATTGAGATTGCGCTTACTTACATCTATGGAATTGGCCTTTCCTCGAGTAGAAATATCCTTGCGGCAGTGGGCATTGATCCCAATCGTCGTGCAAAGGATCTTACTTCTGATGAGATAGGAAAGCTCCAGAGCTATATTGAAAAACACTACCATGTAGAGGGTGATCTTCGCCAGACAGTACGCCGCAACATCCAACGGCTTTTACAGATTCAAGCGTATCGTGGACTACGCCACGCGCGGCGTCTTCCTGTCCGCGGCCAGCGCACGCGCACGAACTCGAGGACGGTTCGGGGAAATGTCCGCAGGACTGCGGGAAGCGGCAGAAGGAAACTCGAATTGAAGTAATCCTATGGGAAAAAAGAAAATTGCACAAAAGCAATACACTTCTGATACTACCAAGCGCAATCCTGCGATGCTGGCACGGGCGCTCGCGAAGAAAAAAATTCGCCTGCAGGCCGGGCGTGTCTATATTAATGCTTCCTACAACAATACTATCGTAACAGTAACAGATATGCAGGGTAATGTGATTACATGGGCATCCGCGGGATCAGTTGGCTTTACTGGTCCCCGTAAGGCTACTCCGTTTGCTTCTTCAAAAATTATTGCGGTGCTGGCGGAGCAGTTGAAACCTACAGGGTTGAAGGATATTGAAGTTGTCGTGAAGGGAGTTGGTTCTGGAAGAGACTCAGCAATTCGCTCTCTGATTAATCAGGGATTCAATGTCCTTTCGCTCCGCGATGCAACGCCGATTCCTCATAATGGTCCTCGTCCCCCGAAGCCCCGTCGAGTGTAACTTTCAGTATGAAGAGCGTCAAGGAAAAAAAAGAGCGTGCATTGGGAGAGCGCCTTGGCATCAAGGGAGATAGGTGTAGTTCTCACAAGTGTGCATTGGTGCGCCGCCCCTATCGTCCCGGGATGCATGGCAATCAACGGGGCGGCAGAAGGAAGGCGCTTTCTGATTTTGGTCGACAGCTCAAAGAGAAGCAGAAATTTAAAATTGCCTACGGGATTAGCGAGCGGACACTGCGGAGAATTTTTGCCCTTGCACAACGGAGCGGTGCCTCGACTGCAGATCGTCTGGTTGAGCTTCTCGAACGGCGGTTAGATAATGTAGTATTTCGCCTTGGCTTTGCTCCTTCGCGGCGATCTGCCCACCAGTTGGTAGCACATGGGCATATTTTGGTTAATGGGAAACGCGTGCGTGCAGGAGGGTATGTCGTGGCGAAGGGTGATGTCATCTCGTTCCATGAGTCTGCAAAGAGGAAAAGATTTTTTGCGGAACTCCCGAACCGCTTGCGCAATTATACGCCTCCTGAGTGGCTTGCCCTAGATCCTAAGGGAGTGTCGGGGCGGGTACAGGAACTGCCTACCGCAGTGCCGTCTCCTTTTGAAGTGTCGGCGGTAGTAGAGTCTTTCTCGAAATAGCACGCCCCTTTACTCTTTCTGAAGTTTTTGTTAGAATAGCGTCACGTCATAAATAAAATAAAGAAAGCACATACACCATAGGTATGGAATACGCACATTTGAGCAGCACTGTTCGCATTCGCACTGTTGCCGAAGACGCGCGCAAGGGTGTTTTTGAGATCAGCGGACTCTTCGCCGGTTATGGGCTTACGTTGGGAAATGCAATTCGGCGTGTGTTGCTTTCCTCGCTGCCGGGTGCGGCAATTACCCAATTTAAGGTGAAGGGTGTCATGCACGAATTCTCTACGATTCCAGGAATGCTCGAAGATGTTATTGAGTTCAGTTTGAATTTGAAACAGGTTCGTTTTCGGATGCATGAGAATGAGCCAAAAACTCTCACGCTCCGCGCAAAAGGGAAAGGAGAAGTAACGGCGGGGCAGATTGAGGGAGATGCTACCGTGGCGGTAGCAAACCCTGACTTTGTCATTGCACACCTGACGAGCGATGATGCGGAGATTGAAGTAGACCTCACGGTGGAGCGCGGCATTGGCTACTCGCAGGCAGATATGCGTGGCAAAGAAAAGCTCCCCATTGGGGCAATTGCAGTGGATGCGAATTTCTCGCCTATCGTGAATGTAAGCTATACGGTGGAGAATATGCGGGTAGGCGACAGAACAGATTACAATCAACTTACTCTGGAGATAGAGACGGATGGCACAATCAGTCCCTCGGCAGCACTGCATAAGGCATCGAAGATCCTCAAGGACCACTTCGACATTATCGGCGGGATTGAGATTCAGGAATTTGAGCTTCCTCAGCTGAAGAAAGCAAAATCTTCTTCCGCAAAGCAAAAGAAAAAGACTGCGGAGCAATCGTAAAAAGCTGCGTATATTACTATTATGCGACACCGCAAGAAAGGGAGGAAATTTCATCGCATTACGGGACGGAGAAAATCGTTCCTCAGAAATCTTGCCGCGAATTTTATTCTTTCCGGAAAGATAGAGACAACTGTGGCGCGCGCAAAATCTTTGCGTCCCCTCGTAGAGCGCCTTATCACCATTGCCCGCCGTGGCGATCTCGCCAGCAGGCGACTGGTGCTTTCTCGCTTGCACCATAAAGATGCAACCCATAAGCTTGTGGACGAAATTGCACCCCGGTATCTGGGACGTCCCGGGGGCTATCTGCGGATTCGAAAGTTGATGCGCCGGCGGAAAAGGGACGGCGCTGATCTCGCCCGCGTCGAGTTTGTGGAAACGGAAAAATAGCTATGGCAGAGTATCGGTTTGATGCGGCAAAAAAGACATTGGGACGCCTCGCTTCTGAAATTGCGGTGATTCTACAGGGCAAGAAATCTCCTCGCTACAATCCGCGACTTCCCGGCGAGGACCACGTCGTGGTGCGGAATATTGCCCGTCTCCGTGTGACTGGCAAGAAGCTTTCCCAGAAAGTGTACTACCGCCACACGGGGCGTCCCGGTGGCCTCAAAACCCGTACACTCGGCGAAGCGCTTGCCCGCGATCCACGTTGGGTGCTCCGTGAAGCAGTGCGGCGTATGCTTCCTAAAAATCGCCTCCTGAGATCGAGAATGCGTCGCCTTCATTTTGAGGAGGATTCAAATTCTTAAAGCTGACAATATATGACTGCCCAGAAAACAACAACTGTAAAATCAAAGACAGCCCCTCCCAGATACTGGGAGGGAATTGGGCGCCGCAAAACAGCAGTTGCGCGTGTCCGCATTATGAAAGGAAAAGGGAAGTTTCTTGTGAATGACTCTCGAACGCTGGAAGAGTATTTTTCGTTGGAACGGGCCCGCCAGAATGCCAGGCTTCCCCTTGTGAAGTTACAGATGGAAGGAACATTTGATGTCAGTGTGCATGTGCGCGGCGGTGGGATACTTGCGCAAGCCGAGGCGGTGCGCCTTGGGCTTGCTCGTGCACTGGTGAAATTTCAAGAAGACCTCAAGCCGCGACTTCGTGCATTCGGATTTCTTACGAGAGATCCCCGTGCGGTGGAGCGGAAAAAGTATGGCCTCAAGAAAGCACGCCGCGCCCCCCAGTGGTCCAAGCGCTAAGGGAGGAGGACATTCCCGGCTCTCAAATCTCCTTGTGGGCGGCATTGTGGGCATTGCGGTACTCAACGGGGTTGGGGTTGCGTTCAATTGGTACCGCACCGTATGGTGGTTCGACATACCGATGCACTTCCTCGGAGGAGGATGGCTTGTCGTGTTATTTTTCTATCTGCTCGCGACGCGTTTTTCCTCTATCTCTCTTAAGAGTGAGCCTTGTTTTCGTTTTCTCTCCGCGCTGGGATTTGTCGCACTGGTGGGGATAGGGTGGGAGTTTTTTGAGTACGGACTGGAGCTTCTTTTCCCTTCCCACCTTCCTGCTGCTGTACGCCTTACCGACACCTTTGGCGATTTATTGAATGATTTGCTGGGCGGCGTGGCAGCCTACTATCTCCTCGCCGCCCTACGGTTTTTCCGCCGGTAACCCCGCCACTCTTATTGCAGGCGGCGGCGGTTGTGCTATGATGAGAATGGTCCCGTCCCGGAATTCCGGATCAAGTAACTGGAATTGGGAGGGCAATAGCGCTGCAGCTCGTGGGCTGTATGCTGAGCCCACCCACCTGGCGAATGGCCGGGTCTATCTGGGGCGGGATCGTTTATTCTGGATGAAGGAGGGCATTTCGCCCTTTTCTCTTTTCCTGTGGAAAATATGTGGATACTATTTTTGCCCTTCTTGGTTTCTTTTGAGGAGAAAGGTGAGGATGGGTGGTGTGAGGAGTGTAGTGAGTATTACCATAATGACAATAATTGAAAATATCTCGCTGGATATCACGCCAATACTCTTGCCCATTGTAGCGAAGATAAGGCCAACCTCTCCCCGCGGCACCATTCCCCAACCGACGATTGACTTCCGCACTTTTCCTGCAACTGCACCGGCGATAATTTTTCCGATGAATGCAACGGCGGTAATACCAAGCGCGGTGAGGAGGATAGGGAAATTGAATAGCGTAGTAATGTCAACATTCATCCCAGTTATGACAAAGAAGAGAGGAATGAGAAAATACCCCACTGGTTCAATGAGTTCTTCAACATGGCTGTCGGAGTACTTCCGGATACACTTCTGTATTTCCTCTTTGGTTGGAGAGTTTGAATGTTCCGCAATGACTTTCATATCGTGGCATACTCGTGGATCCTTGAAATATTTGAAATGCACCGGATCAAGAATGAGGCCAGCGGCGAAAGCGCCTACAATTGCTGCGAGGCCAATTTTGCCGGCAAGATATGCGAATAAAAGAGCAAAAGAAATTGCGAGTGTAAATTTCATCCCCACGCCAGTGTGGATTTTTGAAAAAAGTTTGCTGATTTTTGGCGCCAGGAGCTGTCCTAGAATAATTGCGCCTCCGAGGAAGGCAACTGCTTTGCCTGTGATGCTGGCGAGTGCACCTACGCTTACTGTCCCTACGGTCGCAATTGCTGAGACAACTGCGAGAATGATAAGACCAAGAACATCGTCAATTACTGCTGCCCCGAGCACAATTTTCGCTTCAGGAGTTTGCAGCTTTCCAAGATCTTGGAAAACTCTTGCAGTGATTCCCACTGAGGTAGCAGTGAGAGCAGCTCCAAGAAAGAGATAGGCGTTGAATGCGAGGCCGGGGAGAAGCCACGGACCCACTATATAAGTGCCAAGGAGAAATGGGGCAATTACTCCAACTACTGCGACGGCTCCTGCGCGAACTCCCACTTTTTGCATCTCAGAGATATTCGATTCAAGACCTATTTGAAACAGCAGGACAACAACTCCTAGCTCTGCAAGGAAGTTCATAATTTCGCTTCCTTTGATTGCGTCAAGTGAAGGGATGCCAATAAGAGCAAGGTTGCCGAGAATAACGCCGATGATAAGTTCACCGAGGACTGATGGCTGACCAAATCGCTCTACAATGCTTGATATTTTTGCGGCGATGAGGAGGAGGGCAACCCAGAGAAATACAATGCCAAATTTGTTGTGCCCTTCTTCTTCGGTATTACCCTTCTCGTGCGCTTGATTTTGGGCGAAGCTTTCAGAAGATATTGGTGCTTCTTGTTGCAGAGCTTGTGGAGCTGGTTGTGCTGCAGGAGTTGGGTGTATTGATTGAGCATTGAGGGGATGAACAGGAAAGAGTCCTGCCGCGAGAATTAACCCAATTGCTGCAGCAAAAAAAATATGGCGTGCGGGGCTATGGAATTGTGGAATTTGGACTATAGCCATCGGTTTCTCGCGA
The DNA here is from genome assembly GCA_964403045.1 of uncultured Candidatus Saccharibacteria bacterium. Classification (GTDB taxonomy): domain Bacteria; phylum Patescibacteriota; class Minisyncoccia; order UBA6257; family 2-01-FULL-56-20; genus CAYOEP01. The sequence continues at coordinate 22,676 of CAYOEP010000005.1, forward strand.
AGATGACAAGTATAACAAGTGAGAGAAAAATTGCAATGGAGAGTACAATCCAGAATGCAGAGGGATGCTCTGCGAGGGGGAGCGCTACATTCATTCCGTAGAAGCTTGCAATAATAGTGGGAATTGCTGACACAATAGTGAGCGCGGTGAGGAGCTTAATAACCCTGTTGAGTTGGTGCGTCATGATGGTAGAGTACGCCTCCCTGATGTTCACAATTGTTTTAAGGTGCGATTTACATGCCTCGATAAGCTGCCCATGGCTCAACGAAAGATCTTCAACAAGGTTTTTGTCTTCTTCATAGAGGCGGAGATATTTTCCAGAGAGAAGAGTTTGAAGTATTGCATTTGTGGGAACGAGAGCAGAGAGAAAATCATTGAGAATTTCTTCTAGGAGCACAAACCGTGCGATTTCTTCTGTGGTGAGCTGTTCTATATTGGCACGCGTCTTTCGAATGCCTTTCCCAATTTCTGCAAGAAATATGTTGTAGCAGGTGGTAATTTCAGAAAAGATTTGCAGGCAGAGCTTTGTTTTTTGCGTTGTATAGAAGCTTGTCGTCCCATTGAGAAACTTTTCGAGGAATGGGGGCGTAACGAGAGAGACGGTGACAATGTGATGTGGGGCAAGTATGAGAAGGAGGGGATAAGTGACGATATCGCCGTTTTTCCGGTACGGAACTCTTGTGAAAACATAAATTGTTCCTCTCTCTACCTCAAGTCGGGGCACCTCATAAACATCCAGACCATCTTTGAGGTGGCCTAATTCCAATTTGAGTGCCTTGGCGAGATGCCGAAGCTCCTCTTCTGTAGGATTTCCAGCATGAATCCAAGACCCTACCTTGAACTTAGGAAGGCGCCTTGGCTGTGTGTCTTTAACGGTACGCTGGATTATTGAGAGCATGTGAAGAAAGAAAAATAAAGAGTCATTTCGACTTTTTCTGAATATACTGAACTATAATTTCCTTATCAAGAGACTTGACATTGCTGTAGGAGTTTTTTAGCATTTAACAAGTTGCGCAAGTCTTTAAGTAATGCAGCGCTGCTTATTATGCTTTCCGAAGGGCAAATTCAAAAAGTGCGAGGCCAGATAGCTCGTCGAGATGCCGGAAGACTTATTCGATTCTTTTCTGCGTTAGGAGATTCCTGTCGCTTTCGCATCTTTGAGCTCTTAATAGACCATGAGGATGTATGTGTCAGTGATGTAGCAAAAGTGTTGGGAATTTCTCTTCCTGCCGCATCGCAGCATTTGAAGATAATGGAGCTTGCGGGATTGGTGCGCAAAGAGCGCATGGGACAGATGACTTGCTATATGCTGAATTACGAGAATGCAATAGTGAAAATTTTCGCACGTGTTATTTCCCAAGAATGTAAAGGTCGAGCTGTGTCGCATACCTAACTTACCTATGCCAAAGGTTACTATCTACACTACCCCGACATGTGTGTACTGCAAGATGGCGAAAGAATTCTTCAAGCAGCACAATGTTGCGTTTGAAGAAAAAGATGTTGCTGCAGACGACAAGGCGCGTGAGGATATGGTGCAGAAGTCCGGACAGTTTGCGGTTCCCGTGATTGATATAGACGGGCAGATTGTGGTCGGATTTGATAAAGCGAAGCTTTCTGAGCTTTTGCATATCGGCGCTTAGATTGGATATGCAGCGGTCTACCTCCGCGATATTCGCGCTGACAGTGAACTATTACCTTCTTATGAAGACAGGACCTGTGGCGCGGCGCGGAGGTGCTGTTTTTGGTAATGTTGTACAATGATTGTAATGCATTGATATAGTTATAGTGTGTAGTAAGGTCGATGTATGCCGCTCGTGTGGAGCGGGTATTGCCAGCTATATAAAACATGGAGGTATTGAACACATTTTTTCTCAGTGTGAATGCCTACGAAGATTGGGCCTTGCTCTTTCTTCGCCTTGTCATTGCGGTTATCTTCGCGGCGCATGCAGTGCCAAAGCTCAAGCAGCCGCGGAAAATTGCCCAGATGATGGGCGGCCCCGCCGCGATGCCGGTAGGGCTGGGGACAGTCGAGATGGTTGCCGCGCTCGCCCTCGTGCTTGGTATTGCGGTGCCGCTTGCCGCACTTGTGCTGGGAATTGTGATGCTCGGCGCCATTTACTTCAAGATGGTGAAATGGCACATTCCTTTCGCCGCAATGGACAAGTCCGGATGGGAGTTTGATCTTATTCTCTTCGCTGGAAATGTTGTGCTTCTCGCGACGGGAGGGGGGAACTTTACTCTTTTGTAGGTAAAATATGTTGCAGCGTAGCAAATAGTCTGGTGATATTTTTCTCGGCGACATTTTCTTTTGCACGTTGCTTTTCTCAGGAGAAAATGTGCGATAGGATGGCGGTATGAATACTGTCCAGCTTCAAAAATCGATCTGGATGCAGAAGCGGGAGATTACCGAGCACTTCATTTACCGCAATCTCGCCGCGCGCATTCAGGGCGACAAGAACAAAAATATCCTCCGCGAACTTGCGCGGCAGGAAAAACTGCACTATGAAATGTGGCGCAAGATTACTCAGCGTGAGGTGGCGCCCCGCCGCTGGGTCATTTCCGCCTACGGATTGCTCACCCGCGTACTGGGGTTGAGCTTTGGCCTGCGGCTGATGGAGGCGGGCGAGCGGAAGGCACAAGCACTCTACGGCGAGTTGCGCCATAAATTTCCTGAGGTAGTAAAGATTATTGAAGACGAGCAGCAGCATGAGCAGCAGCTCCTCTCGCTGATTGACGATAACTTTCTCCGCTATGTGAGCTCGGTAGTGCTGGGACTGAATGACGCACTCGTCGAGCTCACCGGCGCGCTTGCAGGCCTCACGCTCGCGCTCCAGAACACGCGCCTGATTGCGGTTGTCGGGCTTATCACTGGCATCGCCGCGTCGCTTTCTATGGGCGCCTCTGAATACCTTTCTACCAAAGAAGAAGACGGCGCGCGCGCATTGCAGGCGGGATTGGTGACTGGCACCACCTACCTTGTCACGGTCGCGCTTCTCATCTCCCCCTATTTTGTGCTTGCCTCTCCCTTTGCCGCGCTTGCCGCCACGCTCGCGATGGCGGTGGTGATTATCTTTTTCTTCACTTTCTATACCGCGGTCGCCCGCGCGGTTTCATTTCGGAGAAAGTTTTTTGCGATGGCGGCGGTAAGTTTGGGTGTAGCAGCGCTCAATTTTGCCATTGGCTACGGTATCCGCACTTATCTTGGCGTGGATGT
>CAYOEP010000006.1:0-23789 GCA_964403045.1 uncultured Candidatus Saccharibacteria bacterium
AAGACTCTGACGAGGTATTTATTATCGGCGGGGGCAAGGTGTTTCGCGATGCGCTCCCTTTCTCCCAGCGCGTGTACTTAACCCGCATCCATGCTGAGTTTTCAGGAGATGTATATTTTCCTGAGCTTTCTCCTGGGGAATGGCGTGAGGTTGCACGGGAAGAAGGAGTGGTAGATGCACGGAATCTCTATCCTCATACCTTTCTCATCTACGAGCGCGTTGCTCCTGCCGGGAAAGAGGAGTATAATTAAGAAGCTATGACAGGAGCATATCTGCTGATTGCGGTGCTACTTGTGCTGGGAGGATGGCTTGTGTATGCCTACAACCGCCTTGTAATGCTCCGCAACCGCGCGCGCGAGGCATTGTCGGACATTGATGTGCAGCTCAAACGCCGTGCTAATCTTATTCCCAACTTGGTAGAGACAGTGAAAGGCTATATGCAGCACGAGCGAGGCGTTCTTGAGGGTATTACTAAGGCGCGGGCAGAAGTTGCCAGTGCGAAGGGGAACCCGCTGGAGCGCGAACAGTCGGAGAACGTGCTTACCAATACTCTCCGCACTCTCTTTGCTGTTGCCGAGAACTATCCGGACTTGAAGGCAAACGCGAATTTTTTGGAACTCCAGCGGGAACTTTCTGACACCGAAGATAAAATTCAGGCATCGCGCAGGTTCTACAACACTACGGTGCGGGATCTGAACACCAGCATTGAATCCTTCCCTACTAATCTCGTGGCAAAACTTTTCCATTTTCGACAAGAGAAATTTTTCCAAACAGCTTCCGAGGAAGACCGCAAAGTGCCCAAGGTGTCGTTCTAATCGTTTCGATTTTTTCTTCCTGCAACCGCGCGTATGGCGAGCTTGTATACCCATCGGGACGCGAATATCCGCAAGACCCTGCTGCTGTTCACGGTATTCCTCATCGTGGTCGTTGGCGTGGGATGGATATTTGCGGAAGTGTATGGGAATCCGGCGATTCTCTATGCTGCCATTGCTATCAGCGTGGTAATGAACGTGGTTGCCTACTGGAATTCTGACAAACTGGTGATTCGGATGGCAGGAGCAGTACCTGCCTCCCGGGAGCAGTACCCGGAATTGCACCGCCTGGTGGAAAATCTCTGTATTGCCGCGGGACTGCCAGTACCGAAGATCTACATTGTCAACGATGCTGCGCCCAACGCGTTCGCTACAGGGAGGAATCCCCAACATGCCGCTGTCGCGGTGACTACGGGATTGCTTTCCATCTTGAACCGCGCCGAGCTTGAGGGCGTGCTTGCTCACGAGCTTTCCCATATCGGCAATCGCGACACTCTTATCTCCACCGCCGCCGTGGTACTCGCGGGCTCTATCGCGATGCTCTCGGATATTTTCCTTCGGTCACTTTGGTGGGGTGGCGGGAGGCGCAATCGTGAGGGCGGAGGCTACTTGCTGCTTGCGGCAATTGTGGCGGCAATTCTTGCCCCGCTTGCCGCAAGCTTACTGCGCCTCGCAATTTCACGTAAGAGGGAGTTTCTCGCAGATGCCTCCGGAGCATTGCTTACTCGCTATCCCGAGGGGCTTGCCGCTGCCCTCGAAAAAATCGCCGCCGCTCCGCAGGGACTCAAAGTTGCCCGCAATGCCACCGCTCATCTGTGGTTCGCGAGCCCGTTCCGCGCCGACAGAAAGCAGGCACGGGTTTCATGGTTCGTCAAACTGTTTATGACGCACCCTCCCATCGAAGAGCGAATCCGCGCGCTGCGGGGGATGGAAATCCAAAGTTGATTATGCAGTTTCTTTTGCTGGTCCGCAGGAGTATCTACGATCCCTCATTCTACCGCAGCATTCCCCAACGGCCTTTTTCTTTTACGTTGCGTTATTTTTTTACGCTTACGGTAGGCGTTGCGGTCGCGGCCTCAGTGCTTGTTTCGCTCCGCGCGGTGCCCGTGCTCCGCGATACCTTGCTGGAGCTGGGAAAATCGTTTGTTGTCGCGGTGCCCCAAGACTTTACCGTAACGATCGAGGACGGCGTGGCGCAGGCAAATAGCGCCACACCTGCGGTGGTACCTTTCCCCCGCGCACTTGCGCATTCCATTTCCGCTTCGAGCTCTCTGCAGTACTTTCTTGTGATGGATCCTTCCACGCCATTCCAGCAGGAAAAGTTTTTTCGCCTCCATACTTTGCTGTGGCTTGCGCGTGATGCAGTGGGCGTGTATGACGGGCCTTCGGCCGTGAAAGTGCTCCCCTTCTCAAGGGAAATGGGGAAAGTGGTACTGGATGCTGCGGCAAGGGAGAAAGTCTACATTGCCATTCAGCGTTTCATCCGCTTCCTCCCGCTTGTGGTCGCGCTCTTCACTTTTTTTGCGGTGGGCTTGACGCTTGCATGGACGCTTGTCTACTACCTCATCGCCGCTCTCTTGGTGTGGGGGTTTGCGAGACTGCGCCGCGTCCGCTTGCGCTACCGCGATGCCTACCTCGTTGCCGTGCACGCGGGCACATTGGGCTTTATCCTCTATGGCCTCTCTTTTGGGGGACTAGCGCGCGTTCCCTTTCTCTACACTTTCCTTCTGCTCGTGGTGGTATTGCTGAATATGCCCGCCGCGCCGCGGGGAACGCAGCATTTTTCTGGACAAAGGGGCAAAGGGTATGCATAGGGAGTTGCGATGAAGAGAAGGAAAACAAAATTATTTGTCGTCGCGCTTGGCGGATCCATCATTTGCCCCCAGCAGGTTGACTGGGAGTTTTTGAAGCGCTTCAAGGGGTTTGTGGAACGGTGGTGCCGCGCGGGAGCGCGGTTTGTGATCGTCGCGGGCGGCGGCAAGGTGAGCAGAATGTACCAGCACGCGGCGGGGCGCGTGGTGCGGGTTGCCAACGAGGACAAGGACTGGATTGGGATTCACGCGACGCGCCTGAACGCCCACTTACTGCGGACGATACTGCGCGCGCACGCGGATCCTGTGGTGATTGACCGCCGCCACCGCCTGCGCTGGCTTTCTTTTCCCATCACAATTGCCTCGGGCTGGCGTCCCGGCTGGTCTACTGATTACGTCGCAGTGCAGCTTGCGGCTGATTTTCGCGCGCGGGAGGTGGTTATCGCAGGCAAGCCGGATTATGTCTATGACAAAGATTGCCACCTCCATGGCAATGCGCGCCCTCTCCCCCGCCTGCGCTGGAGGGAATACCGTGCACTCATCCCGCCGCGCTGGATTCCCGGCTCGCATGCGCCGGTGGATCCGGTGGCGAGTCGCCTTGCCGAGCGCGAGCGCGTCCGCGTGGCGGTCATTTGCGGCAGGGACTTGCGTAATTTTTCCCGCCTCTTGCGCGGACAGAAATTTCGAGGCACTATTATCGAGTAACGGTGAGGTGGCCGAGTGGACGAAGGCGCAGCTCTGGAGAAGCTGTAGGGGAGCAATCCCCTCGAGGGTTCGAATCCCTCCCTCACCGCCAATTACTATTAAAGAAAGCACCTCCGCGAGGCGTTGTTTTTTGAATACACCTTGTCAGGAGGGGATTCTGCTTGCGAGGGCGAGGGGCAAGAAGAGGACAATATAGAGCAACGTGAGGATATTGTAGGTGAAGGAGGCGGGAGCGTACCCCTGTCGCCAGAGGAGCACTCCCACTAGGAGGTAGAGCGCCCCGCCGAGAGAAAGCAAGAGATATCGGTTTCTTGCCATCTCCGCAATTATAACAGACACAGCTGCGAAAGCATGCACTCGCTGCGTGCGTTGTTTTCTCGTTCAGAAAATCGGGTTATGATAAAAGGAATGCGTGATTTTTGTCACGGCAAGAACGATCGCGGTGTGGGCGGCTTTACGTTGATTGAAATTCTCCTCGTGCTGGGGATTCTCGCCGTGGTGTCGGCGGTGACCATCATTGTTCTCAATCCGGCAAATCTTTCCCGCAAAGCGCGCGACAGCAAGCGTGTTGCGGAGCTTGCTGCGCTCAATGAGGCGTTAAATCTTGCCGCGCGGGAAATAGGCGCGTCCTCGATGGGCAATCCAAAAACGGTCTACGTGTCCCTTCCCGATACATCTCCTACCTGCGCCAACCTTGCACTGCCGCCGCTCCCTTCCGGTTGGACATACGCCTGCCGCCCCGCCGCCGACGTGCGGAAAATTGACGGCACGGGATGGGTGCCGGTCGATTTTACCACGATAAGTGTGGGAACGCCTCTTTCGCACTTGCCGCTCGATCCGAAAAACACCACGGACGGGTTTTTCTATTTTACCTATGTGGCAGAGAATGGTGCGTGGGAGCTCAATGGGACATTTGAGTCTACGAGCTACAGAGAAAAGCTTGCTGCTGACGGTGGGGATAGCAGCAATTTTTACGAAGTGGGCACGAACGTCCGCCTCGCGCCGCTCACTTGGCCGCATAACTGGGTGCTGGTGCCGGGCAACGCGGCGTATGGCACCTCTGACTTTTGGGTAATGCAGTATGAAGCGAAATATTCAAAGGATGGCGGCGGCCCCGGCGATGCGGCGCAAGGATGCAGGGTTTTTCCCAGCGATGACTCGTGGAATTGGGGGGATAACAGCCCCGACTGCCCTTCCGCGTGGCATCCGAACAATGTGGTCTCGTCCGCAGAAGGTTCTCCTATTGCGGGATTGACCTACAATGAAGCATTGGCTGCCTGCCCTTCGGGTTCTCACCTTATTACTAACGACGAGTGGATGACTATCGCACGCAATGTGGAGCAGGTGGCGAAAAATTGGAGCGGCGGTGCGGTGGGATCAGGCTGCCTCTTTCGGGGCAATGTGAATGGCGATGATGGAACGTGCGGGTATGACGGCGCGAATCCTGAGAATGGATTGCGGCGCAACCCCCACGCACGACTTTTTCTCTCAAACGGTGGAGAAATTTGGGATTTGGCAGGAAATATGTGGGAGTATGTACAGAGAACGGCGAACCCAACTATTACAGAAGCGGCGCAGCCGGATGCAGGATTATCAACGGGTGTATTTCGGGCAAGCGAATTTACTGCGATTGTGAATGATGACGGACTGTCGCCGAGCGAGTACCGGCCGTCGAACTCCTCATGGAACTCCGCGCAGGGGATGGGGAAAATATGGCATTGTGATACCTGCACCGGCACCGCGCAGCGCATATTTATCCGCGGATCTGATTCGTATGGATTCCGCAATTCCGGCGAGCCCTCGTCGGTGAATGCGGAGGCCTCAGGCGTATACGCAATTGCCTTGAATCGGGGGCCAGATGACACCTCGGGGCTCGAAGTGTTTGGATTCCGATGCGCGAGGTAGGGAAGTGGAAAATAGGGATTGGAGCACTTGTCGGCGTGCTCCTTGCCACCGCTTTTGTGCTGCTCGCCGAAAGAGCTGCCGCGCCGCCTCTGCCGGCCGGTGCGGAATGCAGAGAGGATGCGGATTGTGAATTACGCTATTCGAGTTGTGACTGCGTCGCGATTCCCAAAGATACTTCGTTGCTTACACCCGAGGACGAACGGTTGCAATTCCTCGAGCGTGAGAAAGATAAAGTGTGTGTTATGAATATCTGTACCCAGCGCCAGCTTGTGCCGCAGTGCAGGGGCGGACAGTGTGTAAAAGGAGCACCTGCGCCGCACTCGCCGCCGGGGGGTAATAAACAATAACCAAGACACCGCGGGGTTGTAGAGGCATATAGAGTTACAGACAACTTTGTGGGTTCGTTTTCTGCATGTTGGCTTGATGTGCTATAATAAGAGCATGGACGAAAAGGTTGTGGGACACTGCATGAAGTGCCGCGAGAAGCGTGAGATGAAGGACGTGGAAGAAGTGGAAATGCGTCCGGGAACTCGCGCGGCGAAGGGCAAGTGCTCGGTATGCGGCACTGGCATGTATAAGATTCTCCCTAAGAAAAAATAACTTGCAGCCCACCTCCGTGCATCCCGCGGGGGAGGTGCTCACACAACAATGAAAAACGCGAAGTTTCGGTTGACGGTCGTAATAGGGCTTTGGGTGCTGCTGCTGATAGCGGTAGTGTTTGTGCTCTTCAGTAGCGGGACAAATGTTCCTTCTCTAGTGTCTTTGTCGCCTGACACTACTTCCCCCAAAGAAGACACACCGGAGGGGTATGCGATTTTTGAGCTTTCCGATGCTGTCTATGGGAACGGTGAGTTGCCGAGAGGATTGATAACAGTTGAAGGATACTTCTTTCCGTTGCGCAAGGAATCAGAAGATCATAATCCGTTGTGTGCTATTGCCGGCTACCTTGTAGCCGAGAACGATGTACTTGCTCTCGATACCACTCCCTACGCACTGGAGGGAGAAAAGCTGCTGCAGTTTCTCAATAATGTTCCGAAAGTTCCTGTGAGCGTTACTTCGCGCGTCGATCCTGTTGAAATGGGGAAATATGAGGGAAGGTTTTTTGACAGCGCCCTTGACGAGTGCAAGGGAGGGGAAAAGCTTTTTGTAGCTACACGAGTTCTCGAAAAAATTGAGGCAGAAATCCCCGGCTTTTCGGAGAGCCAGCAAGTAGCATCCGGTGCAGTAGTAATTGACGGCTTTTACACTGCGCCTCCCTACAGCGTGGTGTTGGATGGATATGATGTGTTGGTGAACGGATCGTTTGCCACTGAGAGCCTGCCGAGCGGCAGGGAGAACGCGTTGCGGCAGAAGAAGCTGTTTGAAAAGATTGCCGCGACCCTCCAAGAAGGAGGAAGCATTTTGTTCGGCGGCAATGGACCTGGGCATTATCTTGTATTCTCGCAGAAACGCCTTACCGAAGAAGATCGCGGGAAGGTATTTGATGTGATTATGGACCAGTCGCTCACGCCTGATGCACAGAGAAAGAAACTGGAAGATCTCTTTGGTGTCAGTTTGCCTCCGCAGGCAATTGAGGATTTGCGCCTCGGCTGGATTGGCGACGGCACAAGTAAGAAATAGCCGCCACTGTTCATAGCAAGAAGCAGAAGAAGCCTCCCGTTGCTAAGCGGGAGGCGTAATCTTTTTCTTCTTGATTTCGGTGACAAGCTCAATGTCCGCCTCGGCGGGCTTGATGACAAATTCCTCCTTCTGGACAATGGAAATTCCTTGAATGCCAGCTACGGATTTGGGATCGTGCAGGATTGCTTCCTTGTTGAGGGTTTCTTTCACACGGATGAAGCGAGAAAGACCTGCGCCTTTGAGTAGCGCAATTACTTTTTGCGCACCCCGCACGCTTACGGCAGGCGGAGTGAGTCGCCACGAGAAGCTGCCGGTGGGGAGTGTAATAGTCTTTTTCTTGCCATTTTCAGTCAGCTCTTTGCGGTGTGATTCTGCGAAGGCGAAGATGCCGTCGCGGAGCGCAGCGATACGTTCCTCATGCACCCGCGCTTCTTGTGCCGCACGTTCTTTCAGTGTCGCCACGCGATCATTGAGCTTAGCGTTGATACGGTCGAGGGCGCGCTGGGATTTTGCAATTTCTGCAATATAGCGTGCTGCTTCGTGGAGGTCTTTGGGCGCAGGAATGGCAGGACGTTTGACACCCGATTTCTTTCTTGCCATGCCAAGTCTCCTTTTGGAAAAGAGCGAGAGTCAATGGACTGGTACACAGCTCATTGATTGTAGGTAAGGATGAAAGTTTTGCAAGGCTTTCCCGCGAGAGCGAGAACGCGGAATTGGTGCCCGGGGTGGGACTTGAACCCACATGCCTTGCGGCACGCGATTTTAAGTCGCGCGCGTATACCAATTCCGCCACCCGGGCCCTTGGTTTATCCTAGCGGGAGGTTCGCCTGCTTGCAAGTGCTTTGGAGGCGCGGGCGGGAATCGAACCCGCGTATAAGGGTTTTGCAGACCCGTGCCTTACCACTTGGCTACCGCGCCGTTCCTTTGGTATTTTCCTCTTCTAAGAGAATTTTTTCAACCCTTGCGGCATTTGCCGCGCCGCTGTCTGCTGTAAATGCAATTGAGGGGAATTTTTTTATCCTGATACGTTCCATCATTTTCTTTCTGATATGCCGTTGCTGTTCTGTGAGAACAGAAAGAACATAGGGCTCGCGGTCTGGTGGGAGGACAGAGAGGTAGATAACTGCATGATCAAGTGCGCGGTTGACGCGGACGGTAGTGACAGTAACCAGAGCGCCGTGGAAGTCGAATTCCTTGCCGAGAGTTTGGTTGCATTCCTCTTGGATTCGTTTTGCGATGCGGAGATTGCGGAACTGCATAGCGCCGTTAGGATGTTTTTTGCAGAATGAGAATATCGCCTTGCTGAATTTCGGTACGGGCGTTGACAAGTAGTCCTGCTTCTTTCCCTTCCTCCACTTGCGTAGCTTCTTTTTTCATATGCTGGAGGCTGAGCACTTCTCCTGTTCCTACTATCTCTGCGCTGCGTTGTATCGCGAACATTCCCTTGTTTTTAAAAACGCCCTCGATAACTTTCCCGCCTACAAGCTGCTTGTGGAGCTTTTTAGTGTTGAAGGTGGCGAGGATTTCTAGCTTGCCGATAATGCCGCTTGTCTCTTTTTGCTTGCGTAGGAATGCTTCGAGATCCTGGAAGAGTTTGTATATGATGGGCGAGGAAAGGATTGGCACTCCCTGTGCGTGCGCGAGCTTTTTCGCGGGCGTTGAGATTTTGCTTTTGAATGCCACAATGAGCGCCCCTGCAGCCGCTGCCATTTTGACGTCTCCGTCAGTTACCTCGCCTACACCACGGGAGAGGAAATGAATCTTACCCCCTTCCTTCACATGGGGAAGGGTTGCGGTAAGCGCTTCGAGCGAGCCTGCATCCGCTGCTTTCGCGAGGACAAGAGTCTCTTCTTCGCTGCTGTGTCTGTCTATTTTCTGCTCCGCGGTTGTGATTTGTTTTTGGGGAACTGGCATTGCTTCGAGGAGTGTTTTTTCATCTGCCGCGGCGGTGAAGACTTCGCCTACTTGGGGAAGAGATTCAAAACCGAGAACACGTGCGGGCGCTGATGGCACTAGCTCTTTCGCGGGTTTTCCCTGAAAGTCTTCGAGGATTTTGATCTTTCCCTTCGCGTTGGCAGTTGCGATTACCAGCCCCCGCCGCAGTATGCCGTCTTTGAGAATCACGGTTGCTTCGATGCCCCGCCGCGGTGTTTTCTCTACCTCGAGGACGTAGCCGGAGGGGAGCGCATCCTCGCGATAGGTGAGTTCTTCGAGGTCTGCGGCGAGAATAACGAGGTCAAGAAGCTCGCTTACCCCTTCTCCGGTTTTCGCAGAAATGGGCTGGTAGCTGATGCTACCCCCAAACCCTTCGAGGAGAATATTGTTGGCAGTGAGCTCTGTTTTGACGCGTTCAATGTCTGCCTCGGGGCGGTCAATTTTGTTGAGCGCAATAACGAACGGGGTGCGGGTCTCTTGGAGAATGGCAAGCGCCTCTTTTGTTTGCGGCTTGATGCCGTCGTCGGCGGCGATGACCAAGATAGCAATGTCGGCAATACGCGCCCCTGCCGCGCGCATCTTGGTGAACGCTTCGTGGCCTGGGGTGTCGATGAAGGTGAGTTTCCGCTCCTCGCCGCTTTCCTTTACGGTATGGGTGATTTCATAAGCGCCGACGGCCTGCGTGATGCCCCCTGCCTCTCGTTCCGCCACGTTGGTCTTGCGGATGTAGTCCAGGAGGGTAGTTTTGCCGTGGTCCACATGCCCCATCACCACCACGATGGGCGGGCGCCGCCGCGCTGGCGATGTTGTGTTTGCCGAGTTTTTCGCCATAGTTTTGTTGCTTCGTGTACTTGAAAGGTAGCAGAAAACTGCTACTCCCACAAGTTTTTCCACGTACTCGGTGTTCCGCGGCGAGTTGCTTCCCGTATTGCTTTCCGCTATGATGAAGGCGTTCTTTGGGAGGGTTGCGCCGAATGGTAAGGCAGCGGTTTGCTAAACCGTAGCGGTGTAAAAAGCCGCTTGTGGGTTCGAGTCCCACACCCTCCGCTGTACAGTACAAATAAGGCATATATACCTCCCGTGGGGATTGGGAGGCTCCAAGGGGGATCGTAGCCTTATTCTTCTTGACGAGAGAGTTGTATTTAGGTATAACAAGTTTTGGTTATTTTATTTTAGGGTTAGGGCGACAGAGACAAGACAAGGAGGAATGGTAATGAACACTTGCAGCTTGGTTGTAGCTGGAGTTGTTGTTTTGGCACTTGCATTGGCGGGAGCGCTGTTAAGGATTTTTAAGCTGAAGAACAAAATGGAAGAGCAGCACTTGCTTCTCTGCGACATGAAGTTGCGCGCACAGGAACTGGAGAAGCATCTTCGCATTTTCCGCAAGACAGTGATACCCCAATGCCTTGTTGATGAACGCCTTTCTTTTTTGGTTAGAGAAGTAGAGAGACGTAAAGAAAGTGTTGAAGCAGAGGATACCATCGACGCTGAAGCACGACTTGGCTTTTGGGAGAAGCGTTTTGCTGCCGCGCGCGCGGCGGCGCGGGCGCTTGGCTACAGAGTAAAATCCTCAACAAAGTGATTGGGGTACACAGGTAAAGAGATCCTTGTCCGCATACGGCAAGGATCTTTCTTTTTTTGACGGGGAGCAGGTATACTGATGAAAAGGTAATCGCACAAAGAGCTATGTCATCACATGTTGCTGCCAATGATCATCCTGATGTCTCGGTGCGTCCGCCGTTTCTCTTTGCCCTAGGGTTTTCCGCAGGTGTACTACTGCAGGCATTTTTCTTTTTTCCCGAGTTTCCGCTCATATTTCGCACATTGGGAGGTGTGCTCATCGTGGTGGCGGTAGTGCTTTTAGGGAGCGCGTTCTTGCTCTTTCGGAGGGCAGGTACCAGCGAGAATCCCCTTGAGCCAACAACTACCCTTGTCACAAGTGGCCCGTATCGGTTTTCCCGCAATCCTTTTTATCTCGCGTATGTGCTTGGCTACATTGGGGGCTCGATTCTTTTCGCAGTGCCGCTCGCTTTAATTCTGCTCCCCCTCGTAGTTATTGCATTGCATTTTTTGGTCATCGTGCGTGAAGAAGCGTATCTTGGGCGGAAATTCGGCAGGAAGTATCGGGAATATTGCAGTCGGGTGCCGCGGTGGATTTAACAGCTTATTTTTGCTATAATTCACAAAAAGTCGAAATTTCGCCCAAAAAGGCTTATGACAAATACTTCAAGGACACACTGGCCAAGCGGGTGGATTTTTATCCTTGCCGCGATTGGCTCTGCGGCGGGACTAGGCAACTTGTGGCGCTTTCCATTTCTTGCCTATAAACATGGGGGCGCCGCTTTTATTTTGGTGCTCATCCTCGCCAATATCATTGTGGGGATTCCGCTCCTCATTCTCGAGGTTGGGTTGGGGCAAATGACCCAACGGGCGGCCCCCGAAGCGTTTGGCCGCATTAAGAAAGGTCTTCGTTTTGTAGGGTGGCTCGCGCTTGTCTTTTCGTTCTTTGTTATCAGCTACTACATGGCGGTGATGGCATGGGGCGTGGACTATCTTGCTGCCGCCTTTCAGCTTGGATGGGGTGAGAATGCGAAGGATTTCTTCTTTCAGAAAGTGCTCCAGCTCTCTGATTCGGTGGGAAACATCGGGGGATTTTCCTGGCCGGTAGTCGCCGGCTTTGTCGTAGCATGGCTTGCAGTATATTTCTCAGTATGGAAGGGCGTGAAAAGCGTGAGTAAAGTGGTGACGTGGTCGGCAACACTTCCCTTTATTATCCTTGCTATTCTGATTGTGCGTGCAATTACTTTGCCGGGATCGTTCGCGGGGTTGCGTGCCTTTTTTGTGCCCGATTGGAGTGCGCTTGGTGATCCGCAGCTGTGGATTGCGGCATTCTCGCAAGTATTCTTCAGCCTCTCGCTTGCATTTGGAATCATGATCGCATATGGCAGTTTCAAGCCGGAACGATCAGAAATTACCAAGAGTGCTTTCTGGGTAGCGCTCGGTAATTTTTTGGTGAGTTTAATGTCAGGTATTGTCGTGTTCGGTACGATTGGCTATATGGCATACCAGCAGGGGGTGCCACTCGAAAAAGCAGTAGATGGGGGCCCTTCGCTCGCATTTGTGGTGTTTCCGACTGCTATTTCCCTTCTTCCTGCGCTGAATGCGCTTATTGGCGTGCTTTTCTTTGTGATGCTGCTCTCGCTTGCGATTGATAGTGCCTTTTCGATTGTGGAAGGCATCGCCGCTCCCTTTAGAGATCGCTACCCGCACCTCGCGACAGAGAAAATTGCGCTCTATGTCTCGGCAGCTGCAGCCGTGGCAGGGCTTCCATTTGTTACAAAGGCTGGCCTCTACTTCCTCGATATTGTGGACCATTTCGTTGTGAATTACGGCATCGTCGTGATGGGCATTCTCGAAGCCTTTGTTGTTGGTTGGCTCTGGAAGGAGAAAAGATTCCACCAGTACGTGAATGAGCATTCAAAGTGGAAGATTGGAATCGGTTGGGATATTGCGATTAAGTTCATAACTCCTGTTTTCCTTGCTATTCTCTTGATATGGAATCTTGTGCAGGAGTTTCAAGAACCGTACGGCGGTTATCCTGTAAAGGCATTGATTGTGGTAGGGGCAGTGCCTCTTATTGCTGCTCCTATTATTGCGTTAATTGTTGATAGGCTTGTAGGGCATTCAGATGCGCACCACGAGCACAGCGGTGCGTAGCATTTGCTGAGCTGGCTTGTGAGCAATGAGGAGGCGTGGTGTACTCGCCGCGCGTGTAGTTGGTGCGTCCAGTGCACAAGGTCGAGTGCTTTTTGGGCAGAAAGTAAGCAATGACAAAAAAATCCTATCTTGCCGCGGGGGTGGTAATTCTCCTGCTGGCGGGCGGCTATCTCCTTTTCCGGAGCAGCCAAAATAGCCAGATTCCTTCCTCGCCGCAGAATGATATTGTCCAGCCTTCGAACGAGGAGCAAAGTCTTCCTGCGGCAGTTTCTCCCCAAGCGCCCAGTGGTGCGCAGGCGGTGATTACCTATACGGACGAGGGATTTTCACCCCCCACGTTGACGGTCCAGAAAGGCACGAAGGTGGTATTCGAGAACAAAAGCTCCCGAGAAATGTGGCCTGCCTCGGCGGTGCATCCTACCCACACAGTGTATCCGGGTTCCGGCATCGAGAAATGCGGCACTCCTGAAGCGAGCACTATTTTTGATGCCTGCGGCGGCATTGCGCCCGGGGAAAGCTGGAGCTTTGTGTTTCAGGAAGCGGGCACATGGAAATACCATGATCATCTCGCGCCGGGCAATACGGGGACGATTATTGTGATAGAGCCTCCGGTGCAGGAATAGAAGGCAAGGCTGATTTGTCAGGGCAAGGGCAGAGCGAGTATTGACTTTCTCTGCCTTTGTCGTTATGTTCAGGCGAAATTTGTTCCTTTCGTTGTCGTAATGCAGCATATGCTGCAGAGGAGGAGTTCAGTGCTGTATGAAACAGAAGACACTGTCATACTTGCGTTCAGGTCAAGAATTGAAGAGTTGCTCAGAAATCTTAAACACCGCACACAATTTGTTGACTTGTGGGTTCGGGAATTAAACGATGTTCTCGAGGCGGGGCAGCAGCTTGGAGTACGGCACATTCGCGCACTTTCGAAAAGTGAACTCGAGGAACTCGTGGATTCGGTGAAGCCGTTCGTCACGCTCCGGATGCACGAGGATGCGCTGAACATTATCAGGAAAAAGCTCAGGGAAATTGGCATTGGCTTTGTTTGATATCGTTGAGAGGGGCGCGCCTGCCCCTCTTCTTTTTTGCCGTTTTCTGTGGTAAAATGGAAGAAAGCAAGGCGCTTTTTCTTTTTTCTCTTTTTTATGGCTACAGCGAAGAAAAAAACAAAAAAGGAAGCGCTTCCGAAGGAGAAGGCTGACGCCAAATCTTCTTCCTATAGCGCGAAGGACATCTACATCCTTGAGGGTCTGGAGCCGGTTCGGAAGCGTCCCGGAATGTATATTGGCTCGACAGGTCCGGATGGCCTCCACCACCTTATCTGGGAAGTTGTAGATAATTCGATCGATGAGGCGATGGGGGGCTATGCGACGCATGTTATTGTCGAGCTCCTTGAGGGTAACAAGGTACGAGTAACCGATGACGGGCGCGGCATCCCGGTGGACATCCATAAGCAGACGAAGAAATCCGCACTGGAAACCGTAATGACTACTCTCCACGCAGGCGGGAAGTTCGGCGGCGACTCCTACAAGGTGGCAGGCGGCCTGCACGGCGTGGGCGTCTCGGTGGTGAACGCGCTTTCGGAGTGGCTGCGGGTGGAGGTATGCCGGGAGGGCGGGCGCTATGTACAGGAGTACACTCGGGGCAAGCCGAAGGCAAAGGTGAAGAAAGTAGGGAAGTGCGAGCATTCCGGCACGACTGTGGAGTTTTCTCCAGATCCGGCGATTTTCCAGAAAATTCAGTTTGACGCGAAGAAAATTCTCGACCATCTTCGCCAGCAGGCCTACCTCACCAAGGGCGTGCGCATTTCTTTTCTCGACACCCGCAGTGCCACGCCTGTCGCAGTTGGATTTTGCTTTGAAGGGGGGATTCTTTCCTTTGTGCGTTATCTTTCCAGAGGCAAGAAGGTGTTGCAGGAGGATCCTTTCTATGTGCAGAAAAATCATAACGGCGTGGAGGTGGAGCTTGCCTTTGTCTATACCGACGACTACGAAGTAAAAGAGCTTAGCTTTGCCAACAATATCTACACGAGCGACGGAGGGATGCATCTTACGGGATTTCGCTCCGCGCTGACTCGTTCCCTCAACACCTATGCCCGTGCGGAAGGATTCCTGAAAGACAAGGACGGCAATTTCACGAGCGAGGATGTACGCGAGGGGCTGGTGGCGATTATCTCGGTGAAGCTTCGGGAGCCGCAGTTTGAAGGGCAAACGAAGGCGCGACTTGGGAGCCCTGAGGGAAGAACTGCAGTGGAAGCGGTCGCGTACGAGGCGATCAAAGAATTCCTTGAAAAGCATCCGCAGGACGCGCGGCGTATCCTCGAAAAAGTGCTTCTCGCGGCGAAGGCACGGAGAGCGGCAAAAGCAGCAAAAGAAACTGTCCTTCGCAAGGGAGCGCTAGAGGGCGCGACTCTTCCGGGGAAACTTGCGGACTGCACTTCGCGAAAAGCAGAGGATGCGGAACTTTTCATCGTGGAGGGCGACAGCGCCGGCGGGAGCGCGAAACAGGCGCGCGACCGCTTCACCCAGGCAATCCTCCCTCTCCGTGGAAAAATTCTCAATGTGGAGAAGGCGCGTCTTGATAAAATGCTAGCAAACAAAGAAATTCGTTCGTTGGTAGTGGCACTGGGCACTGCGATTGCGGACGAGTTCGATATTGAGAAGATTCGCTACCATAAGATTATCCTTATGACAGATGCAGATGTGGACGGCGCACATATTCGCACGCTCTTGCTCACGTTGTTCTATCGCTATTTTCCTCAGGTGATTGAGCGTGGCTATCTCTATATTGCTCAGCCGCCGCTCTACCGCATTCAGCGTGGAAAAGAAATCCGATATGCCTACAGCGATGATGAGAAAGACCGCATAGTCAGAGAGATGGAGAAAAAAGGAAGTCTTTCCATTCAACGTTACAAAGGGCTTGGCGAGATGAATCCTGACCAGCTATGGGAAACAACGATGGATCCCGATAAGCGGATACTCAAGCAGGTAGTGGTGGAAGACGCGATTGAAGCAGATCGGCTGTTTGACGTGCTGATGGGAGGGGAAGTCGCCCCGCGGAAGCAGTTTTTGCAAACTCATGCGACTGCAGTGCAGAATCTTGACGTGTAGCTGGTTTGCTCGTAGAATGCCATAGCACCGATGGGACGATTGCGGAAATGGATCACAACCTATTTGAGAGAAGTGCGGCGCGAGTGGCGTCATGTCAATTGGCCTACCCGAAAGGAAGCAATTTATCTCACCGCAATTGTGATCGTGATTTCTTTGGTGCTCGCGGGGATGATGGGATTGTTTGATTTTCTCTTTTCCTCCGCGTTGAGCAAGATTATCTGATGCCTTTTTGCAATATGACAAATTCACACGCTTCACAACAGCATTCCCCCCATACCAGCAACACTGCTTCTAATAGCGGAGCTGCGCGGCAGTGGTATGCAGTGCATACATATTCTGGCTATGAAGAAGCGGTGGCGCGCTACCTAAAGCAACGCGTGGAGTCGCTCTCAATGGGGGATAAAATTTTCAATGTGGTAGTGCCGAAGGAAAAGAAAGTGGTGATTAAGCGTGGCAAGCGGCAAACTGTAGAAGAAAAGACATACCCTGGCTACGTGCTTGTGGAAATGATTTTAACCGAAGATTCTTGGTATGTAGTGCGGAACACACCTCGCGTGACAGGATTTGTGGGCTCGGATCCAACTCATCCCGCGCCCCTCGCGCGTGAGGAAGTGGAAGCACTTTTGCGGAATATGGGTAAGGACGAAACTGCGTTCAAGGTGGATTTGCGTCCTGGGGACTTGGTGCGTATTATCGATGGGCCGTTCCGCGACTATGATGGCAAAGTTGCTGAAGTGGACGAGGAGAAGGGGAAGGTAAAAGTACTAGTGCCGGTTTTCGGCAGGGACACAGCAGTGGAATTGGATTTTCTTCAAGTCAAGAAGGTATAACTTGGAAAGTTTTCTCATATGGCAAAGAAGGTAAAAACAATACTCAAGCTGCAGATTCCCGCAGGACAGGCAAACCCAGCACCTCCCGTTGGACCTGCGCTCGGGCAGCACGGCGTGAACATTCAGGATTTTTGCAAGCAGTTCAATGATGCGACGAAGGACAAAGGGAACGACATCATTCCGGTGGAACTCACTATCTTTGAAGACAGAAGTTTCCGTTTTGTTCTCAAGACGCCTCCTGCCTCTTCACTTATCAAGAAGTATGCGGGCATTGAGAAAGGGTCTGCCGATCCGCTTCGAAAAAAAGTGGGGAAAATTTCTCGCGCCGATATTCGCAAGATTGCCGAGCAGAAGCTTCAGGATTTGAATGCGCACGACATTGAGGCGGCAGCGAAAGTTATCGAAGGCACCGCGCGGAGCATGGGGGTAGAGGTAGAAGGCGAATAGGAGCTCTTGACATTCTCTTAAATTTTTCTTATATCTGCTCAACAGCAACTCTCGTGTTCAATCGCTTAGCCATTTCTCCTTGGCTGGGCAAGGAGGTGTGTATGTCTGCAGCGAGAGTACCGTCTGTTGTCCCCTCCCTCGTGTGTTGCTACCCGGACTGTGGCAAGCAGCTCGCGCCCGAAAGCGCATTCGTGCCTGGGTTCAAACACATTAGCAAGCTTCTTGGCAGGAAAGTGCTCTCTTCAGATCTTCAGCAGCACACTTACTGCCGGGAGCATTCCCGTGCTGCAAAGGAGGCGGGCATTGCTGTCTACCCATTCCAGATGGCGCTGCAGAACCTATTGCAACGCGAGGAGCAGGAAAAGCAAGCACGCCGCTTCTTCCAGTTGAAGTATGCGCTCGAGGAGGCGGGAGTTTCTGCCAAGTCCCAAAACGATATCCAGCACGATACCAAGAACAGCGAGGAGGAAGAAATGGAATTAGGAGAGTAGCCGGAGAGGGCTGCGCAAGCGCGCAGCCCTTTTTTTCTGTGCCCGAAGCGGCTATGATTAGTGGCGATGAGTGTTCGCCCGAAAATTGGCCTCGAGATCCACGCGGCACTGCGGACCCGCACCAAGATGTTTTGCGATTCTCCCAATAACCCGCTTGAGTCGGAGCCGAATAAAAATGTATGCCCTGTGTGCCTTGGCCATCCTGGCACTTTGCCTGTACCAAACCGCGCGGCAATTATTTCAGTTATTCGCGTAGGACTTGCATTGGGAGGGAAAATTGCCCCGCGGATAAAATTTGACCGCAAGAATTACTTTTATCCCGATTTGCCAAAGGGGTATCAGATTTCCCAATATGATGAGCCGATTGTAAGCGAGTGTATTGTGCACCTTCCTGCGGCAGATAAGGATATCCGCATTCGCCGCGTGCATTTAGAAGAAGACGCAGGGAGGTTGCTGCATGAGAAGGGGAATACATTTGTGGATTTCAACCGTGCGGGCGTGCCGTTGATGGAGCTTGTCACCGAGCCGGACTTTTCTTCGGCTGAGGAAGTGGTGGAGTTCGCACGCTATATTCAGGCGTTATTGCGCTACCTCCATGTCTCAGATGCGGATATGGAAAAAGGGCAACTGCGGGTGGAGGCAAATATTAGCGTATGCCGTTGGGTGCGGGGGAAGGCACAGGAGAGCGCGAAAGTTGAGGTGAAAAACCTCAATTCATTCCGTGCCGTCCAGCGGGCAATTGCGTATGAAGTTACGCGGCAGGAGAAGCTACTCAAAGCGCGAGAGAAGGTGGTTGCCGAAACACGTGGCTGGGATGAAGCACGCGGCGTGACAGTAAGCCAGCGGTCAAAGGAAGAAGCACACGATTACCGCTACTTTCCCGAGCCCGACATTACTCCTATCGCGACTGCTTCTTTGGTGGATCTCCAAGAAGTTGCGAGAGAGCTTCCCGAGCTTCCCTTCGCGAAGCGCCTGCGCTTTACGCGCGAGTACCACCTTACCCCTGCACAGGCGGACGCGCTTATCTATGAACCTGCCCTTGCGGATTTCTATGAGCAGGCGGTTAGTGAGCTGAAAGAATGGGAGCAGCAGCAGCAGGACAAGAAGCTGCGGGCAAAATCACTGCAATTGCTGTTCAACTACCTCACGAGCGATTTGCGCGGCTTGATGCGAGACGAGGGCGTTTCCTTCGAAGAGCTCCGCGTCGCCCCTGCGCACTTCGCCGAACTCATTGACTTGATTGTACAGGGAAAGATTTTAAGCCGCCAGGCGAAGGATATTTTGAAGAAAATGCTGCACACGGGGGAGCTCCCCTCTCTTATCTTGGAGCGCGAGGGGCTCCATACCGTGCGCGATGCGGCCGCGCTGGACGCGGTGGTGCGGGAGGTGCTGCAGGAAAATCCCAAGGCAGTCGCGGATTACCGGAAGGGCAAAACGGCAAGCGTGCAGTTTCTCGTAGGGAAGGCAATGGCAAAGCTTAAAGGGAGAGGCGACCCCAACCTCCTCCGCGTCCGCTTTTGCGCGCTCCTTGATGAAGAGGAGTTGTAGTTTGCAGCCAGCGCGCGGCGAGGTCTTGAGCTTGTTTTTGGTTCGCGACCCAGTGGATTGCGGCATCGCGGCGCCACCATGTCATTTGCCGCTTCGCGTAGCGGAGGTTTTCCCGGATGATGAGCCGTGCAAGCTCTGGCTTGGTGAGTATGCCACGCAGGTAGAAGCTTATCAGCCTACATTCCATCCCGAGCGCTTCGAGGCGGCGCCACGAGATGCCCGCCTCGCGGAGCTTTTGGATTTCCCGCACCATGCCGCGCCGCAGGCGGGAGGCGGCACGTTGCACAATTCTTTGGCGCAGGAGCTCTTTGGGAAGGGCGATCCCAATTTTGAGCATGCGGAGCGGTGGGAGCGCTACTTCGCGCTTTGGTGCCGCGGCAGGGGTGAGCGCGATTTCAATGGCGCGAATGAGGCGCCTGCGGTTCTGTTGGTCAATTTTTTTCGCCCGTACGGGATCTGCGTCGGCAAGAAGCCGCACCAGTTCGGCAGTGGGCTTGACTGCTAACGTTTTTCTCAGAGCAGTATTGGGCGGTACTGGCGCGAAGGGGGTATCAGCGAGAATTGCGTCGAGGTAGAATCCGGTGCCTCCGCAGAGAATAGGAATTTTTCCCTTTCTAATGATGCGCCTGATTGCATGCCGCGCATGAGTACGGAATTGGGCGGCAGTGAAGGTGCGTTTCGGGGAGGCAATGCCGATGAGGTAGTGAGGAACGCCTTTTGCTTCTTTTTTTGTCACCGCGCCGCTTGTGATCTCAAGCCCTCGGTAAATTTGTCGGGAATCGACTGAAACTACTTCTCCATTGCATTTTTTGGCAAGCATGACCGCGAGCGTTGATTTCCCGCTCGAGGTAGGCCCTACAATGGCAATTATTGGTAAAAGCCTTGCACTTGACATTTTTTAATTATTTTGTATAATATAGCTGTTACTTTACAATCAGAAAGGAGGGGAAAATGCAGATGGCATTTCTCGTGCTGCTGTTCCTTCTTCTGGTGGCTATGATCCCCATTTTGGGGATCGTCCAGTTTCTTCGTCAGCCGGCGAAGGTGCGGAATGTTGTTCCTGTGCCCCGACATCGGGAAAAAAAGTGGCTCTTGCCGGGCCAGAAGGTTTGGTACAGGAGCAAGGCGGGAAATCTCCTTAGGGCTGAAGTGCTTCGGCCGGATGGCAACGGCGGATACTACATCCGACGGCACCGGCACCCTCGAGCCGCTGCTTTCCGTCGGAAAGGGGAGGAATTGGAATTACACCTCTGATTCCTCGTGGTGGGCTCCCAAGCTTTTCGTTCGGGAGCCCTTTTTCTTTGTATAGCTACCGCGCTTTTTTTGCAATTTCTTCTTGGAGATGTGCAATCAGCGAGCTTATAGACTGTTCTCCCAGCTGCCCTTTTCGGTGATGGCGCACGTTCGCGGTGCGGTTTTTCTTTTCTTTTTCTCCCACAACGAGAATGTAGGGGACCTTTTGCAGTTCTGCTTCGCGGATGCGCTTGCCTACCGTGAGATGTTCCCCGCTGAGCCGCGCGCGGATGCTGGCTTGGGTGAGGAGCTTGGTGACTTGGGCGGCGTAGTTCCGCTGTCCCGCGCCTACATTGATAACTTCCGCCTGCACCGGCGCGAGCCAGAGCGGGAAGGAGCCGGCAAAGTGCTCAATGAGAATGCCGATGAACCGCTCGAACGAGCCAAAAATCGCGCGGTGGATCACAACCGGTTTTTGTAGCTTGCCTTTTTCGTCCACGTAGGAGAGTTGGAACCTTTCCGGCAGCATCACGAGATCGAGCTGGATGGTGGCGAGCTGCCAATCTCTCCCCAGCGCGTCTTTGATGTGGACATCGATTTTAGGGCCGTAGAACGCTCCATCTTTTGGCTTTATGTCGTAGGAAAGTTTGCTTTCATCAAGGGCAAGTTTGAGCGCGCGCTCCGCTTTTTTCCAAAGTTTTGGCTCCCCGAGCGCTTTGTCCGGCTTGGTAGCGAGATAGAAGCTGGGGCGAAATCCAAAGAGGCGGTAGATTTTTTTCACCAGCTTGAGGAGGGCGAGAATTTCGCTCTGGATTTGGTCCGGGCGGCAGTAGATGTGGGCGTCATCTTGGGTAATTTGGCGCACGCGGAAAAGTCCTGCGAGGGTGCCCGAGAGCTCATTGCGGTGGATGCGCCCTATTTCCGCGAACCGCAGGGGAAGATCTTTGTAGCTGCGCGTGTGCGCGCGGTAGACAAAAGTGGATTCCGGGCAGTTCATCGGTTTGAGGACGTAGGTTTCCCCATCTTGCTCCCAGAAGAACATATCTTCCCTGAAGTGGCTCCAGTGCCCTGAAGTTTCGAATACTTCTTTTTTTACCACGATAGGGGTGGCGATTTCTTGGTAGCCCGCCTTGTCGAGTTCGCTCCGGATGAACGCTTCGAGCTCTTTGAAGAGAATCATTCCGTTGCCGTGCCAGAACGGCGCGCCGGGGGCGACGCTATGGAAAGAGAAAAGATCGAGGCGTGCACCCAGTTTTCTGTGGTCGCGTTTCTCGAGCTCTTCTTGGAGCTTGAGGTATGCCGTAAGCTCCCTTTTGGTGGCGAATGCGACTCCGTAGATGCGCTGGAGCTGGGGGTTGCGTTCGCTGCCTTTCCAATAGGCGCCTGCAGTTTTGGTAAGGCGGAAGGCGTCGGGGTGTATTTCCTGAGTAGAATGGACGTGGCCGCCGCGGCAGAGATCGAGAAAGAGCACCTTGCCGCCGTCGGGAGTGGCAATATCATAGACAGAGAGTTGCCTCTTTTCTTTGGTGAAATCGCGGATGAGCTCCAGTTTGAACGGCTGCCCGCGCATAAGTTTTTTCGCCTCCGCAGCACTTACTTTTCTTCCTCGGAAGCGAAGGTTCTGGCGGATGAGCTTGCGCATTTCTTCCTCTAGCTGTCCTAACTCTTCATTCGCAATGGGGCGAGGGAGAAGAAAGTCGTAGTAGAAGCCATTTTCAATCGTAGGCCCGACGCCGAGCTTAGCGGTGGGGAATTTTTTGAGGACGACAGCAGCGAGCAAGTGCGCGAGGGAATGACGTACGGCGTCGAGGGAGGCGCTGACAGGTTTTTTGCCTTTCTTTTGCATATGTGGAGATTATAGTGCGCCTGCCTGTGTTTGGGAAGAGTATCTGGCTTCACTTCATTGCGGAGTTGCGCTATAGTGAGAGCCGATGCTGGACCCAAAATTACTCCGCACTAACCCTGAGGAAATTCGGGCAAAAATCCAGAAGAAAGGAGTGAATCCTGAAATCGTCGACATGTTCCTTGCTGCTGATGAGGAGTGGCGCGCTGCGCTTCAGGAAGTAGAATCACTTCGACACCGCCAGAAGGAAGCGGGTGCGGCAGGAAATCGTGAGGAAGCAGGGAAGTTAAAAAAGGAACTACAACAGAAAGAAGCGCGCCAACGGGAGCTCGCGCAACAGAGGATTGAGCTTCTTGAGCAACTCCCCAACCTTCCCTTCGATGATGTGCCGGAAGGAAAGGATGAAGCAGGGAATGTAGTGCTGCGAGAGGTGGGGGAGCGTCCTTCCTTCTCTTTTCCTCCTCGGGATTCGCTTACATTAGGCGAGAAGCTTGGCATTATCGATGTGCGCAAGGCAGCAGAGGTTGCGGGAAGCCGCTTTGGCTACCTCAAGGGAGGTGCGGCATTGCTGGAGTTTGCGCTCGTGCAGTTTGCGATGCGCACGCTGGTTGCGGAAGGGTTTGTCCCTGTGGTCCCTCCCGCGATGATCCGCCCCGAAGTGTTCCGCGGCATGGGGCGGCTTACAAAGCAGGATTCGGAAGAACGCTACTACCTTCCCAAGGATAATCTCTATCTTATTGGAAGTGCGGAACATACTTTAGGTCCGTTGCATATGAATGAAACTATTCCTGCGCACAACCTCCCTATCCGCTATGTGGGATTTTCTTCCTGCTTCCGCAGGGAAGCGGGAAGCTACGGGAGAGATACGCGCGGCATCTTGCGGGTGCACCAGTTCGATAAGGTGGAAATGTTTTCCTTCACGCTTCCGGAGAAGTCCGAAGAAGAGCACCGCTTTCTGCTCTCGCTCCAAGAGAAAATGATGCAGGCCTTAAAGCTCCCCTACCGCGTGGTGGAAATCTGTACAGGAGATATGGGATGGACAGATGCGCGCCAGTTCGATATTGAGGTATGGCTACCTAGCGAGAACCGTTACCGCGAGACGCACTCCTGCTCCAACACAACTGATTTTCAGGCTCGTGGCATACAAGTACGCTACAGAGATGCGCAGGGCGCTAGTTCTTTTGTGCATATGCTCAATGCCACTGGATTCGCGATTGGGAGAACAGTCATCGCGATTCTTGAGAATTTTCAGAGAGAAGATGGGAGCGTGGAGGTGCCGGAAGTATTACGGGAATACGTCGGCACAGAGAAACTTGTGCCTCCCAAGGGAAGATAGAGTTATGGGAGCGCATCCTGGAATGAAAACTTGGGTGGAAATCAGCCGCACAG
Source organism: uncultured Candidatus Saccharibacteria bacterium (assembly GCA_964403045.1). GTDB lineage: Bacteria > Patescibacteriota > Minisyncoccia > UBA6257 > 2-01-FULL-56-20 > CAYOEP01. The sequence continues at coordinate 23,391 of CAYOEP010000006.1, forward strand.
CTTGCGCGCATAACTATCGCGTTTTCCGCAAACTTATTGCTCGCCGCGTGCAAATGTGGGCAGTGGTAAAGTCAAATGCATATGGCCATAGTCTTATTGATTTCTCTCTGTTGATGGACCGTCTCGGCGTTGATGGGTTCTGTGTGGATAGCGTGGTGGAGGGCGCAAAACTGCGCCGTGCAGGAATTCGCAAGAGGATTCTTGTGTTGGGGCCTACCCTTGCCCGCGATCTCGAGCGGGCAGCGGAGGAAGATATTACCATTACGGTTTCCAACAAGGATGTCTTGGTATCTCTGTTCAAGCTTCGCCGTCCCCCCTGCTTCCATCTCAAGATAGATACCGGAATGCATCGGCAGGGATTTTTTGCTGCAGAGGTGCCTCGCGTGATACGCCTGTTGC
>CAYOEP010000007.1:0-23406 GCA_964403045.1 uncultured Candidatus Saccharibacteria bacterium
CCGCTTTTGCACAGCGGAGGTCGTCGGTTCGAATCCGATCGGGTCCACCAAAGTTTATTAGACAAGGTATGCGCCTCGCGCCTGCGGCTCGGCATCAGTCGGGATTCTCTTGGAGATGACTTCTCGTTTCTTTGCTGTGCGAATCCGTCGTTAGCCGACTTGGGCAAACGAAGCGAAGCGCAGAAAAAGTACCGCAGAGAGGTGGGTAAGAAAGAGTAAGCTTTAATCCAATGTGCCCCGAAACTTTACTTCAGCGCTTCAATAATCTCATCCAGACTTAACCGCAACGGCTCCTGACCGTTGTAAATCCACATCTTGCCTCTAATAATTTTCCCTTGGAATTTATCACCTAACCTTTCCCGCAACACATTTTCATCTAATTCCTTGTCTTTGAAAGTTACAGCAAAACTCTTGCCGGGACTAATGTTGATAATACCGTCATATTTTACATACGCAGCAGAAGCTCCAACTTTCAACTCATTATTTTCGTTAATCACTACTTTCCCATATGACGTGGCGACAATTTTGCCCTCTTGCTCCATTTCAGCCAATTTCTTCATTGCTGCATCAACTATTTTTTGCTGCTTTTCGGCCGCTTCTTTAAGTCCATATTTTGCAAACTCTTCAGGAGTCAACTCTTCCGTAGGCGAATCGTGATCTTGAAAGTATTTAACCAATTGTTCAAACTTCAAGCTCCGCTGTAGTCCCAACAAGGTTTTCGCGCTTCTCAAAAATTCTTCTGGCGGATATTGACGATTGTCTACCTTGGTAACAAATTCCACAGCTTTGTCCATCGCATCAGATTTTTCCAGCATTCCCAGATCTACCATTGTCTTGTACATAATTTCCGCCGTCGAAGTGACTCGATTAGCCCCTTTTTTGTGGTGGTCAAAGTAAGCAGTATAAGTGTCTTCATTGTACACAACACCAAACTGATCACCTGTATCCAGATTGATAGCGCCTTGAAGCGACTCTCCCGGTCTTACATAGGTTAAATTGCTCACATCAACGCCTGCCATTTTTAAAATACCAAGAGTAGCCTTGCCATCAAGGTCGGTAAACGGCTTTAACACCCTCTCGCCTTTTTCCTTATCATAAGCCAACACTCCCGATACCGCGAAATCTTTCCACAGCTCTCTTGTTTTCTCTGAGAATTTCTCCTCGCCTTCTTCTAATGTGGCGGCGTTGAGTTCTTCCCAAGAAGAAACTTTATCCAAAGTAATTTTTGCCGCCTCTCTGGAATATTCAAATTTTCCTTCAGACATATATTTACATCTCTTTAATATTTTCTCCCTTTATTAGCCTTTCTCTATTATACCAGAAACCTTTTAGGGAAGTAAGCATATTTCACATAACGTATCGGTGGGAAGTTTGCCGAAATTCCGTTGAAAAATCATTACTCATTTTGACAAAATTGCTGCGCAGTTTTGCATCAATGGGTCTCGGGATGGCGCCACCAAAAAACTTGAGTCAAATAGTCGTCAAGGCTTTTTAATTTTTTACAACTGAGAGGGTACGCAGTATCTGTTTGAGCTCCTCTTTATGGAGAGGAAGCAAGCCTCCTTTTGAATCAATGCTTTCGTCAGTATGTGTAAATACTTCAATTTCAACTGGAACTTTCCCCATCGCATCGCGATATACTACTCGATATTCTGTTCCAATATTTTGGGGCTCCTCAAAGTATGCTTTCCATTCCATGTCCCCAAATCTCGTTAAGGAGAACCGGGGAATAATTGAAATATTTCCCCCTGTTTCTTGCAACAAAGCACCATGCTGCTGCTCTTGAAGGGGTTTTATTGTAATTCTTACGATATCTTTCCCTTCCGCGACAATGTTCTCAAAGACAACCTCCTCTTCATCGCCCTGATAGGAATGCTTTTTCCACGAGCTCCATCCGGGAGGAATAAAGAGCTCGTAGCCGTAGCGCTCGTTGCGATACCGCTTCCAGACGCGCGTGACGTCAAAATCTTTTCGTACATCGACAACACGCCGCCATATTTCATTTCCTTCTAGGGAAAGGAACCCGAATGCATACCTGCTGAGCGACCATTTCAACTTTTTCCTTGAACCTCCGTATGGCCTGGTAATAAATCCCTTTGGGATAATAAATGTACCAAGGCGATACACTGCAATTCCCTTCTCGCTGGGGAGAAAGTCTTCTCCAAATTGGAAGGAATAATCGTTTTCTCCAAATTGATGTTCAGAAAGCAGAAAGGGTGGGATGGGAAATGTATTCTCTCTATCTGGCGCAAAAAACACCCCATTCCATGCTTTCTTTACCCACTTTCCTTCTTTCAGATAATATAGCAGCCTATCTCTTCCCAAGTACACATAGGGAACCTCTCCACCAAGAAACCCAATTCCCAAAACATCGCGAGAAGTGAGCGGTGGATTAGGGTAAGAATACCTTCGTACCCCTTCACTATCCACAAGATATACCGCAGATACACGCCTCTTTTGATTCTCATCTATCCCTACAGTATAAAAGAAAATTTCTGTCCCATCTTTATTGTAATTCATCTCGATACGACGGTCATTCACCACGATCTCCTCCGAAGGAGGTATCTTTACCGCCTTTCCATCTACTCCATACACCTCCAACTTCCTTATCTCTCCATTTGCATCTCGTAGAACGCTAATATATGGCCCTCGCGGGCGTAATTTAAGAGAAAGCGAGCTAGTATTTCCTCCCGCAATCTCACGCGCATTTCCGTATCCATAGTATATATAATCATCAGAGGATACATCTTTCTCCCCCTTGAGAGGAAATGTCACCCCACAAGCGATGAAGAGCTGGTGAAGATACGGCACGTCTCCGGCTCTAGGAAGGCAGTATGGAGAAATGTCATAAAACACTCCTATGCTCTTCCTATAGGTTTTGTAAATACTTGTGAACGAGGGGATGTATGAAAGGAAAATTTCGTCCGCGGCAACAACTGGTTTTTTTCCTGTTCCGATATGTAGATAGTCATCATGCCCACCACCCAAAAACTTTCTTCTCTGCCCCACATACATCAGCGGCCCATCATTGGACTCTCCAAAACTTATTTCACTTATTCCGTCATATGCTGGAGAAAGTAGCTCTCCGTTATACCAAACGTGGAAGGATGAAGGTCCTCTTCTCGAGTCCTCTTCTGCAGATGCTGTAAACGCTATATCATCATGAGAGGAAAGAGCAAATGGGCTATAGAATCTGACTCCAGAATACATTTTCTCTCCATTATCCGTAATCTCACGCGTGATCAATTTTCCTCCTGAAGATACCTGGAGCCACAGTTTCTTTCTGCCAATTACAACTGCTTGAATTGAGTGAGCGGAATACGGCCCATATGTGCGATCCTTAGTAACCACAAAGTCATCTTCTCCCTCACGTGCGATGTAGACGTATCGTGAGGAATCCGGACTCCAGCCCATCGAGGGAATATAAGGAAGCCATTTGTTCTGTAAACTGTAGGAGTATCCATCCAGGAGAAATACCTCATCATAGCCGGGGCCCATCTCATCATCTATCATCATATGCTGCTTCCCATCTTTTTCTATCACGTACATCACATGCTGCGCGTCAGGGCTAAGTAAGAATCTAGAAACAACCTTTGCGCCCTCAGGAATTGTAGAAAGTTTGCTATCTTGAAGGGTGATGTCTTGATGCTGCGTTTGAGTCTTAGCAGCATGGGATGATTTCTCTCCTGTGGAAGCGGGCGGTTGCTTCTTGGAGGGCGACAGCATTGTCGAAGATTTTTTCGAAGCCAGTGAAGAAAAAAGCGTCGAGGCGGGAGGCGCAAAGCGAAGAACAGCATAAAATGAACCGCCCAATACCACCGCCGCGAGAAGCGCGATGGTGAGCACGCGCCACGGACTACTATGATGAGGGCGCAGATCGGGAGAAAAGGAAGGAGTGTGCAGAGGCTGCTCGGAGGGACGCGGGGACGCTGCGTTATCGCCGTTCCCCTGTGCAAGCGCTGCGAACGCAGCGTCAATTTGATCCCTACGCCACCCCGCTCGCACGAGTTCTTCCCGAATTTGATCGTCGGTCATTCCCGCAGCGCGGGAAGACTTGATATATAAAACGAGGTCCTGGTGTGCCATTATGTTCCCACTGCCATTATATCACACTCCGCAATCGCGCCCGGGAATTGACTTTTTTCAGTCTCAATGGTATAGTTTCCCACAGATCCCTACATCACTCACCATTCCAGTAAGGATAAGGAGGTGAACAATGCTACAGTGGCTGCGAGACGCGGAAAAGGATATGGAGCACATCGGCAACTTTATGGAGCCGACCACGGAAGTTCAGGACGGCGAGGAGGTAATCGGGGTACTCACTGACCCAACGCTCAAGAAAATCTACACCCTCACTGAGTACATCGCAGAAGTAGCAAAATCTCATCTCGCTACTCCCCCCACGAACCCGGAAGAGCTAAAAAAGCTTTACGCTCTCGTAAAGGAGCTGAAAGCGAAGCATGATACCCTCATGCAGATATTCTGGGTGGGGCTCCGAGACAACCTCAAGCTGTGGAGTACCCCCTTTCCTGTCGGAATCCGAAAGGGATGGAGGGTTGTCCTTGCTTCCCAAGAGGAAGCAGCCTCGATGGTGGTCGTTCTCGGGATTCCACTCAAGCCGCCTAGCAGCGACTAACAAAGACGCCCGTGCACATTGCGGGCGTTTTTATTTCCCTGTCCGCTTCGGCGACGCAGCGTTTCTGAAGCTATCTTCGCAAGAAAAGAGAGATAGCATACACAATGCAACTCAGCACGTAGATGATAGCAAATCCCCCCACAATTCCCAGCAGCACCCCCACTGCAAGCGACACAGAAAGAGTGTCCATAAAAAAGTTTACCAAGATGAAGAACGCACCCACCACAGCATCGTAAAACCCCGACGCATCCAGAGGATTTGCTGCAATCATCCACAGCGCTTGCAGCAACAGCGCAATCGCCGCAGCGGAAAAAATAATAAAGAGGAAAAGTTTCCCTTTGGTCGGCCTCAGGAAAAACCATAGCCCCCTTCTACGCCCGCCGTTTATCCTTTTTGCACGCCTGTTGATTATTACCACTCCCCCGAAAAGCAAAAGTAAGATGCCAATCCCCTTCGCTGGAGAAAAGTCATCGCTAGAACTCCCCAGCACGAACAGCCGCGGCTGTGCAGGCGGCTTGCAATCCTCGCGATTCTCAAAATGAGATAACTCTTCTTCGGTGCAGTTCACTGGCGTTTGGCAGTTTTCCACAACCCCGAGGTTTTCCAATGTCACTCTCGACACGAGCCAGGGATGGAGGCGAAACACCTGCACCTTTGTATATTCCTCGCCTTTCGCAATCGGGGTACCGTTGACTCTCAGGAGATCGTCTTCCCCGCGTTCCAGTCGCAGTGTCCCTACAGAAGTTGGAATTTCCAAGAAGTTAGTTGCGGATGCCTTGGTATTGCACAATGGTCCGCCGGCAGTATCCAGCTTCCGCACGGTAAGGAATGCCTCGATCCGGGGAGAGGAAAGCTGCCTTGTTCTCCCTTTTTGCCGTATTTCAATGCAGCTGTTTGCCTTGTCATACCGTGCGAAGCAGAGCGTATGCACTTCATGGAGAGAGGCAACCCATGCTATTCCCTCGAACAGCACAATGCCGATGAGGAGCAGAAGGACAAACTTTACCACCTGGAGCGTTTTACGATTTGCGCGAGAAGAAATTGTTGTTCCTTCAGCCATTCGAGTGGGCTCGAGAGGGATCGAACCTCTGGCCTTTCGCGTGTGAAGCGAACGCTCTACCACTGAGCTACGAGCCCTGCTCGCCTTTTGGAGTATAACAAAAAAGACGCCGCTGGCAAACCGGCGCCTTTTCCTCAATGGGGATGCTTTTTTCTACTTCAGCTCTACCGTCGCGCCCGCTTCCTCAAGCTTTTTCTTTATCTCCTCCGCTTCCTCTTTCTTGACGCCCTCCTTCACCGGCTTCGGCGCGTTATCGACCAATTCTTTCGCCTCTTTCAAGCCAAGCCCGGTTACCTCCCGCACTACCTTAATAACATTGATTTTTTGGTCGCCCGCTGCCTGCAGGATAACGTCAAACTCGTCCTTCTCCTCGACCGCGGCCGTGCCTCCTCCTGCTACTGCCGCCACGGGCGCCGCGGCAGTAATGCCAAACTTTTCTTCCATTGCCTTTACCAGCTCAGAAAGCTCGAGTGCGGTGAGCTTCTCAATTTTCTCAATGATTTCTTGAAATTTGTCTGCTGCCATAGCGATTATTTATGATGCTGCACCGACCTTTTGAGATCGTTCTTTCATAATATAGAGCATCGCGCGAAGCGGCGCGGCAATCGCGCCAAGTACCTGCGCCAAGAGAATTTCCCGCGGGGGAAGCTGTCCAATAAGTCGTACTTTGTCCGGCGTCAGTACCTCGCCTGTTGCAAGATCAACCGCCCCCACAATCGCTTCATTTTCCATCCCAAGATCTTGTAAAAATCGAAATACTTTTCTGCTGGCAGACTCTATCGTTCTTGCAAACACTGTGCCAATCGGAACTTTATACTTCGAAAAGTCCACATCGATGCCGTGCTCCTTTAACAAGATCCCCAGTAGCCGCTTCTTAATCACCATATAGGTGTCTGTTGCCTTCTTTTCGGCATCTTCGCCTTCTGCGCCGTTTTCGCTCAGCGAAGCGCGAAATTTCGCAATCTTATCGGCGGGAATACGGGAAAAATCGAACAACACGAGAAAGCTTGAATTCTCTAATAACGCCTTCCCTTTTTTGAGTTCTTCTGCTTTTTGCGCTTTTGATTTCATACCGCAATAAAAATTCCTGCTTTCCGCAGGACCCGTCGCGCTTTTGCGAATGCTCCTCGGCAGGATTTCCTCCGCTTTTTCTGCGGATACCTGCGGTCTCCGGAAAGCAACCCCAGTGTAAATGACAACCGCCTCGCTGTCAAGTAGTCCCTATTCTCCGCCAAAAAAATGCCACAGGAAAAATCCGAGAATTACGGCGGCGCCTATGACTGCTGTCCACAACGCCCCCAACGCCGCCCCTTCATCATCGTCATCCTTTTCCGTGCGGGAAAGCACCAAATAGGCAACCGCAAAGACAACAAGGGAAGCAATTCCTTTCGTTACCCAATGGTGCCCGGTCAATCCCTTGAGAAAATCTTCAAATTTCTCGGAGAGCTCGCCCCACAGCGTGAGCACCACGATGAGCGCGATGGAAATCGACGTTGCGTGCGAGAGCGCTTTTCCATGAACCCTTTTCATATCAATCAATATTCTGCAGTATTATTGACTCATTATCGTTTGGCGAAATCCGCTTGAAATGAGGTACCCCATCGCGGCAATGCCAAAAGCAAACAGTGCAACCGCACAACTCAATATAAGAATAGCCCGCACCTGGTTCCCCGCCTTCAGCTCTTCTTCATGCCGATAAATCAATCCCAGCGCGAGGAGCGCCAAAAATGGGATGAAGAGGAAGACATGCTCTTTTGTTTCTGTCACAATCTCGTGCGCCCACGCAACAGGACCTGCTTTTATTACCGGTTTTACCTCTGCGCCATAATAGAGCACGTAGTAGTAGCCCCCCACTAGCCATGAGGCAAAAAATGCCAGTACTCCTACAAGCGCCGCAACTTTCGCACGAAGCACTCTGCGAACACTTGGCTTTAAAAGCTCCACAAACACCCACAAGAACGCGACTGCGCCTAACTCTCCCGCTCCTGCATGAATGCCGATAAGTGCGCTCTCCATATTGCTTGCTTATTATAGCATATCTCCCCTCTTCCACCTGTTGATAACTTCCTACTCCGCAAGAAAAGCCGCCACGCGAGATTGTGGCGGCTTTTTTGAGGGGGGCACGAGCCCATAGGTCTGCAGTGACCTGACCCTGCAATGCGGGACGGAAAGCAAGTTGTGGGTACTAGGGACCCGACCTTGGCATATCCCTCCCTTTTTAATGAGAACTGATGAGGATCTAACTTTAGTGTGCATCAGAAAAAACAAGAAAAAAAGGAGTACCTGTGGATAACTCTAATACTCCACTGATGGCCACCGTGCACGCCAGTTTTCAAAAGCGACTTCCGAGAAAAGCTGGGACGATGGCGTGATATCGGCAACACGATCTCCGGAAAGCAGTTCGAGCCCTGAAAGCAAAATTGCAGTTACCCGCACCTGCACCGCAGCGCCATAGTACGGGATAACTATCCTTTGGCCGATCAAGGAAACGTACTTTTCCTTCTTGGGACCTCCTATCAACCAGTAAAGCACAATGCTCCTGTCCAACGATGAAGGAGTCCGCAATGCGAGCGCCTTTCCTGTATACACGCGCAAGGTAAGCGCCTTCTTTTTCGGCGCACTCGCGTCCCATACCCTGAATGTTTCACCTTCAAGAATAGCGAACGAGGCAGTTGCACCATTGGGGAAGACAAATTCTCCACACACAATTCTCGATGCAGACATTTTTTCCAAGCCCTCTCCTGCAAACACTGAAAGTGGAGCAACCATCATCCAGAGCGCAATCGCGCCAATCATACCAATCCTACTCATTGTGGCCTCCTTGTTTGTCAAAGAAAAATCTTATTCTACTCTACCAAAAACATCCCCTGTCAGGGAAGGGATTGAGGCGCTTCCAGTGGCGGGGGTGCTAGGACTCGAACCTAGATTGGCGGTTTTGGAGACCGCTGTCCTGCCAATTGAACGACACCCCCTATTTCCCCTTCTTGCTGTCTTTCTTTTTCGCCCGTGCGCTTATCTTCGTCTCCGTGTGGGAAAGGTGTTTCTTGCACCAGCGGCAGTATTTTTTCAATGACAACTTTCCTTCCAGCTTTTTCTTGTTCTTGGTGGTATAGTAATTTCTCCGCCCGCAGGAGGAGCAAGAGAGCGCGATGAGGTTCTCTGACCGCTTGCTTTTCTTTTTTCCTTTTTTCGCCATAGTAGCTGATTGATATACGTCCCTTTCGCTTAATGAGCCGATGGCCGGACTCGAACCGGCGACCTACTCCTTACCATGGAGTTGCTCTACCAACTGAGCTACATCGGCGATGTGCCCACTGCGGTAAAGCTAGGAGCCAGCGGTCGGATTCGAACCGACGACCTACTGTTTACAAAACAGTTGCTCTACCGCTGAGCTACGCTGGCAAAATTCTAATCTCTATCGTACCACAAAATATTGAAAACGCAATACTTTCTTTTCCCAAGTACAAAAGTAAAATATAATCACCTTGGACGCTACTTTTGCCTGCGCTATGGAAACATTTGTTCATCTCCACACACACACGCACTACTCTCTCCTCGACGGCCTCCCCAAAATTGACGAGCTTATCGCACGCACAAAAGAGCTCGGCATGGGCGCAGTGGCAATCACTGACCACGGAGTACTCTACGGCGCCGTAGAATTCTACACGAAGGCGCGGAAAGCGGGCATCAAGCCAATTCTCGGCGTGGAAGCATACGTCGCACCGAGAGACCACACTTCACGTGATCCCGGCGAGCGCTATTACCACCTTATCCTCCTCTGCGAAAACAACATAGGATGGCAAAATCTCATTCAGCTTGTTACCAAGGCCCATCTTGAAGGATTCTACTATAAGCCACGAGTCGATAAGCAGCTGCTGCGGCGCTACCACGAAGGACTCATTGCACTCTCTGGGTGCGTCAGCGGTGAAATTGCACGCGCACTGCTCCGCGGCGACCACGCGCGCGCGAAAGAACTTGCGGAAGAATACCGAGATATTTTCGGACCCGACCACTTCTTTATAGAAATTGGCGACCATCCCAATATTCCCGACGTAGTGCGCGCGAACAAAGGACTTATCGCACTTGCAAAAGAACTACAGCTTCCCCTTGTTGCCACCCAAGATATCCACTATCTCAAGCCCGAAGACGCAGAGTACCACGATGTGCTGCTCGCTGTACAAACCGGCAACCGTGTAACCGACGATGATCGCCTCTCGCTCCGCGCGGACGATTTCTCAATGACTTCACCCCAGCAGATGGTGCAGAAATTTCAGCATCTCCCTGAAGCAGTTGCTAATACTGTCCGCATTGCGGAGCGCTGTAATGTGAAACTGGAACTTGGTGTTACCCATCTTCCCACTTTCCCTACTCCTGACGGAACACCCGCAAACGAATATCTTCGCAGACTTGTCGCCGAGGGATTCCGAAGACGCCTTCCTCCTGAGAAGCGTACTAAGGCTGCAAAAGAAAGGGTTGAAAACGAACTTGCGGTTATTGAAAAAACAGGATTCGCCGATTATTTCCTTATTGTGCACGACCTGGTTAATTGGGCAAAGCAGCATGGGATTGCAGTAGGACCTGGGAGGGGGTCCGCAGCAGGAAGCATGGTTTCCTATCTTCTCAATATCACTGATGTCAATCCTCTCGACTACAACCTTATTTTCGAACGCTTCCTCAATCCCGACCGAATCCAAATGCCCGACATTGATATTGACTTTGCCGACACGCGAAGGGATGAAGTGCTCGCGTATGCAATTGAGAAATACGGAGAAGACCATGTGGCACAAATTATCACCTTTGGCACAATGGCCGCACGGGCGGCAGTGCGCGATGCAGGAAGAGCACTTGGGTTAAGCTATGGGTTTTGTGACAAAATTGCAAAACTAATTCCCCCTAACCAAAAGCTTGATGAAGCAATTAAAAATGTCCCCGAACTCAATGAGCTCTACCACAACGATCCCGATGCCGCGAAGGCGCTCGATGCGGCAAGACATCTCGAAGGAGTTGCACGACATGCCTCAGTGCACGCGTGCGGCGTGGTAATTTCCAAAGATCCGCTCACACGCTATGTCCCGCTTCAGCTTGCACCTCAGTCCAAAACAAGTGTGATCACCCAGTTTGAGATGCACAGCATCGAAGCGCTAGGGCTTCTCAAAATGGACTTTCTAGGCCTTAAAAACCTCACTATCATCGAAGAGACTATCAAGCTTGTGGAAGAAACGCGTGGCGAACGCATTGCGATCGATGCGATCCCTCTTGACGATAAAGCAACCTTTGCGCTCCTCCAACGCGGCGATACCACCGGAGTGTTCCAACTGGAGTCCAGCGGGATGCGGCGCTACCTGGTTGAACTCAAACCAACTGAATTTGAAGACATCATCGCGATGGTAGCGCTCTACCGCCCCGGCACCCTTGACGCTGGGATGGTGCCGCGCTACATCGCCCGCAAACACGGGAAAGAGCCTATCACCTATCTCCACCCCAAGTTGGAGCCAATCCTCAAAAAAACCTACGGCATCGCCGTCTATCAGGAGCAGCTGATGGAAATTGCGCGGGAGCTCGCGGGATTTACCTTCTCAGAGGCCGACACCCTGCGGAAAGCGGTAGGCAAGAAAATCCGATCTCTCCTCCAAGAGCAGTCGGAAAAGCTTATTCAGGGAATGATTCAGAATGGCATCGAAGAACGGAAGGCGAAAGAAATTTGGCATTGGTTTGAACCATTCGCACGGTATGGCTTCAACAGAAGCCATGCAACCTGCTACGCCCTTATTGGCTACCGAACCGCCTACCTCAAAGCTCACTATCCTCTCGAATTCCACGCAAGCCTCCTCAATGCAGAAGCAGGCGATATTGACCGCATCGCTTTCCTTGTGGGAGAGACGCGAAAAGCAGGAATTGAGGTATATCCTCCTGATATCAACAAGAGTTTTGTGCGGTTTGCGCCGGAACAGAACGGAATCCGATTTGGGCTTCTTGCGATCAAAAATCTCGGCTCGCAAATCGCAAATGCAATTGTGGAAGAACGGTCCCGCAATGGCGACTTTACCAGCCTTGCCGATTTCCTCTCCCGCATCCAACACAAGGACCTCAATAAAAAATCTCTCGAAAGTCTTATCAAAAGCGGCGCTCTTGACTCGCTCGGCGTTGACCGCGGACAAGCATTCTTTAATATTGATGAACTTGTTAAATTCATCGGCGGCGTGCGCAGGTCTGCCTCTTCAAGTCAGCACTCACTCTTCGGTAGTCAGCAGACTATGTACTCTATCAAACTCAAGCCTGCACCAGAAGTTTCCCCCGCAGATCTTCTCGCTTGGGAAAAGGAGCTGCTCGGTTTTTATCTCTCCGACCATCCCCTTAGTCGCTTCGCCGATCAGCTCAAAAAGTACCGCGTAATCAGTATCCAGGAAGCTCTCAGTGCACGACACGCAAAAGTAGTCCGCATCGCAGGACTTATCGCAAAAATCCAGCGTGCAATTACCAAAAAGGGTGACCCAATGATGTTTGTGCAAATTGAAGATTTTTCCCCCCAGCCGATTGAAGTACTGGTATTCAACAGCGTTCTTGAGCAGACAATGACCGTGTGGCGAGAAAACACCCCCATTATCGTCCAAGGAAAAATTTCCCGAAGGAACGGTGAGCCGAAGCTCATCTGCGATGCGGTAAAAGTGCTCGGCTAGCTCTAAGCAATTGACAAAAAAGTAAAATAAGTTATCGTCTACACTGGAGCTCTTTTCCTGCAAGGAGGAGGCGATGACTTTCTGCGGCGATCAAGTACGCGCGCGCGGCGGTTACACACTCAGGCGCTACCATAATGGCATTATCAAGTCAATTGCGAGTCCCGCAACTGCACAGGAAATCGCAGTGGGAGACATCGTAGTTCTTTTAAACGCACACCTTTACGTCCCGCGTGGCGCAAAGGGCATCGTGCTCAAAATTCAGGAACCCTATCAGGATGGCCGTACCTCGGATGTGATTTCCGTCCACTTTTTCGGTTATCCCCTGCCGCCGCTCAAGATGAAACCTGAAGAGGTTATCCCCATTCTCTGCAACTAGTACCAATTCAACTTTGACGCCGCGTTTCCCGCGCGGCGTTTTCTTTCGCCAAAATGCTGCTGTGGCAGCGGTGCGGATCATGTGCGGCAAGCACTACTATCTGAGGCGTTGCCGCTCCCCTCAAATGCTCCCGCAATGACAGAGCAAGCCGCTGCTGGTCATAGCCAAAGGCAATTACATCTGGTTGTGCACGATCGAGCACTTCCCACGATCCGAGGGAGTTATCTCCTTCCAGTACTTCGTTAACTTCTCCAAGAGCAAGTAAATCCTTTTTTCGCTCTACAAAGGAGCGGCGGGGCAAATGCCCCTTGAGGCGGCGCACTATCTCGTCGGGTGCGAGTGCCACCACGAGATAGCCTCCATAGGTCTTTGCCTCTCGCAACATGCTCCGATGACCAGAATGAATCCCGTCAAATACTCCGAATACAAGTACCCTTGCCACTTTCCTATTCTGCTCCGCGATTTTTGGGGCGCACTGGAGGGAAAAGAATAGTCTCCCGCAAGGGGCGGTCCATCAACACCGCGAAAAGCCGCTCGGAAAGGCCGAATCCCGCCGAAGGAGGCATTCCATACTCCATCGCTTCAAGATATTCCTCGTCAATGCGCTGCGCCTCCTTATCTCCCGCACTCCGCAACCGCATTTGCTCTTCAAATCTCGCTCGCTGATCCAAGGGATCATTTAACTCTGAAAATCCCTTCCCCAATTCCGTGCCGCACGCCATTACTTGCATCCGCTGTACTAACCAGGGGCGATCCGGCAAGCGCTTTGCAAGCGGCTCTATTTCCACAGGAGGATTGAGCAAAAACGATGGCTGAATTAGCTTGGGGCGCACCGTCTTTTTGAAAATAAGGTCCAAGAGCCTCCCTTTGCGGTAGTAGTTTTCCACTTTTATCCCAAGCTCGCGGGCGCGGGAGCGCAACTGGGCAAGTGTTGCATCCTTCGGCATTATTTTGTTTGCCTTATAGAAAAGTTCAGAATATTCCAGTTTTTTCCATTTCTTGCCCCAATCTATCTTTTTTCCCTGCCAATGTGTCACCAGTGATCCGCACACTTTTCGAATTACCTCCCGATACATCTTTTCAACAAACCGCATCAAGTCATGATAGTCACGATATGCCCAATAAAACTCCAGCTGCGTGTAATCCTGCAAGTGCTCACGGTCAATTCCCTCATTTCGGAAAATCCTTCCAATCTCGAACACTTTCTCAAACCCTCCCACAAGCAACTTTTTGAGTGGAAGTTCTAAGGAAATTCTGAGAAAAAAATCCGTGTCAAGCGCGTTATAGTGGGTACGGAATGGTTCTGCCTCCGCTCCTCCCGGCGTTGTCTCGAATACCGGAGTCGCTACTTCCAGAAATCCCTCTCTTTTGAGAAATGCGCGAATGCTCTCCCAAAACACCGCTTTCTTATAGACCAGTTCCCGCTCTTCCGGACGGAAAAGAAAGTCAAGATACTGCTTTCGCAGCCTTATTTCTGTTTGCTCAATCCCATACCATTCGGGTGGAAGTGGCAATATACTTTTGGCAACTAATGAGAATGTGCGAGCGGAAATACTCTTTTCGCCGCGTTTGGTAAGAAATAGCGTCCCCCGCGCCGCCGCGAAGTCACCTCTATCTAGCACTGATTTTATAAGTGCAAATCGCGCAGTAGCATCTTTTCTGAGCACTACCTGCATTCTCCCCGACTCATCCACCAAGTCTACAAACACCATTTTTCCCTGGTCCCGGATACTCATCACCCTTCCTACAACTGCAATGCGTTTTCCGGAGCGTACCAGATCAGAAAATTGTGCCCTCGCCTCAGCGAGGGTATGAGTACGGCGCACCCGAGAAGGATATGGATCAATGCCGGCGTCCTTGAGGAGCTGGAGCTTGCGCAGCTTTTCCTCGCGAAGCTCGCTATGCATATTTATGCTTATGCAACTTTAAGTATTTTATATTCAATGTCTCCTTTCGGCGCCTTCACCAGTACCGTATCTCCTGCTACTTTTCCCAAGAATGCTTTCCCGATAGGAGAACGGTGTGATATTTTCCCTGCCTCAGGATCAATCTCGTTCGAACCTACAATTTCATAAGTCACCACTTCGTCGCCCCGCTGCGCCGTCACAACTGAACCGATTGTCACCTCATGCTGTGCTGATGCTGCTTTCTCTTTTTCTACTACTGTAACGTTTCGCAACAATTCTTTGAGCTCTGCAATACGGCGCTCGACTTGGTTCTGTTCCTCGCGGGCGGCAGTATATTCCGAATTTTCCGACAAATCGCCATACTCCTTCGCGCGCTTCAAGCGCTTGGCAATCTCCGCACGCTTCTTTGTCCTGAGCTGCTCCAGTTCATCTTTGAGTTCCTGGAGACGTTTTTTGCTCACGTAGTGAGTGTCCATATTTTTTCTGTAAGTAATTTACCCCGAGCTCTTGGAATAAGAGTATTATATCCTCTTCCTTTGATGAGGGCAAGTATCAGCGTGGTTGGGTCAGTACTAGGGGCCCCCTCGAAGTAATTGCTACCGTATGCTCCCAGTGCGATGATGGCTTTCCATCCTTCGTCACAAAGCTTCCATCGCGACGCTCCACAACTTCCCCTGATCCCGCGCAGATCATTGGCTCAATCGCGAGCACCATCCCTTCCCGCAACGCAATTCCTTCTCCAGCAGTCCCCTGATTTGGCACATATGGATCCTCATGCAATTTTCTCCCTATACCATGCCCAGTAAGACCTAAGGCAACTGAAAACCCATAGCGGCGCACTACACTGGCTATCGCGCTCCCAATATGGCCAACGGTATTGCCAACTCTCGCCTGCGCAATTCCTGCTTTAAGCGCCTCTTGTGCAGCTGCTGCGAGAAGTTGCTTCTCTTTGGTTGCCGGCGGCACCACCACCGAAACCGCCGCATCTACATGGAACCCTCTATAGTGCATTCCTAAATCCAATTTTACCAGATCACCCTCCTGAATAATTTCTTGCGATGACGGAATACCGTGCACTACCACCTCATTGCGCGATGCGCAAAGCGTGGCGGGGAATGGTTCTTGCGCGCCGGCAGGTCGATAGCCAAGGAATGATGGGGTGCCGCCTGCCGCAGCGATAAGCTGGGCAGCTCGTTGATCAAGTTCCTGTGTCGTCATTCCTATTTTCGTGTATTCCGCAAGCTTGGCGAGAATTTCCCCTAGCCGTTTCCCTCCCTCGGCCATAACTGCTATTTCTTCTGGCGTATAGATCATTTTTTCCTTGCAGGCCGCGGCCGCGAGAGGGCAAAGTGTTGGTCTAGTACTTTCCCAATACGTTGGAACACCTTATAGGGAGCAAGAGTGCCGTTCACCTCTGTAAAAGTGTAGCCGCGTTTCTTGGTAAGGGAAAAAATTGGCTGAGTGCGGTCGCGATATTCCCGCAGGCGCACACGGATGACATCTGGATTGTCCAATGTTCTCTTCCGGAACGGTCCTGCGCATATCGGGCAATGGCGCGGCCTCGAAGAGGGGTAATATTTCGTCAGCAATGGTGCACTGCAAACGGCACATACCACGCGATGGCTGTTGCGCTCAATCGAGACACGTGGTGGCACCTTCAATGAAAACACAAAAATATTGCGCTTCCCATACAGTTTCTCCAAAACAGGGAGTAGTCCCTCAGCCTCATAGAGAGTCCGTGGCGAGCCGCTGAATACTACTCCCCACCCCGCTCGGGCAATTGTTCTTACTTGCCGCCGCACCATGGTGAGCACCCAGCGTGGCGTCATCAGTTTTCCAGAATCAAATAACTCCCGCTGTTTCTGGATCATCTTCTCGTGCTGCCGCCGAGGATCGTGTACTAATGACTCGAGAAACTTTCCTGTATCAAAGTGTACCAATCCATACTTTTTTGCCACCAAATCAGCCTGCGTGCCCTTCCCGCTTCCCGGTGGCCCATAGAGTATGACTGCAATATTCCCGCTCATCTTTTTATTTTCTCACGCCTCCTAGCGCATGTGAAACCCTTCGTACTCCCGCATTGTCAACTGAGCATCAATTTGCCGCATTGTCTCAAGCGCTACCGCGACGACAATCAACAGCGAAGCGCCAGAGAGACGGAGAAACTGCAGCCCTGTGAACGCTTGCACCACAAGCGGCGCAACTGCAATTAATCCGAGAAATACAGCACCTAGAAATGTCAATTTACCAAGCGTCCGCTTAATAAACTGTGCGGTGGCAGTACCTGGACGAATTCCCGGGATAAATCCCCCCGCGCGTTGGAGGTTCTTTGCAATCTCTTCGGGGTCAAACGTAATAGAAGTATAGAAATAGGTAAAGATAAACACGAGGAAGAAATAGGAAATGCCGTATACAATTCCGTTATTGAAAAATCCATTTACAAAATCAGAAATTTTCGCGCCCACATCTGGGGAAATGGCTGCAATAATTTGCGCGAAAAACTGCGGGAAGAGAAGTACCGAAATAGCAAAAATGAGCGGAATCATTCCTGCCTGGTTGACTTTAAGCGGAAGATAGCTCGAAGCACCCCCGTAGAGTTTGGTGCCGCGCACCCGCCGTGCATACGCTACCGGCACCTTCCGCTCTCCTTCATTCAGGTACACGATTGCCCCGATAAGCAAAATTGCCACTATTACAAAGCCAATGTAAGTCATCAACAAGCCGGGGTTGTATGCAATCAATGCCTGGGCCAATGAAGTAGGCCATCTACTCACAATCCCTGCAAAGATAATCAAAGAGACACCATTCCCTATTTTCTGTTCACTGATAAGCTCTCCTAGCCAGAGGACAATCATTGAGCCAGCTGTAATCACCAGTACGTTGGTGAGAGTCTGAAACGCTCCCTGAGGTGCGATAACTCCCTGCGTCGTCAAGAGTGCAAGAAACCCATAGCCCTGCAGCGCCGCCAACGGTACCGTGAGGTAACGGCTCAGGCGGTTAAATTTCGCGTACCCCTGTGCTCCTTCTTCAAAATACGCCTTCTTGAGACTCGGAAAGATCACAGTGAGAAGCTGCATAATAATCGTTGCGGTAATGTAGGGGCCTACCCCCAGCATTGCCACTGAGAGATTGGAAAGACCGCCTCCAGAAATAATATTAAGGAAGCCAAAAAACTGCCGCTCCCGGAAAAAGTTCTCGAGAGCTGCAGCATCCACTCCGGGAATTGGGATCGCGGCAAAAAGACGAAATGCGACAAGAAGCCCCACCACAATGAAGACTTTCTTTCTTAAATCGGGAATGCGGAATATCTGTAAAAACCGTTCCATAATTAATTCTTCCACTACTCGCTATCCGCAGTTGTACCCTTCATTGTAATACTCCCCCCCGCACGTTCAATTTTCTCCCGCGCTGTCTTCGATACAAGAATTCCTTCCACGCGTACTGCGGTAGTAACATCTCCCCTCCCGAGAATTTTGATATCGCGCCGATCGTGCTTCTTGAGAAAGCCTGCGGCGCGGAGCGTCTCGCGGTTAATCACATCTCCTACTTTTGCAAGATCAGCAAGATTAATGACGACCGGCTTCTCGCGGAGTGGTTTATTCTTTGCACCGCGCCTCTTGGGAATGCGTAAAATCAAGTCTCGGGAAGCGGGGCGAATCTTTCGTCCCGCGCGCGCTTTTTGCCCCTTTATGCCACGGCCAGAGTAAGTTCCACGCTTGCCACCGCGTCCCACGCGCTTTTTTTTCTTTCTTTTTGTAGCAGGTTGGAGTTCGTGAAGCTGCATGGTAGTTATATCTCTTGCTTTCCTCCTAATTGAGGACGTTTTTGTTTGATAGACTGCAATGCTGCAATCGCGGCACGAGCATTGGTAAGCTTATTTGTTGTTCTCCCCAAACACTTCGCAGTCGCATCCTGTATCCCAGCAAGGCTCAACACTACTCGCACCGCGCCACCTGCTTTTAACCCCCATCCCTTAGGTGCCGGCTTAATCAACACCTTGGCAGCGCTGTATTTTGCCTCCACTTCATGTGGAATAGTGCGATTTTGGAAAAGCGGCACAGTAAAGAGAGCTTTTTTTGCACGCTCGCGCGCTTTCTCAATTGAAGAGGCAACGTCAGTTCCCTTGCCAGTACCAATGCCAACTCTTCCTTTTTCATCGCCAACCACCACCGTAGCGCGGAAGCGAAACCTTTTTCCTCCTGCAACTACGCGCGTCACTCTCCGCAAGTCAAGAGTTTGCTCCCGAAACTCACTTTTCGCCGCGCGGGTTCGAGATGTTTTTCTGCTTACAGTTTTTTGGCCTTGTAATTCCATAGTAAACAATACCCTTAAAATTGAATACCTGCCTTTCGTATTCCCTCCGCCAAAGCCTTTACTCTCCCATGGTAACGGTAGCTCCCCCGATCAAAGACTGCCTTCACGATACCATGCTCTTTCGCCAGTTTCCCTGCTTCTTCCCCTACCCGCATCGCCTGCGCTGTTTTATTTTGCTTCTGTTCCGCATCAGGAAGCTTCTTGCTTGAAAACGCAAGCAAGGTATGTCCTTTTTCGTCATCAATAAATTGCACATAGATTGCGCGGTTGCTGCGGAATACAGAAATTCTCGGACGCGCCGCGGTGCCAAAAATCTTGCTCCGCACTCGGCGGGCACGCCGTTCTCGCATTTTTCTTATTTTCTTTTGCAATTCCACTGCCATAAATGCTTACGATGAAGTTACTGCCTTCTTTCCTGCTTTCCTCCGTATTACCTCACCTTGATAGCGAACTCCTGTTCCCTTATAAGGCTCTGGTTTCCGGAATGCTCGGATTGCTGCCGCGACTGCGCCTACTTTCTGCTTGTCAATTCCGTGCACCCGCACGATATTCTTTTCTACTTCGAGAGAAATACCGTCAGGAGGAGTATACCGTATAGGATGTGAATACCCCAAAAAAAGAACAAGAGTTTTCCCTTCCAAACTTGCACGATAACCAACACCTTGGATCTCTAAAGCCTTTGTAAATCCCTTAGTCACCCCTTCAACTGCATTGCGAATCAAAGACCAAGTAGTTCCTCGGTTCATTCTTTCGCGCTTTTTTTCTCCTTTGGTACGAACCGTCACGCTGCCATCCGCAACAGCTACTTCTACCATCGGGAGAATCTGTACTTCCTGGGTGCCCTTTGGTCCTTTGACAAATACTTTTCCGTCTTCGACTGTTACACTCACTCCTTCAGGCAACTGAATTGGTTTTTTACTCAATCTACTCATAGTCTTTACCACACCTCGAAAAGATATTCGCCGCCAAGTTTCCGACTGCGTGCTTCCTTTTCCGTCATCACGCCGCGCGATGTGGACAGCACCGCAATTCCATACCCCTGCTTTACCGGCTTAAGCTCCCGATATCCCTTATATATTCTCCTGCTTGGCTTACTCACAATACGAAAATCATGAAAACGTTCAGGTGCGTCTTTCTCGCAAAGCGTAATGTCTAAATAAAGCTTGCGTTTGATCTCTTTCCTCTTTACGCTCTTGATAAATCCTGCCGTTGCGAGAATACCCGCAATGGCAAAATCCATCTTTGAGAAAGGAGCGCGGATCGTTTTCTTCCCCACCAGCTGCGCATTTTTAATTCTTGCCAAAAGATCGTAGTACATATGAACTCCGTTTACCAAGATGCCTTGCGGACCCCGGGAATTTCCCCTCGCGAAGCCATCTCGCGAAAACAAATCCTGCAGAGCCCAAAGTCCCGCATATAGCCCCGCTTCCTGCCGCAGCGGAAGCATCGCCGCACAATACGGGTACTGAACTTTGGCTTCTTTTTACTTCTTGCGATAACTGATGCCTTTGCCATAATTTTTCCTATGCCCGCTTTCTTTTCACTGCTGAGGAAGCAGCCCGGTCTTGCATCTTGAGAGGAATCCCCAATGCGCGGTAGCCCTCAATTACCTTTTCTCTTTCCTTGATACGCGGCACTATATTCACTCCCAATGAAAACACAAATGAAGATTTCTCCGGATTTATTTCGGGGAAGGCAAATTGCTCTCGAAAGCCGAGATGCAGAGAGCCTCCTTCATCAATTGCGCGTATCGGGATACCGCTAAAATCGCGTACCCGCGGCACCACTATCCTAATTAACCGCTCAAAAAAATCAACCATCTTCCTGCCGCGCAGTGTCACCCGGAGGCCTACTACTTGCCCCTGCCGCGCGCGAAATCCTGCGATAGACTTCCGCAGCTTCGTCTCGTGAGGCATCTGGCCAGCAAGGAGCGCAAGGTCTGCTTTTATCTGGGGAAGGATTTTATCTTTAAAATTTTGCTGCTGGCTCAACCGTCCTATTCCTGCGTTAATCACTACTTTCTCTAGAAAATTTCGCACTTCCCTCCGCCGCGCATCTGTCAGTGGAGGCATCGCGCTCTTTGTCTTGTCTGAAGATATTACAGTCATAGTTGTTTCTTGCCCTACTACTCTATTGATGCTCCGCACTTTTTACAATGACGCACCTTCTTCTCGCCCTCATAGCGGTATCCTACACGGGAAGCACTGCCACAGCTTCCGCACATAAGTGCCACATTTGAGCTGTCAATTGGGCGTGGCACTGCGACGATCTCTCCTTTCTCATGCGATCGTTTGGGGCGCACTCTCTTATTGTGAACATTGACATCTTCTACAATAACTTTCCTCTCGCGTGGAAACACGCGAATAACCGACCCTACTTTGCCACGATCTTTCCCTGTTAGCACTTTGACTTTGTCTCCCTTTTTTATCTTCATAAGCTTGCTAGACAATTTCTTCCGCCATCGTCATGAGTTTTGTGTAACCCTTTTCCTTGAGTTCCCGCGGCATAGGACCAAATACACGTGTCCCTATTGGTTCTTTTTTGTTATCAACCAGCACCACCGCATTTTCATCGAACCGCACATACGACCCATCTTTACGCCGTATCGCTTTCCGCTGGCGCACTACCAGTGCCTTCACAATATCTTTTTTCTTCACATTCTTTCTCGGCTCAGCTGACTGTACTGACGCGACGACGATATCGCCCACTTGTGCATACCTTCGCCGTGTACCTCCAAGTACCCGAAAGCAGCGCACTACCTTCGCGCCTGAATTATCTGCCACTTTTAAGATAGAACGTTCCTGAATCATATCCTACTTGCCTTCGGTAACCTTTCCGACAATGCGCCAACGCTTTTCTTTGGAAAGCGGCCTTGACGCCTCAATCCATACCACATCTCCTTCTCGATAAGAATTCTCAGCATCATGCGCCTTGAACTTCTTTGTTACTCGGACATACTTCATATATTTTGGATGCTTTTTCATCCTCGAGACAGCAACTACTCTCGTCTTGTCCATTTTATCGCTCACTACAATGCCTTTGAGGCGGCGGATGATTTTTTGTTGTTGTCCTTGAGTTGTCATCATCATATTTATTTCTTCTTTGCTGCTGTCTTATCACGCACCGCACCCTCATGCTGCCGCAGTAATGTAAGGATACGGGCAATTGTCTTCTTGGTATCGCGGAGAAGAAATAAATTCTTTACCTTCCCCGCTGCAATGTCAAACCTCAGCGTGCGCAGCTCCTCACGCTTTTCCTGTAAAAGCTTCTGGAGTTCTGCTACAGATTTTCTTTTCAATTCTTCTTTTTCGCTTCGCTTCATGTTTTCTACGACGCAGATTCCTTCACTAGTACCTTTGTTTTGAATGGAAGTTTATAGCCGGCGACATGCAGCGCATCTTTCGCTACCTCTTCCGGTACACCGTCAATTTCAAAGATAATGCGGCCGCTCCGCACAGGCACCACGTAGTGGTCTACGCTCCCTTTCCCTCCACCCATCGTGACTTCAGGGGGACGCTTGGTAACTGGCTTGTCAGGAAACACGCGAATCCATATCCGCGCCCTCCTCTTCGTGCGGCTGGTAATAACCTTCCGCGCAGCTTCAATCTGCCGGGCAGTCAGCCATGCAGGCTCCAGTGCCTTTAACCCGTAGGGGGCAAAGGCAAGCTCTACTCCTCGGGTTTCTACTTTACGCTTCCGTGATCTTCCCTTTTGCCACTTCCGATGTTTTACTTTTTTAGGCTCCAACATAGTAGCGTTTTAGCGTTCTTTTGTATCTTTCCCGCCTTTTTCTTTTTCAAAAATATCCCCTTTATAGACCCATACTTTCACGCCAATCGTGCCGTAGGTAGTAAAAGCTGTTGCCGTTCCATAATCAATGTCGGCCCGTAGCGTCTGGAGAGGAAGTTTTCCTCTCTTGAGAGTTTCTCTGCGCGCGAATTCAGAGCCATCAAGGCGCCCCGAGAGAGAAATTTTTGCTCCTTGTACGCTTTTATTCTGCATTACCTGGTCTAAATATTTCTTCATCGTCCTCCGGAAGGGAAATCGACGCTCCAAATCCCATGCAATCTGCTGCGCCACGTAGGAAGCAGCAACTTCCGTGCGTTTCAATTCCTCTACGTCGAGTTTGATTGTTGCCCGCTCACCGCGGACTTCAGAAAGCTTCTTCTCCAATTCGCGCACCAGCTCCTCAATACCCTTTCCTCCTTTTCCTATCAATAATCCAGGACGTGCAGTCTTTACGATAACCCGCAAGGAAGTAGATGTACGTTCAATTTCGATGCGGGCAATTCCCGCATGACCTGCTTTCTGGAAAATAATTTTTCTTATTGCCTCATCTTCCTGTAAGAACTGTCGGTAGCCGCCGCGAAGCAACCACCTCACTGGCCAAGATTTTGACACCCCTATTCGCATTGCTTGTGGATTTGTTTTCTGTC
>CAYOEP010000008.1:0-22215 GCA_964403045.1 uncultured Candidatus Saccharibacteria bacterium
TTGCGGCAGTGTTGGGAGGAACAATAGAGGTATGGTGGTGCGGCGAGAGGATACTTCCAGATTTTACGTGTCCTCTCAATTGTGATCCTCTCGACAGCCCCAGAGTGTGCTCGGGATGCGGCTGCAGCGGGTATAAGGGCATCTTCGATTATCGACGGTAATGCGCGCTTTCTCGAGAATTAGTTGGATTGGTGCGAATTTGGTCTGTTTGGTTTGAGTAATAGTTGTGTTCCAGCAGCAACAGAAAGGAGCGTTCCCATGCGTACGTTCTCCATGATGGTCGCTGTAGTAGTGTTGCTGCTCGCTGTCGGCATACTTCCTGCCGTGGCGGCGGGCAGCGATGTACTGTTCTCTCTTGAAACGCACTACAACCTGGTCGAAGGGGCATCCCTCGTGGTGGTGCGGAACGAGCACACCGGTGCGGCACTTGCGCAGGTGCACTGGGAAGGACCTCTCCCGCTTGGTGTGGATGCGAACACGGGGGGTACGGTTCTCCCCACGAAGCTCCTCGCACAGCTGCGAGACATTCTCGACGATTCACCTGCCCCTGAGGCATGGGAGGCGGCACAGTGGCTCAGATCGTTCATGGGCCAGTATGCTGACAGTCCTGTGTCCGAAATCGGGAAGCAGTGGCTTTCTGTGATTTTGGGGCAGGAGGAGTCGTGGTGGTGCGGCCAGCGAGTGCACCCGGACAATTCTTGTCCTGGAAATTGCACCCCGAAAGACAACCCCGGCACCTGTAGTGGCTGCGGGTGCAAGGGTCACAAAATTTTTCCTTGATTCGTAATTGATTGCGGCAATTGGGCCCCGCGAGCTTTCGCGGGGCCTTTTCCTTTATGCGTTTTGTCGAAGGCCGATCAGCGCTTGCACTTCGGTGATTTTCTTTTGCGCGACTCTTGCCGCGCGCCGTGAGCCGTCTCGTAGAGTTGTGAGGAGCTGCGCTCGTTCTGCGAGAAGTTTGCGCTTTCTAGTGCGGAATTTGGCAAAGTGTGCGGTGACGAGCGAAGCGAGCGCTTTCTTGAACGCCGCGTACCCTTTGTGCCGCCATTGCGCTGCAACTTTCTCGGTAGGGAGCCCTGCAAGCTCCGCGTAGATAGTGAGAAGATTGCTGATTGCTGGTTTCTTCTCTGGGTCGTAAGTGATTTCTGTGCCAGAGTCGGTGACTGCCCTCCGCAGTTTCCGCTCGATTTCTGCTGGAGGGTCGTCGAGGAAAAGACATCCCTTGGGGAGCGACTTTGACATTTTTTTTGCAGGGTTATCGAGACTCATCACACGAGGGGCATTTGTCATCAATGCTTTCGGTTCTAGAAAAGTCTGGCCATACCGCTTATTAAATTTCCTCGCAATCGTGCGCGCGAGTTCAAGGTGCTGGAGTTGGTCGTCTCCTACCGGCACGAAGGCTGCGTTGTAGAGAAAAATGTCAGATGCCATGAGGAGGGGGTAGAGAAAGAGTCCAGCGTTGACACCGTGTTGCTCCCGCTGGCTCTTTTCCTTGAATTGGGTCATTCGCCTGAGTTCGCCGAACGGGGTGAGGGTGCTTAAAATCCACGTGAGCTCACTTACAGCGGGAACTTGTGATTGTTGAAAAATGACTGATTTTTTGGGGTCGAGTCCTGCGGCGAGATAGTCTGCGGTGAGCTCGAGAATGTTTTCAGGACGGAATGGTTCGGTGAGGGAATGAAGGTCAGCAACAAAAAAGTAGCATTGGTAGTTGCCGCTATTTTGGAGATCAACAAAATTTTTGAGCGCGCCGAGGTAGTTGCCAATATGAAGCTTCCCTGAGGGTTGAATTCCTGAAACGAGGACGGGGCGTTGCATTGTGGCGATTGCTAAATTTCTATAATTACAGGGAGCACCATAGGGCGGCGCTTTGTCTTATTATAAATGAATTGCCCCACTTGGTCTTTAATGAGGGTTTTCAGGTAGTCTGCTTCTGGCTGTTGCCGCGAGGGGAGTCTGCCAATTAATCCTCGAATTCTTTTCCGTATCGCCTCAAGGAGCTCTTTGTGTTCTTTGAGATAGATAAAGCCTCTTGAAATGATGTCGGGATTTTTGAGAAGACGGTTCCGCCTGCGATCCAGCGTTGCAATGACAACAACCATCCCTTCTTGGGCAAGCGCGAGGCGGTCCCGTAGTACTACCTCTTTCACATCGCCTACGCCGATACCATCCACCATCACATACGAAGCAGGGACTGTTTCTTTCGTGATAGTAATGCTGTTCGGCCGCAGTTCTGCGACTTGCCCGTTATCCATAAGGAACACATTGCTTTTGGGAATGCCAACTTCTTGGCCTGACTTTGCGTTCGTCATTCTCATGTAGTAGTGGCCGTGAATGGGGATCAGAAATTTTGGCTTTAGGATTTCCATTACGAGTTTAAGGTCTTCTTTGGGTGCGTGACCGCTCGAATGGATGTCCACGATGTTGGAATGGAAAATGGTTGCGCCTTGGCGGGCAATGTTGTCTTTCAGCGCCTGCACGCTCCGCTCGTTGCCGGGAATTACGGAAGACGAGAAGATAACTGTATCTCCCTCTTTGAGACGGAGATAGCGATGCTCGCCGTTTACGATTTTCATCAGGCTTGCATTTTCTTCTCCCTGCGCGCCAGTGGAAAGAATCAAAAGCTTCTTGTCGGGGTACTTCTTGATGTGCTCTATGGGAATGATTGTGTCCTCTTTCGCCTGGATAAATCCCATCGTGCGTGCAATTTGCACATTACTTCTCATTGAGTAGCCGCTGATGGCAACTTTCCTCCCGAGTTTCTCTGCAATTTTGATAATTGCTGCGATGCGGGTGAGGAGAGATGCGAATGTGGCGATGATAATCCGCCCCTCTGCGTTACGGAACAGTTCTTCGAGGTTTTTCTCGACTACCTTTTCGGAAAGGGAGTGGCCAGTCTTTTCCGCGTTGGTGCTGTCAACAAGGAATGTGTGAATGCCCTGCGCGGCAATGCGGCGAAACTCATCAAGTCCCTGCGGTCTGTCTTGGGCATCATATTCAATGCGGAAATCTGCAAAGTGCACGATATTGCCGATGGGGGTTTTGAGTAGCACCCCCGCGGTTTCAGGAATGGTGTGCGCGACATGGAAGAACTCTGCCTCGAAGTGATTAGAGAGCGTAACGCGATCGCCGTTCTTAATAACATGGAAAACTGGCTTGGGCGCATTGGGAAAATCCTCCTGCCGCTTTTCCACGATTGCTTTTGTCAATGAAGTTGCATAGATGGGAGGGTTGCCAAGTTTTTCGAGAATGTAGGGAATCGCGCCAATGTGGTCGTAGTGGGCGTGAGTAAGAATGATGGCTTGAATATTATGCTTCCGCCGTTCCAGATATTCGGTGTTGGGAATAATATAGTCGATACCGGGCGTTTGTTCTTCAGGGAACTGAATGCCCGCGTCGATGATGATAATTTCGTTCTTATATTCAAAAAACATCATGTTCCGCCCCACCTCCTCGAGGCCGCCGAGAGGCACAAAACGAAGCGGTACGTCTGCCGGGGAATATTTGCGCACTGCTGCAGTGCGCTTCCGTGTGGTTGTCGTGCGTGTACGTGAAGAAGTCATAGTATTGTGCAGCGTGTTGCTTGGTGGTGCCGGAGGGGAGATTCGAACTCCCACGTCCTTGCGGACACAGCGCCCTGAACGCTGCGTGTCTGCCAGTTCCACCACTCCGGCTACGAGGTATGCGCCATACGTTGCTTTAAGATGTCAATAAGCCTTGTCGCGATGGGGTTGACACCGCGTGCCTTTGCGAGGAAGTAACTTGTCCATTCTGAGAGTATGACTGCGTTCCATACGGCATTGAGTGTTGTGCTGCCTTGGAGGGAGAGGGTGGTGCTTGCGATGTGGAGGTTTTTCAGAAGCTCTGCGGTGAGCTGCATTCGTGCAACTACTCTCTTCGCTGTTTTTCGGGAAACGAGGAAAAGCGCGTGCGCAGACACCTTGGTGCGTTGGAATCCTACGATTTCGTTATGGTTCATTTCTGGAATGGTGTTGGCAAATGCAAGAAACTTTGCGGTTTCGTTGAGTTTTGCCTTCCAAATAAGACCAAAATGCGCTTCATCAGGGGCAGTGTAGAGGAGTATTAGTTTACTCGAGAGTAATTTTTTTGCAAGTTTTTCCCCTGTGTGCTCATGGGATGCGGGGAAAGGGGCAGTAGTGCGGGGGTATTTTGCGGCAACGCCGAGGTGGAAGAGGAGAAGGGAAGCCGCAGTAACCAGTAGGCCGGTCGCCTGTCGCGGTACGAGGGCTTCCGGCGCGAAAACTGCGGAGGGGATACGGTGACGTGCTGCGAACGTGAGGAGCTTTCCTCCAGTAGTCACGACCGCAGTGGCGAGCCCTTTCTTTTTCGCTTGCCGTATTCCGGAAAGTACTTCTTCTGTATTGCCTGAGAACGAGACAAAGAGGAACAATGTTTGCGAGGGAGAAGGCACAGCAGGAATGCCGTAGCTTTTCCAGGTAGTGCAGTATCCTGAGATGCCAAGTTCTTGCCGTGCGGCAGCAATAATTGCTCCCGTGATACCAGATCCTCCCATTCCCGAAATCACCACATTGGTTGCGGGAAGTGGGGCGCGGGGAAGGTGCTGGAAGGAAATGCGGCTTGGATCCAGTTGGCCTTGAAATGAGAGAATGTTGTTCCGGTAGCGATCTGCAGAATTCATATTGCGATTAAGAGGCAGGTGGTTTCAGTTCCCGTTTTGTATAGAGATACCAGCGAGGAAGCTGGCGAAGGCGATCCTCAGGTGCGGGGAGGCGCGCCGCTTCAATGCCTTTCACCTGTTTATCTGCGACGAAGAGATAGGAAGGCGCGTAGAGAAATATTGCAGGGGTGTGGCTGGTAATGAGCGCAGCGAGTTCTTCTTCAAGGCTGCGCCGGTTCTTGGCGTCGAGTGTTTGCCGTATAGTTTCGATGAGTTCATCTGCCTTCGTGCTTTCATAGAGGGCGAGATTGAGTCCTGGATAGAACTTTTGGGAGGAATGCCAGAACGAGAAGATATCCTCTCCTGTGCTGAGGTTATTGCCAAATAGAATGGCTTCGTAGGACCTGTCTTTGATTTTTTTCTCGAGTACTTCTTGGAGTGGCAGCACTTCCAGCTGAACGGCAATTCCTGCCTTGCTCCACGCCGCTTTTAGTTGGGAGGCTGTAGTGACAAGGAATGGAAGATCAGGCACAGTGAGGGTGAACGAGAGGGGGATGGAAGTGTCTTTGATTGTCTTGGCGCGTGCACCCTCTTCGTTGCGTTGCCAACCTGCTTCTTCAAGGAGGGCAATAGGATCTGCGGCGTTGTCGGCAGAACTAGGCGCGAAGTGGAAGGTAGGGAAGGGACCTGTAACTGGCGATCCATAGGAAGAGAGCGCGGTGTTGATGAGATTTTTTCTGTCGACGAGCAAGTCGAGCGCCTTCCGCACCGAATCGTCTTTCAGGGCCAGGTTTTGGGTGGAGTTTAAGAATACGGCATAGTAGGTTTGTGTTTGAAATTGCGCGAGTTGATAAGTTCTCTGAAGATCGCTGAGGAGATGCGCTGGAATGCCGCCTATTCCGTCAACTTCTCCTTTATTAAACGCCGCTATCGCGTGGGCGTAGGTTTTAAAGAAGCGGAAAGAGATTTGAGTAATGAGAGGTGGATCCCCCCAGTAGTTTTCTGATGCTTTCAGGGTGTAGGATTTGATGAAACCATCTTTTGCGATTTCGATTTTGTCGAAGGCGTAAGGACCGCTGCCGATAGGCCTGAGGTTAAGATCGGAAATGCGCCAGTTGGCAAGGGGGATGTCTTGAAAGAGGTGCCTCGGCACTACGAAGAGTTCGTGGAGCATTTGAGGGAAAAACGCGTAGGGAATGCCAAGTTTGAAAATGACTTCTGTGCCGCTCACGCGCTCGAGAGAAACGCCCTGCCATCCTTGTCGGAGCGGTGAAATATTATTGGGGTTTTGAATTTGGGAAACAGTGAAGATGATATCGTCGCTTGTGAGAGGGGTATTGTCTTGCCAGCGCGCATCGGCGCGAAGGCGTACGCGCCACTTTCTCCCCTCTTCGAGAGGCTCAATTTTTTCGGCAAGGTCGTCAACAGAGCTGAATATAAGGCGGATGAGAGATTTATCAGTTTCTGATGTCGCGAGCACGGGATTCACGTAGGAAGGTTGCCCTACCATTCCTTCCCGATAAGCTCCTCCTCGCCCCGGAATTGCATAGGTGATATTTTGCCAAAGGAGTGAGAGAAGGAACGCGCTGCTTACAAGAAGTACTATTCCTGCAAGGAGGACAATTATCTTTTCGCCTCTGGAAAGCGCCGCAAGTATGGTGCGTAGCTTCTTTATCATTGTCATTGGGTGCGTTGCGAAATTAGTATGGCAGAATACTTGTGAATCTTGAGAGTTCAGAGGTCAGAAGTAAGAGTGGCAATATATACGCTCCTAAAAATAAAGTTGCGCGATTGAGAGTGCGACAAATACTACAATGAGGGCGATAGTCGCGGAGAAGATAGTTTTTTCTAGGCCTCGCCTTGCCTGATAAAACCCTCCTCCAATTTCACCTCCGAAAACGCCAGAGAGCCCCGAAGTGCGTTCTTGGAGCAGAATAAGCACGATCAGTGCGATTGCGGTGATAACTTGAAGCACGGAAATCCACATGGATTTGATTACTTGGGGTGCACAAAGAGGTAGAAAAAGAAATTTGCTACAGAAATTACCAGAGTGCCGTAGAGAAGTGACATTCCACCTTCAATGGTAAGTTGTGGCAGGAGAATGTCAAGTACACTGAGCACGAGCAAGTTCACCAAGATAAGCGCGAGTCCAAGGGTAAGAATAATAATAGGGCCAAGGAGAAGTTTGAGAAGTGGCTTGATGGTGACATTGAGAAGCCCGAATATTGCCCCCGCCGCTACTACCGACCACAGATTTGAGGTGTCGAGCGAGAAGCCTGCAACGAGCTTTGCTGCAAGTAAAAGACTGAGTGTATTCGTGAGGAGTGCGACGAATATTCGATAGAAAATTTTCATGGTGCGGGAAGTGTGAGGCTTTGAGTAAGACTTTTGCCTGTCATTTCCGGCGGCGGCGCAATGCCGAGCAGATCGAGCACAGTAGGTGCGATATCAGCAAGGAGCCCAATGGTCTCGAGAAGATTACCTGCGTTAGGGAATGTTCTTCCTTCAAAATCTCTTGCGATAAGGTATACAGGAACGGGGTTAGTGGTGTGCTGTGTGGTAGGAATGCCGGTGACAGGACTAACTGCCTCTTCGATGTTGCCGTGGCTTCCGGTGATGAGTACTGCGGTATTATTTTGCAGCGCAAAAGGGAGAAGTTTTTCTAGCTGTTGGTCAATAGTCTGCACTGCCTCAATTGCTGCTTGGTAATTTCCTGTATGCGCAATGATGTCGCCGTTCGCATAGTTGGCAATGATGCAGTCAAAGGACTTGCTTTCAAGGGCTTGCACAAGCCGATCGGTAATTGCTTGCGCCATAAGCTGGGGATGTTGAGAGGGGTCCTGCGTGGCAATCGAGGGGATCTGGACACGATATTCGTTTGGAAATGACTCATCGCGGTATCCGTTCATGAAGGAAGTGACGTGGGGATAGCGGTAAGTTTCTGCGATGCGGAACTGCGTTTTTCCCTGTCGGGCGAGCACCTCGCCAAGGGTGTTGGAAAAAGTTTGCGGCGGGAATAGTACGTGGATCGGGAGCCCCTTTTCGTACTCGGTCATCGCCGCCCAGTAAATGTCGTGGAGTTCGATGCGGGGGAAGAACGGGAAATCTTCTTTCGTGAACGCGGCAGCGAGCTGCCGCATTGCCTCTTCGCGGAAATTGAAAAAGAGCGCTGCGTCGCCATCCTTGAGGACCCCACGTCCCTCGAGGCGCGTGGGAGGGAAAAAACTTTCATTCTCGAATTCTTTGTAGTAGGACGCGAGCGTGTCGCTGAGCGCCTCCGGCGCGATCACTGTGCCACTCACGCCGGTAATGATTTCATATGCACGCTGGGTGAGCTGCCAGTCCTGCTCGGTATTCATGGCGTAGTGTCGCCCTACAAGGCTTGCGATAGTTTCTTGTGGCAGCTCGCGTAAGAGTTCAGGGAGTGATCCACGCGGACTGTCTTGGCCGTCGGTGAAAAGATGGAGGCGAAAAGAGGATCCTGCGGCAGTTGCTTCCTGGATGAGTGCAAGCAGATGTTCGAGTGAGGCGTGGGTGTTGCCTTTCGTGAGGAGCCCGATGAGGTGGAGCGTGGATCCCCGTTCCCGCACATGCTGGAGCGCCCCTTGCAGAGCTTGATTCTTTGCAAACGACCCGTTCTTAATGGCAATGCTGATGCGGGGAAGGTGCTGGTAGAAAATTCTCCCTGCCCCAATAGTGAGATGCCCCACTTCGCTATTTCCCGATTCGTTCCAAGGGAGGCCAACACTAATGCCGGACGCCTGCAAGCTTGTAAAGGGAAAGTGCTCCCTTGCCCACTGGAGGGACTTTGGATTGACTACATGGATGGGATTCGATTCGTCATTTTTTCCGATTCCCCATCCGTCAAGAATAAGGAGGAGCACCCGTTCTGTAGCCATGCTGTTCTGTTCCTTTCATTGTAGCAGGAAGGCGATGGTTGACGAAAGGTGGGTATCGTCTATACTTATAACTAGTAGCAAAGCGATCGGAAAATAGTTACCCTAGAATGCCAATTTTATCGTGATGAATCTGCTGTGCCATTGGAATGTTCTTGCATGCCTCTTGGCAAATTCCTGCTAGGAGGGATTTTGGCTTCTCTGGTACTCTTTCCGCGTTTTGCGAAAAGGGTCAATAGTAAAAAGTGTTGTTCTCTCTGCTGATATACGCGGCGGAGAGAGGAAGCTATTATGGATTTTGTACTGGTATTTTTAGGCTTGGGGTCCCTCCTGATAGGGGCGCTTGCAGGGTATTTTATCCGCCATATTATCGCCATCATTCGAGCAAACTCGGTGGAGCAAAGAATCCGTGAGAAAATTCAAGACGCGGAGGAGCGCGCGAAAAAGATTGTGCTCGAGGGCGAAGAAAAGGCAGCATCTTTGCTCGCGGAGGTGCGCAAAGAAGAGAAAAAGCGTCAGGAGCGCCTTGATGAAGTAGAACAGCGCCTTACAAGAAAAGAAGAGGCGCTCGAAAAAAAACACAACGTGCTTTTACAGCAAGAGAAGGCGCTCCGTAGCAAGGAGGATGAACTTCGTACTGCGGAGAAGGCGCTGGAAGAAAAGAAAAATGATGTCGAGAAAAAGCTCGAGGAAATCAGCGGTCTTTCTCGGGAAGAAGCGCGCGAGCGCATTATCGCAGAGATCAAGGAGCGTTACAGCGAGGATTTCGCGGAGCTCGCACGTAAGATTTTGAGAAGTGAGCGTGATGCCCTGGAGCGCCGGGTAGGAGAAGTAATTACTGCTGCGCTTCAGCGGTACGCGCGGTCGCACGTTGCTGAAATTACCACTACCACTTTCCCTCTACCCAGCGAAGAGCTTAAGGGGAAAATTATCGGCAGAGAAGGGAGAAATATCCGCGCACTGGAGCGTGCGACTGGCGTGGAGCTAGTAATTGACGAGACTCCGGACAGCATTCTTATTTCTTCTTTCGATCCCTATCGCCGCGAGATTGCCCGCCTTGCGCTGGAGAAGTTGATTGAGGACGGACGCATCCAGCCGGTCAAGATCGAGGAAAAGGTAGAGGAAGCGAAACAGGAACTGAGCAGGAGAATTTTAGAAATTGGTGAGAACGCTGCTGAAGAAGTAAACGTATATGACTTGCCAAAGGAGATTCTCCAACTACTGGGACGGCTTCATTTCCGCACGAGCTATGGGCAGAATGTGCTCGCCCACTCGGTGGAGATGGCGCATCTTGCGGGGATGATAGCAAAGGAGCTTGGGCTGGATGTGGAGGTTGCGAAGCGCGGTGCCCTGCTCCATGATATTGGCAAAGCGCTTGATCAGGATGTCGAAGGAACACATGTGGAGATAGGAAGGAAGCTGCTCAAGAAATACGGCGTCGATGAGCGGATTATCCAAGCAATGCAGTCGCACCATGACGATTACCCCTATGCAATCCCCGAAGCGTATGTGGTGACGACTGCGGACATACTTTCCGCAGGCCGCCCCGGCGCCCGCCGCGGCACTCTGGAAAGCTACATTAAGCGCCTTGCAGACCTCGAACGTATTGCGCGGGAGTTTCCTGGCGTGGAAAATGCCTATGCGCTCTCGGCAGGAAGAGAAATTCGCGTCTTTGTTACCCCTGAAAAGGTAGATGATTTTGGCGCACTGGAACTGGCACGGAAAATTGCAGACCGGGTACAGTCCGAGCTAAAGTATCCTGGCGAAATTAAAGTGAATGTTATCCGGGAGCTGCGCGCTGTTGAGTATGCACGCTAGTGGTGGTAGAGTGGTGCTATGTGGCTGAAGTTCGCAAAGTGGTGCCTCATTGCTTCCCTGCTTGCTCCCATTTTTGTGGCGCGATCTACCTTCTTCCCTTTTATCGGCATTAAAGATTACTTCTTCCGCCTTTTCGTAGAGCTTGCGCTGATCGGCGTGTTGCTTTGGTGGGCGTTTGAAGCAGACCAAAAAGAAACTACCGCGCGCCTCCATGCGCTCCGGAGCCCTCTCTTTCTCGCTGTATCAATCTTTGTGCTGGTGTTCCTGCTTGCCACGCTGTTTGCTTATGATCCAGTCGGTGCATTTTGGTCCAACTACGAGCGGGGCGAGGGAGGATTCCAAATGCTCCACTACTATCTCTTTTTCTCGCTCCTCCTAGTACTTTTTCGTGATTGGAAGGAGTGGCGGCAAGCGCTTGGTGTGTTTCTTGTGGCGGCAACATTAATGATTCTCTATGGAGTTGCGTCGGTTTGGAGCCCAGGATCTTCGTTTTCCAGCAGTTTTGTAGGCCCCTTTTCGGCCACGCCTCCCGATAAAGTCCCTCACAGCCTGTTCGTGAGATTGTTCGGTGGGGCGCGTTTTCAGGGATCACTGGGAAATCCTGCCTATGTGGCTCCCTACCTGATGTTTGCAATGGCATTTGCGTTTCTGCTCTGGCTTGGCCCTGGAAGAAGGATTCAAAGTAAGCTTCTCCGGACCGTGGGCTATGGTTTTCTTATTGCCTTTTTCCTGCTCTTCTTTGTCTTGAGTCAAACGCGTGGTGCGTTTTTGGGAATGGGCGCGGCGGTAGTAGTGGCCGTGGCCTACCTTGCAGTGCGGATGCACGGAAGGTGGCGGCGCGGGGCAGTGGTGGCACTGGTACTGCTCGCGCTTGCGGGCGGCACAATGTATGCGCTTCGCGATACTCCTTGGATGCGCCGTATTCCCCTGACGCGAATTTTCCGCATTGGCCTCCATGAGCAGACAGTGCAGACGCGGCTGTGGACGTGGGGATCGGCATGGAAAGGGTTTCTTGAGCGCCCGATACTCGGATGGGGGCCGGAGAACTTCAGTGCGGTATTCGACAAATACTTTGACACGCGCCATTTCTCGCCCAACCGATCTTCGGAAACATGGTTTGACCGTGCCCACAGCATCTACTTCGACTACCTTGCCGAGACAGGAATTTTGGGACTCCTCGCGTTCCTAGGCATTTGGGGTACATTTTTCTTCCAGTTTTTTAAGTGGGCCGCCGGCAGAACTAGGGAGCGCCGTATGGCGCAGGGAGAGTTTTCCTCCCCTGTGCTCCAGGCTCTATTTCTCGCGGTCCCTGTCGGCTATCTCGTGCAGGGGATTGCCATTTTTGATGTACTCCCCATCTATCTCGGTATATTCTTTTTCCTTGCGCTTAGCCAGTTTCTCTTTTCCCAGCAACACCATGGATAGGAAGCTCAAAAAAATTATTGCACTTTCCTGCACGGCAGCGATTCTCGCCGTCGCTGTGTATGGCAACTACTTCCCCCTGCGGCGCTCACAGCTCTACATCTCGGTGCTCAAGCGTTTTCATACTAGACCAGTAACAGTGGCAGATTTTCAGGCGGCGATGGACGGCGTACTTGGCGCTCCTTCGCCAGTGGGCGAGGAGGAAATTGTGCGCGGCCTCACCGCAATTGCCACTGATTTTATACGGCAGATCAAGAAAGAAAATCTCAACCTTGTCGCGGACATTATGCGGGAAATCGACCGCTACTATCCTTCTATCATCCAGCGCGGCAGAGGACTGAGCTTTGGCCAGGACATCCTTGTCTATGGGAATATCAATTTGGTGGCGGGCATTAAGACTGGCGACACTTCTTATCTACAGACTGCAGAGCAGGTGTATCGAAAGGGAATTGCAATAAGTCCGACACGCCCCCAGTTTCTTTACGCCCTTTTGGATCTTGCCCACCTCCGCGGCGACCGCGAGGAGAGCATCCGGCTGGCGAAGAAAATCGTTTCCTTTTGGCCTGACGATATGCGAACTCAGGAAATCCTTGCTTCACTCCAAAGAGAAAAAGCGGCAGGGTCCGCAAAATCTGACAAGCAGAAAAATACTAAAAAATAACATGACAAAACGCGCACTCATTACTGGCATTACTGGGCAGGATGGTTCCTATCTTGCGGAGCTGCTCCTCGCGAAAGGGTACGAGGTCCACGGGGTGGTACGGCGCGCGTCGACATTCAATACCTCCCGCATTGACCACCTCTACCGCGACCCCCACCTGCCGGGCACGCGCCTTTTCCTCCACTATGGCGACCTTGCCGACGCGAACACCATTCGCAAGCTTATCTACGAAGTAGATCCGCACGAAATTTACAATTTGGGGGCACAGTCGCACGTGCGCGTTTCTTTCGATATTCCTGAATACACTGCCAATATTACTGCGCTTGGCACTTTGCGCGTTCTCGAGGCAATCAAGGATTTCCAGAAGCACACCGGCAAGCAGGTGAAGTTCTACCAGGCAAGCTCAAGCGAGATGTTTGGCGCCTCGCCGCCGCCGCAGAACGAGCAGACGCCATTCCGCCCACGCAGCCCCTACGGGATTTCGAAGGTGTTCTCATTCTATGCGGTGCAGAACTACCGCGAGGCGTATGGGCTGTTTGCCTGCAATGGTATTCTGTTCAACCATGAGAGCCCCCGCCGCGGCGAGACATTTGTCACAAGAAAAATTGCCCGCGGGGTGGCGCGCATTCGGGCAGGGCTGGATAAGAAGCTCTACCTCGGCAATTTGAAGGCACGCCGCGACTGGGGCTACGCGCCTGAGTATGTAGAGGCAATGTGGCTGATGCTTCAACAGGAACAGCCGGACGACTATGTGGTAGGGACGGGAGAGAGTCACACTGTTGAGGAATTTGTAGAGCGCGCGTTCCGCCATGCGGGGCTGGGCGACTGGAAAAAGTATGTGGAAATTGATCCCCGGTACTATCGCCCCACTGAGGTGGAGCACCTTGTTGCGGATGCCACAAAAGCAAAACAACAGCTTGGCTGGCAGCCAAAAGTGAGATTTGAAGAACTGGTAAAGATTATGGTGGATGCAGATTTGAAGAGAGAGGAAGGCAAACAGGAGTAGCCTTCTCGGGGGATGGCAATTATGATGAATCTGCGGGAAAAGAAAATTCTTGTGACGGGAGCGCATGGGTTTTTGGGAAAGCATGTGGTGCGCAACCTTGTGGAAAAGCGGGGAGTGCCTCAAGAAAATCTTTTTACCCCCACACGCGAGGAGCACGATCTCCGTGTACGGGAGCATTGTGAGGAGGTGGTGCAGGGCATTGATGTGGTGCTGCACCTTGCGGCGAAGGTAGGTGGGATTGGCTTCAACCAAGAAAAGCCCGCCGAGCTTTTTTACGATAACCTTGTGATGGGAGCGCAGCTGATGGATGCGGCATACCGCGCCGGGGTAAAGCGTTTTGTGGCACTTGCTACCATTTGCGCCTACCCCAAGTTCACCCCTGTGCCGTTTCGGGAAGAAGATTTATGGAATGGCTACCCGGAAGAAACGAATGCTCCCTACGGGCTTGCGAAAAAAATGCTCTTGGTGCAGGCGCAGGCGTACCGCGCGCAGTATGGCTTTGACGCGAGTGTCCTTTTCCCTGTCAATATGTACGGGCCTGGCGACAACTTTGACTTGAAGAGTTCGCACGTCATCCCCGCTCTTATCAGAAAAGTGTATGCGGCGAAACGTGACAATTTGCCTTTTATAGAAGTGTGGGGCACAGGAAAGGCAACGAGGGAATTTCTCTATGTGGAGGATGCGGCGGAAGGAATTCTCCTTGCCTGCGAGCGCTACCATAAATCGGAGCCGGTGAATCTGGGCTCCGGGATGGAAATTTCCATCAAAGATTTGGCGCAATTGATTTGTAAACTTATGGATTATGATGGGGAGATCAGGTGGGATATCTCGAAGCCAGATGGGCAGCCGCGCCGCCGGCTTGACACCACAAAGGCTGAGAAGGAATTTGGCTTCCGTGCCACCACTGACTTCGAAGAGGGACTCAGGAAAACGATTGCATGGTTCGAAGAAAATTTTGCTTAACCCTTGCTGTGTTTTTAGTGTGATGATATCGTTGTAGAGTATCTGAGTTGATTATTTTGTTATCTTGGAAATTATGCACAGGATACTGGTAACTGGTGGGTGTGGCTTTGTTGGAAGGCATTTAGTGCGGCGTTTGTCTGAGAATAAGAATAATAAAATAACTGTAGTAGACGATCTTTCAACTGGGCTTAAGGCAGAAAAGTGGCCTGAGCACTTAAAAGTAGATACTCCTGAATTTATCTATGAAGACTGTATAGATTTTTTTAAAAGGAGCAAGGAGCATTTCAATGTAGTTTTTCATTTGGCTGCGATTGTGGAAGGAAGGCTAACTATTGAAGGGAGTCCTTTAAAGGTTGCGAGAGACTTGATTATCGATGCATCCTTATTCCGGTGGGCTATCAAAACACGGCCTGACAAGATAGTTTATTTTTCATCTTCTGCGGCTTATCCGATTCAATTACAAACTAGAGAGCACCATGTTCCTCTCGCGGAATACATGCTCGATGTTTCAAGAGGAGATATTGGAATGCCAGATATGTCATATGGTTGGTCTAAATTAACCGGAGAATTTTTATCTTATCTTGCAGCAAGCAAGTATAACCTCGATGTAGTCATCTATAGGCCATTTTCTGGCTACGGCGAAGATCAAGATTTTTCTTACCCATTTCCTGCTATCATAAGACGAATCTTGAAGAGTAAGGGAGAGCCGATTAATGTTTGGGGTAGCGGCGAGCAATCTAGAGACTTTATTTATATTGAGGACGTAGTAAGTTGCGTTCTGCAAACTTATGAGAAAATGAGTGGAGCTGAGGCGCTCAATATAGGAACAGGAAAGAGAACTACGTTTATAGATTTGACTATGCAGGCTTGCGAGATTATTGGAAAAAAGGCCAATATAAACTTGTTAAAAGATAAGCCCGAAGGGGTCTTTGCAAGATATTGTGATCCTAAGAAACAGCGAGAGCTTGGTTTTTCTCCAAAGTATTCTCTCAGTGCAGGTATTAAGATAGTCGCTGAGTATATTGCAAAGCATATTTAGGCTCAAATGACTTCTAAAAAAGTTTTCTATATATTAGACCA
The DNA here is from genome assembly GCA_964403045.1 of uncultured Candidatus Saccharibacteria bacterium. Taxonomy (GTDB): domain Bacteria; phylum Patescibacteriota; class Minisyncoccia; order UBA6257; family 2-01-FULL-56-20; genus CAYOEP01. The sequence goes on from CAYOEP010000008.1 coordinate 15,486, forward strand.
TTTCTTTCTTCCCACTCCATACAATCACCGATTCTTTGTTGAAAAATTTGCGAGGGGGTTCGAGTACAATGGTTATCAAGTTAAAGTTGCACGGAAAATTTCTGATATCAATAGCGATGGCTTTGTTTTAATTTCTAACCATGATTGGTTTCATAGCCTTGGCGGCAGAGGGATTAAAAGAAGCATCGCTAAAAAGGTTATAGGGAAGATTTATTCCACAGATTTTACAGGACTTTCTAAGAGGATTTCCTTTGCACTGAAGAAATTTGTTGTGAAAAGATTGGCGAAGCATGTTCGTGGGAAGAAAGTAATAGTGATAGCATGGTTTTGGCATGATAATGAGAAATTTTTTACTAAATTGAAAGTTCCAGTCATCTATACAGGAGAATATTTTTATGACGATCCTGCTATGGAGGGACATAGAAGATGGAAGACTTTCTATCTTTCTCGAGAGAATGCCTTGCCAATTCGGTTCTCTGCAGACGTAGATCCTCAGAGAGTTGGAGCGGGATGTTATAACCTCCAATTTTGTGTTTCCTATGTTGGAAACAAGAATTACAAGCCACATTATTACCAGATTTTTACGAACGATAAACGTAATAGGATTATACCGACACCTCCTTATATATCGGAGCGAGAGAGGATTTCGATATATAGAAACTCGAAGGTTGTGTTAGGCTTACACTCAATCGAAAATATAAGCAATAAAGTTGTAGTGGAAAGAGTTTTTGAGGCTCTCGCGTATGGCGCAATATGCGTAACTGACAATCCGTACGCTACGGAGGCGACTGACGGGTGTGCGATCTTTGTAGGGAATAAGGACGAATGTCTAGAGAAGGTAAGATATTATTGCGAAAATTCCGAGGCGAGGGAGCTTAAAAGAAAACAAGGCTTTAAATTTATTTCTGAGAAGGGTACGTATGCTCACAGAGCAAGAGAGTTTATTGAACTTGCCAGAAGTGTTTATAGCTTGCCTTTCTAGCTTGGAGATTTATCTATGCAGATGTTGAAAAGTAAGCTTCGGACAGCGGTGTCGATCTTTTCGACCTATAAAAATTGGTGGAAGTGGTTCTTTTTTTATTTTTTTAAAAAACACGCGAGAGGAGAGACTGTTTTGTTAAGAACGAGAAATCCGCGGGCAAGTTTCCTTATAAAAAATGATGGCGAGGGATGGATGATGGCAGATGAAGTTTGGAGAGTGAAGGTTTACACAAAATATCGTGGCATAAGACGAGGAGATTACGTTGTTGATATAGGTGCTAATGTCGGCTTATTTTCTATTTTCGCTGCATTGAGTGAAAAAGATGTTCTAGTATACGCGTACGAGCCTATGGAAGAAGCTTTCAAGATTTTTAAGGCTAACGTCCAGATAAACAATCTTGAAAGCAAAGTTTTCCTCTTTAAAAAGGGAGTCGGACAAGCTCGTAGAAGAGCTATGCTTTACAAAAGCGAAGGCAAATTCGGCTCCGCGAGCATATTTAAAGAAAACTTGGTTGTATTCGATCATAGAAGCAAGAAAGAGATTTTTATTCCTGAGGATAAGATAAAGAGTGAGATTGTTGAAATCATAGATGCAAATTCTATTTGGAAGAACAATGGACATTTTAATTTTGTCAAAATGGATTGCGAAGGTGCAGAGTATGAAATTTTGGAATCCCTCGGAAATTCTGTGAGGAGAATAGAGCACTTTGCTATAGAATATCATAAGGGATATCAGTGGCTAAAAGACTTTTTTCTCAAAAAAGGTTTCAGAGTAGACGAAATTTGTCCTTCGGCAAACCCGCGTTTTGGGATAATCTATGCTACCAACAAGAACTTTCGGCAATGAGAGGCTGCTAAAGTTATGAAAGTATTTATTCCTCTCCACAAGAAAGATTTAGTTGTTCTTCCTTATTGCATTCGATCTTTGAGACAATATTTACTCCCTCGCGCCTCTGATATTTTTGTAGTTGGAAGTGGCGATTTGGAGCGAATACTGGAGGCAAAGAAGCTGGGTACAAAGTTTATCAACCAAAATGAACTAGTGACAGGTTTAAACTTTGAGAAAATGCCTAAGATTGTTATAGACGGCGAAGACAGGAGCGGGTGGTACTTCCAGCAATTTTTAAAGTTGGGAATAAGTTTTTATATTGATGATGAATGTTATGCGGTATTCGATGCTGATAATGTACTTGTCAGAAGAGTCAAGTTGATTTCAGAGAAGGGCTATGTATTCTATGTTACAAAGCAATATCATAGACCGTATTTTGATACTTGCAAAAAAATCATAGGCAATACTGGCTCCCGGAAAGCAAACTTTTCCTTCATATCTGATTTTATGGTTTTTGATTCTGCTGCGGTTAGGAAGATGTGCGATATTATTACTAAGAAGACCGGGAAGCGCAATTGGTTTGAAGGAATCCTCTCTTCTATAGATAGAAAAGAAATTTCTTCGTTCTCCGAATTTGAAACGTATGGGAATTTTTACACTTCTTATTACTCAAATTTTTCTCTAATAGAATACAAGAACAAAATACTTTCTCCGGGTTATGTACGTTTTCATAAAGTTTGGCATTTTCTTGCCAAGTTTGGCGGGAAACACTCTGTAACCTATCATAACTATTTGAGGTAACTCCACTTGAGCATATCTATGCAACACAAGAAGAAAGGAGAGTTGTCTCTAGGAATTATCTTCATTTTCTCCCTCCCGAGGTCGGGTTCTACGCTTTTGCAACGGATGTTAATGGCTAGCGAGGACATTTGTACTGTAGTTGAACCGTGGATTATGCTGCCACTTGTCTATTCTTATTACGACAAGATACCTCATTCCGTTGATCTTGCTGCGATACACGGGAATAGGTTTGTCAATTTTTTTATAGAGAACAATTTGGAGGGGGGATATGGAACATACAGGAATGAACTAAAGAAAATGGCAATGAATCTCTATAGAGGTGCTTGTAGAAAATCGTGCAAGAAAGGTAATGTCAAATATTTCTTGGATAAAACTCCACGTTATTATCTGATTATCCCAGAGTTAGCTAAAATTTTTCCGGAAGCTAAATTTATTTTTCTCTTTAGAAATCCATTAGCTGTAGTAGCCTCCATTGTGGATAGATGGTTAGGAGGAAGACTGATGCTGAGATCGTATGGGATGGATATATTCGATGGACCTAAGTATTTAGCCGAGGGATACCGCAAAGTGAAACAGAGAAGCCTTAGTGTAAAATACGAAGACCTTGTTAAAAATCCTAAAGCGGAATTGGAAAAGATAGCGCAGTATCTTGGAATCAGTCTTGATTCTGAGAAGGTGTTGGATTTTGTCAGAAATTCTCGGATACCAAAAGATGTGAATAGCAGGCAGTATTGCGGGGTGCCCCTTATCGATCTTTCTAACAAATGGAAAAATATTATGAATACTCCGATAAGAAAATTATTTTTGAAGCGCTACATAAACTACCTCGGCTCTGAGACGTTGAGCGAAATGGGGTATAAGAAGGACGAGCTTTTGAGAGAAATAGGCCTTATAGAGGTTACCGACCTGAAGCTCTTTGGGGATCTAAAAGATGTGATGTTCGACATCGCAAAATATTACATGCCGCGAGGGGTGAAGTTGAAAATTAAAAACTTGCTCTCAAAGACCGATATTATGCCACAGGGTAGTAAAGATGGACAAGAAAAATGAAACACTGGTTTCAGTAATAATTCCTACGTTTAATTCCGAACTATATGTGAAGGTGGCAGTTGAGTCTGTCCTTTTACAGGCGTACCGTGATGTCGAAGTTATTGTAGTGGACGATGGATCTACAGATGGCACTAGAGATGTTCTCAAAGAATATATTGATAGTGGAGAGATAAAATATATTTATCAGAAAAATAATGGGCCGGCGAGTGCTAGGAATAGCGGTATAAAAAATTCATCTGGGGAATTTATTGCTTTCTTAGACGCTGACGATATTTGGCTTTCGAACAAATTGGAAAGACAAATCTCACTTTTTGATAGTAGCCCAGATGTAGGATTGGTTTATTCTGATATGGAGTTCTTTGGTGCTCACCTAAGATTCAATAGGTATTCGGAAATGTTAAAAAGGAGGATGTGTAGAGGTAGAGTTTACAAAGAACTGGTTTTAGAAAATTTTATTCCAACTTCGACTGTAATTGTGAGAAGAAACGTATTGGATGATGTCGGCTTTTTTGATGATTCTGGAAAGTATATCGGCGAGGATTATGACTTATGGCTTAGAGTTGCTAGAAAATATGAGATAGATTTTGTTGAAGATATCTTAGTTAAATACCGAATTCATTCAGGTAAAATGTCTCTCTCTAGAAAAGAGAGCTATTCAGGGCTTTGCAGAGTTTATAAAAGAGAATTTTCTAGGGCACCATTTTTTATGAAATTTATTGTGTTGTTAAAGTATATAGAAAGTAGAGTCAAATACTTTTTAGCTGGTTTATGATTATAGTTAAATTATACGGTGGCTTAGGCAATCAGATGTTTCAATATGCTGCTGGGCGAGCACTGTCTTTAAGAAATCTCGATACATTAAAGTTGGATCTATCTTGGTTTAAAAACGTTGGCAATGATGCCGAAAGACCGTTTAGATTAAATGTTTTTGATATTAAAGTTGACGAAGTGAGTGAAGCGGAGATAAAAAATTTTATTCCGAAAAATAAGTTATTTAGAATCTTGGGTTTGTATGATCACAGAAAGTATATAAAAGAAAGGCACTTTGATTTTGATCCTAATTTACTCAATCTAGAAGGAGATGTTTATTTGGACGGCTATTGGCAGAGTGAGAAATACTTTCAAGATTTTGCCCATCAGATAAGAGAGGATTTTAGGTTGAAGCTCCCTCTTAGTGTTGCTGCGCAAGAAATGAAAGAGCGCATTTGCCGTGTCGAGAATTCGGTCGCTGTTCATATCAGGCGAGGAGATTATGTGCGCAATCCAAAAACCTTTCTCTATCACGGCGTTTGCCCACTCGAGTACTATGAGAAAGCACTCTCATACCTGAGAAGAAAAGTTGGCGATGTGACACTGTTTGTATTCTCCGATGAAATTGAATGGGCGAAAGGGCAAAAATTGTTTGAGAACGCTATTTTCGTAAGCAGCCCAGAATTGCAGGATTATGAAGAGATGTATTTGATGTCGTTGTGTAGGCATAATGTGATAGCAAACAGCTCATTTAGCTGGTGGGGTGCTTGGCTAAATAGGAATGAGAACAAAATTGTTGTTGCTCCTAAAAGGTGGTTCAATGTGACTAAAGATACGAGCAATTTGATTCCTAGGGATTGGATTAGAGTTAAAGGTATATGAAAATTCTGATAACGGTTGAGTTTTACGAACCGCGAAAGTGCGGTTCTGGTGAGGTTGTAAGACAAATTGCTGAGAGGCTTGTTGAAAAGGGCCATGATGTTTGCGTAGCTACGTCCTTTGATGTAAGGAGGAAAAAGAAGATTATAAATGGTGTAAGAGTTGAGGACTTTAAGATATTTGGCAACAAAGTTGAGGGAATAGTCGGGAAGAAAAGTGAGATAGATAGATATAAGAACTTGCTTATCAATGGAGGGTTTTATTTGATTTTTAATTATGCCGCGCAGGTTTGGACTACTGATTTAATGTTGGGCGTTTTGGACAAGATTAAATCTAGAAAAGTTTTGGCGCCGGTAGGTTATTCTAGGCTAAATGACCCCCAATATAGGAGATACTTTGAAGATCTTTCGGAATATTTAAAAAAGTACGATAAACTGGTTTATCATTCATCTTCTTATCAGGATTATGTGTATGGCGAGGAGAAAGGACTTGGTGGTAAGGCAGTTATAATACCGAATGGAGCTTCATGCAGAGAGTTCTCCGGCGAGGCGAAAATTGATGTTAGGAAAGAATTAGGAATAAGGACAAAATACTTACTGATTTCTGTTTCGAATCACTACAGGGCAAAAGGGCACCATTTTGTTATACGGGCATTTAAGAAATTGAAAAGAGAAGATGCTACACTATTGGTTGTTGGCAGCAAGTTTGTATCAAGTGGATGGAAGAAGTGGGGACATTTCGTTTCAGATTATTTGTGGTGTTGGCTATCGTCAATTTTCGGCAAAAATATCATTCTAATGGATGGAAGTGATAGAAATTTTGTTGTTTCTGTATATAAACAAGCTGATTTGTTTTTGTTCGGATCTGAAGTTGAGTGTGCTCCGCTTGTTATGTATGAGTCATTTGCGTCAAAAACTCCCTTTGTAAGCACGCCCGTCGGGAATGTGCTAGACTGCAAAGATATAGTTGAAATAGTTAAAAGTGAAAACGAAATGGCCTGCGTGGCTAATAATTTGTTGGACGACAAAAAGAAGAGGTTGGATTTAGCGCAAAGAGCATTTGAAACTTGGCGAGAGAGGTACACTTGGGAGAAAATAGTCAGTGAATACGAGAATTTATTTTTGAGAATATAAGTGTCTAGGGTTAATATAATTTTATCCGTATACAACGGGGAAAAGTTTATTGCTAAGGCAATACGTAGCGTTTTAAATCAGTCCTACAAAGATTGGGAACTTTTGGTTATTAATGATGGCTCGACGGACAGCACTGAAGAGATAGTGAAAGTATATTCCGCGAGGGACCCACGAATTCAATACATCAAGAACGAAAAAAACCTCGGCATTCAGAAGTCATTAAATCGTGGTTTACGCCTTGCGAAAGGAAATTATATTGCGAGAATCGATGATGATGACGAGTGGGTAGACCCTGAAAAGCTCGAGA
>CAYOEP010000009.1:0-21519 GCA_964403045.1 uncultured Candidatus Saccharibacteria bacterium
CCGAAGCCAAACGTATCCTAGAAGGCGTAGAAAAAGCTCCTACCCCCAGATTCGAGCCGATTTTCTGCTATCCTAGCACATATTTTTTAAAATGTCAATCCCCTTGTCCCGAGAGGGAAAGAGGGATTGCGAGCAGTAGCATGGCACTGCGGAGACGCAGTATAATTGAAATACAGTGAGAATATAGTGGTTTTTATGCAGAAGTCAAGTATTCCCCAAGAAGATTCTACCATTGATCTCCAGCTACGCCCTAATTCGTGGGATGAGTATGTAGGACAGGAAAAGGTCAAGCGTGGCCTCCGCCTTATTATTGATGCTGCTCGCAAGCGCCGCGAGCCTATTGATCACCTTCTCTTTTGTGGCCAAGCAGGCCTTGGGAAAACAACGCTCGCGCATCTCGTGGCACGCGAGATGGGTGGAGAGATAAAAGTTACTTCGGGACCGTCGCTGGAACGCGCGGGAGATCTCGCGGCAGTGCTCAGTAGCCTTGAGGAGGGTCAGGTGCTTTTTATCGACGAAGCGCACCGCATCCACCGCACAATTGAGGAAGTGCTCTACCCTGCGATGGAAGCGCGCAAAATTCATTTAATGGTGGGAAAGGGACCTGCGGCAAGAAGTATTACCCTTTCCCTTCCCCCTTTTACGCTTATTGCGGCGACGACGCGTGAGAGTTTGCTCTCTGCACCTCTTCGTTCACGGTTTGGTGCTGTGTTCCGACTTGACTACTATGAAATTGAGGATATTAAGGAAATACTTGCTCGATCCAGCAGAATTTTGGGCGCCGAAATTACCGATGAGGCAATCAATATTCTCGCACGCGCCTCACGGGCGACGCCGAGAGTTGCTAACAGACTCCTCAAACGTGCCCGGGATTATGCAGAAGTACATGGCCGAGGGGTTGTAGATGCGGAGGCGGCGCGCAAGACGCTGGACCTTCTTGAAATTGATTCTTGTGGCCTCGAACATCATGACCGGAGATTGCTGGAGGTCCTCATCATGAAGTTTCACGGAGGTCCGGTTGGCCTCAACACACTTGCCGCGGCGATGGGCGAGGAGCGGGGTGCTATTGAAGATATCTACGAGCCGTATCTAATGAAACTTGGATTCCTCAAGCGCACGCCTGCGGGGCGCATTGCCCTCCCTGCGGCATGGGAGCATTTGGGGATTGAAAGAAAAGGAGAGCTTTTTTAAAGCTACAGTGGCGGTACTCCTCACAGAGGTATTTCCCAATCCTGTAGGGCGCGATACCAACAAAGAGTGGGTGGAAATTTGCAACCAAGGGGGCTCGCGACAACAGCTTTCTGGGTGGTTATTGCGTGCTGGCACGAGATCAGCAAAACTTCCTTCTTTCTCAATTGGGCCGAATTCCTGTAGGGTAGTTGGGAAGGGGCAGTTGCACCTCGCGCTCCGCAACAGCAACCTTTTTGTCTCTCTTGTTGATGCTGAAGGAAAAGTGGTGAGCAGCATTGGCTACCCGGGTAGCATTCCAGAAGGGATGAGTGTGGTGCAAGCCGATGGGGCGACAGTTCTTTCCCGGCATCCTACCCCGGGATTATTCCAGCTTACTATTGCCGCCCCGCGCCGCTCGCTGCCAATTCCGGAAGGAACGGACCTTGCGCGCCACCCGTCGCTCTTGAGCGTTCTCTCGCTTGCGGTGCTTGTCGGCTTGCTTTTGGGAATTATTGCTGTTATGACCATAAAAAGGTATGACTCCGTTTTTCACTTCTTCTCCACGGGCGACAGCGCAGTTGGGCGCTGATTTTGCCCGCCGCCTCCACCGCCTTCCTCCCGCACTTTCCCTTGTGGTGGGAGTACAGGGTGAGCTGGGGAGCGGTAAGACGACGTTTCTTCGAGGATTACTTCGCGGCCTTGGGGTGCGGGGAAAGGTGACAAGCCCCACCTTTACGCTGGTAAGGAAGTTCTCTTCGCCCCTCTTGGCTTCTCATACAGTGGTGCATATCGATGCGTACCGGCTTTCTCCCAAAGAAGGAACGCGGGCTTATTTCCGAGAGCTCTTAGACCTCCCGCACGCGCTGTTTTTAGTGGAATGGCCTGAGCATATCGCGCGCCTGTTGCCTCGGGACCGCGTGCGCGTTCGTCTTTCTTATGGGGAGACGCCGCAGGTGCGGAAGATCACTATTGCCATCCCCCCTTCCCTTCGGAGAGTGTTGCGGTGATAATGAGGGTATATGCGCACCCTTTTGCTTATTGATGCCCACTCCCTTCTGCACCGCGCTTTTCATGCACTTCCTCCCCTCCGCGCTCCTTCGGGAAAGCCCACGGGAGCTCTCTTTGGTGCTACCACGATGCTCGCGCGCGCGCTGCAGGACCTTTCTCCCGACTATACCGCGGCGCTTTTCGACAGGCCGGAGCCTACGTTTCGCAAAGAGCAATATGAGGAATATAAAGCCCATCGCCCCCAGGCCTCGGACGATCTGGTTACCCAACTGGTTGAAGCTCGGGAGCTTTTTCGCCAAATTGGGGTGCGGATATTTGAGAAAGCGGGCTTTGAGGCAGATGACCTTATCGCCTCGTTCGTGGAAAAATTTCGTGGACGGAAAGATCTTGCTATCGTTATTCTTACTGGTGATCTCGATGCGCTCCAGCTCGTCGAGGACAGGAAGGTAATGGTATATCTTCCACGGCGGGGAGTGCGGGACATGGCGGTATATGATGCACAGGCAGTGGAGGATCGCTATGGAATTCCGCCATCGCTTATTCCCGACTTTAAAGCGCTGGTGGGCGATGCTTCGGACAACATTAAAGGCGTGCCAGGGGTGGGGCCTAAAACCGCGGCAGCACTTTTGCGGAAATATGGAAGCCTGCATCAGCTTCTCTCGCATGCAGCTGTAGAAAAAGCGTTTCAGAAAGCGCCGCCGGGAGCGGTGGAAGCTGCGGCAGCTGCCCGCGGGTTAATACTTCTCCGCCGCGATGTGCCTATTTCCATCCCGCGACTTTCCGCGCTTGCGCGCAAACCCCTCCCTTCTCTCCCTGCTTATTTTCAAGAACTTGGGTTTCGGGAAGCGTTGGCTCAGCGCTTTTTTCCTAAAGGATCCTCTTCTCAAAAAAAACAACAGGGGGAGGGGCTAGACCTTCCGCGTGAACTGCGTGATGCGGTGGTGGTACAGGGCGATATGTTCTCTCCTGTCTACCGATCGGCAAAGGTGAAAGCAGGATTTTTTCTCAAGGAAACAATCCGACGCTTACGTCGAGAGGGGCAGGATCTCGCTCCTCCCTACTATGATCTGGGGGTTGCCTTTTGGCTTCTTGCACCAGGAGCGCGATCCTACGGGCCGGAGGCAATTTTTCGTCGTTTTTTGAAGGGGCGTATATGGGAAGGCTCCGCGGCGAATATTTATGATGCCCTCGCAGTAAGCGCCCGCGAGTTGGCGCAGCAGGGTCTCGCCTCTGTATTTCAGGACATAGAGATGCAAGTTCTCCCCATTCTCGCAGAGATGGAGCTGCGGGGTATTGCGGTCGATACATCTACGCTTGCCTCGCTCGGGCGATCTTTGCGTCGAGAGCTTACCAAGCTGGAAACCGCAATCCACCGCGCAGCAGGGATGCGTTTTAACATCAATTCCCCCTCGCAGATCGCAGAGGTGCTTTTTCAGAAGCTTGGTATTCGCCAGAAGGGGAAGAGTATAAAGAGAACTCCTGGCGGGATGCATTCTACCAGAGCGGAAATACTAGAAGAGCTTCGCAGCGCACACCCTATTGTCCCCCTCTTGCTCCGTTACCGCGAGTTGTTCAAAGTATACTCCACCTACGTGCGGGGGCTGCAAAGTTTTGTGGGAGAGGATGGGAGGATCCACACGGAGTTTGTGCAAACTGGCACTGCGACAGGACGGCTGAGCTCTCGCCATCCAAATCTTCAGAATATCCCCAGCACTTCCCGATGGGGAAAAGAAATTCGCACTGCGTTTGTGGCGCCTCCTGGATATTCACTGCTCTCTTTTGATTACTCCCAAATAGAATTGCGGATTTTGGCGTTTCTCTCGGGAGACGCGCGACTACAGGAAGCATTTCTGCAGGGGAAGGACATCCACGCTGTGACGGCGGCAAAGATTTTTCAGGTGGATCCCTCTCGGGTGACGCCGGAAATGCGCCGGACGGCAAAGGTGCTCAATTTTGGAATGAACTATGGCATGGGTGCTACTGCATTTTCGCGAGAGAGTGGACTTTCTCGAAGTGCGGCGCAGGAGTTTATTGATGCATATTTTCGGGAGTTCCCCCGGGTGCGTCAGTGGCAGGAAAAAGTGCTCCAGGAGGCGCGGGCGAAGGGTTACGTACAAACCACTACAGGAAGAAAAAGGCCACTTCCCGGCCTACAGTCCCTTTCTCCGCGTGCGGTGGCAGAAGCAGAGCGTGCAGCACTAAACTATCCCATTCAGGGGCTTGCCGCAGATATTGCGAAACTTGCGATGATTCGGACTGTCCAGAAATTGCGCATGCGGGGAGTGTGGGGAGAGAAAGCGTTTCTACTACTTGCGATCCACGATGAATTGCTGTTCGAGGTAGCGGATGATATCATAGAGGAGGTAGTGCCTCTCATTGTTGCCGAGATGGAGCGTGTGTTCCTACTTGGGAAGATTCCGCTTGTGGTGACGGTGGCGAAGGGGAAGTGTTGGGGGGCGTTGGAAAAGCAGCATTTTCCGAGAGGTGTACGCTGACATAGACTCTTATGAGGAACATCCTACAGCGCTTCCGCGGGCTTTCTGTAAAAGAGTATTTTATCTCTCCTGCGATGAGGATCTTTTGGATCCTCATTCTTATGCTCGCCTCCATTTTCACGGTGACAATCTTTTTTGTGCCCCTCGAATTTCTTGTGATTATCGGGGGATTCTTATTGCTTATCAGCATTATTACCTTCTTCTACGCTGCGGGACTAACAAAAGCAGCTCACCAGGCAGATCTTGAGAAGGGAGAGTTGCGAAGTATTATTTTCAATCTCAATGATTCTCTCCTCGTCTACGACAAGGAATTCAGGGTGCTGTTCTTCAATCCTGCCGCAGAGCGCCTTTTCAAGGTATCCAAAGAACAGGTTTTGGGGCGTATCCTCAAGCCGCAGGACGCACAAGACCCCAACCTCCGCCTCTTGATACAAGTGGTATTCCCATCCCTTGCGCCTGTCATGGTGCCGCGCTCGGAGCTAGGAACTTATCCTCAAATTATTGACCTTTCCTTCCAGGAAGAGGACTTAGAACTGCGGGTGACCACCAATCCTGTGGATGACGGGAAGGGGAACTTGTTGGGATTTGTAAAAGTGATTCGTGACCGCACAAGAGACGTAGCAATCCTCCGTTCGAAGAGTGAATTTGTTACTATTGCCTCCCACCAGCTTCGCGGCCCTCTCACCAATATTCGGTGGGCACTCGAGACACTTTCTCAGGACGAGCGTATTCCGCAGGATGCCCAAGAAATTGTGAAGAATGCTCTCGCAGCAGGAAGTGAGCTTCTCGGTATTGTGGAGGACCTTCTAATGGTGGCAAAAATTGAGGAGGGGCGGTTTGGCTATCATTTTGAGGAGCTGGACATTGTTGCTTTTCTTGAAAAAGTGCTTGCTCCCGTGCTGCCACAGGCACGCGCGCTAGGCATTTCCCTCTATTTCGACAAGCCGAGCGACCCCCTGCCTCATGTATTTGCTGATCCCGAGAAGCTCACAATGGTGATGGAAAATCTTATTGACAACGCACTGCGCTATAATGTGGAGAACGGGGAGATTGTCGTGCGGGTGAAGCGAGTGGAAGAAGGTCCGTTCGTCCAAGTGAGCGTGCGGGATACGGGGATTGGCATTCCCGACGAGGGAAAAGAAAAAATATTCACCAAATTCTATCGTTCACGGAATGCTTTGAAGTTCAAGACAGACGGCACGGGGTTGGGCCTTTACATCGCGAGGAATATTATCCGGTCCCACGGGGGGAAAATTTGGTTTTCCTCGGAGGAAAACAGAGGGACAGTGTTCTACTTCACACTTCCTACGGAGCGAAGCGTTCTCCCTCCCAAAGAGCTTCCTCTTGAATAAAGATAAACAAAGATATAAAGGAGAAAAAAACAAAAACAGAATGACTTTTTCGATGAAGCGGGAATTGGCAAAAAAAGGAAAGAAAATACGCAAGTATATTTTTGTAACTGGCGGCGTGATGTCAGGAGTGGGGAAAGGAGTTGCTGCTGCCTCTATTGGAAAGATTATCCAGTCACGTGGCTTTGAGGTGACTGCGATGAAGATTGATCCCTACGTGAACGTAGATGCAGGCACGATGAATCCAGTGGAGCACGGTGAAGTATTTGTGCTCAGCGACGGCACAGAATGTGACCAGGATATGGGCAACTACGAGCGGTTTTTAGATCGGGATCTTTCCCGCACCAACTATATGACAACGGGGAGCGTGTATCTCTCAGTGATTGAGCGTGAACGGAATCTTGGCTACGGCGGAAAGTGCGTAGAGGTAGTACCTCATATCCCTCTTGAAGTGCTCAGCAAAATCGATCGTGCTTGCACGAAGAATGCTGCCGAAGTGATTATTGTAGAGATTGGGGGCACGGTAGGGGAATATCAAAATATCCTTTTTCTGGAAGCAGTCCGCATTTTGAAAACTAAAAAACCGGACGACGTTCTCCTTGTGCTCGTTGGTTATCTTCCCTACCAGGGCCCGGAGGGAGAGCTTAAAACGAAACCGACACAATATGCGGTGCGCACTCTGAATTCTGTGGGCTTGCAGCCCGATGTGATTCTCGCCCGTGCGCCTGTGCCGCTGGACAAAAAACGGAAAGAAAAAATTGCCTTTAACTGCAATCTTCGCGAAGAAGACATTGTCTCTGCTCCCAATGTGGAGAGCATTTATGAGATTCCGATAAATTTTGAACGTGACCACTTGAGCACCCTGATTCTCCAAAAGCTTGGGTTGCGGGCGCGTAGAGTCAATATGCGCAAATGGCGACGGCTGGTGCGCAACATTCGCTCGAGCACGGAGGAAGTGCGCATCGGTATTGTGGGGAAATATTTTGAGAGCGGGAAGTTCCTTCTCGCCGACTCCTACATTTCAGTTATTGAAGCAGTGAAGCACGCAGCATATGCGTTGCGGAAGAAACCAAGAGTCCTTTGGGTCGATACGGAACGTTTTGAGCGGAATTCCCGCGCGGTGCGGGAGCTTGAGAAGATGCATGGCGTTATTGTGCCGGGAGGGTTTGGCGCGAGGGGGGTTGAAGGAAAAATTGCTGCGATTCGCTACTGTCGCGAACACCGCATTCCCTTTCTAGGGATTTGCTATGGAATGCAGCTTGCTGTAGTAGAGTTTGCGCGACATGTGGCAGGGCTGCGCGGGGCGCATTCTACGGAGGTAAACCCGCGTACTACTTATCCTGTTATTGACATTCTTCCTGAGCAGCGGAAGTACCTCGCGGAGAAGAAATATGGCGCCACGATGCGCCTCGGCGCCTACCCTGCGGTAATTCAAAGAAGAACAATTGCCTACCGTGCCTACAGGGAGCCGCTTGTGTCAGAACGTCACCGCCATCGCTACGAAGTGAACCCTGAGTATGTGGCGCGCCTTGAGAAGCAGGGGCTTGTGTTCTCAGGATTTTCTCCCAACCGTCGCCTGATGGAAATCGCGGAGCTTCCCTTACAATTGCACCCTTTCTTTGTGGGGACTCAATTTCATCCCGAATTTACGTCTCGCCCTCTTCGTCCCCACCCGATTTTTCTTGAATTTTTGAAAGCGGCGGAAAAGAGAAATGCGCGCAGAGAACGATGATCGTGGTCCTTGCAGGGCCTGATTCCTATCGGCGCGGGAAACGGCAGCGAGAACTTTTTTCTGCATTTTTCTCACAATTTCCAAATGCGGCGGAAATGCGAGTTGATGATGTGGCGGAAAATGCCTTCGAGCAAGTGCATGCTTTTTTGCGCGCAGGCGGGCTTTTTGGCTCTGCAAAAGCGTTACTGCTCCGCGCACTTCCTTTTTCCAAAGAACAGTTGCGAGTCCTTCTCCAGGAAGCAGACAAGGGGAATTCTTTGCTCTTGTGTATTTCTCTCGCAGCGATTCCCAGCCAGCATCAGCAGCTCGTTGCCAGCAAGAAGTATCACCGTGAGGAGTTTCCTTTGCTCCGCGGTGCGGCATGGCAGGCATTTGTTCGAGAAGAAGCACAACAGAAAGGAGTTGTGCTTGACGACGAAGCCTTTCATTTCCTCGCGGCGTTCTACGAGGGGGAGAGCTGGATGGTTGCTACAGAACTTGAAAAGCTGCGCTATGCAGGCAAAGCCACAATTACCCTCGGCGATATTGGCGGAAGCCGTTCCAGCAGCTCTCTTTCTCTTCCTCGGCTTTTGCGGAGCATTGCATTTTCCGCGTCGCTTCGGGAGCGCGTGAGCGCGATGGAGCAGCTCCTTGCCTCAGGGGAATCGGCTGCTAAGATTTTCCACCTTCTCGCCTACTACAACAAATCGCGCGTCCACGAGTTCGCGCGATATGATATTGCAGTGAAGTCAGGAAAATTGGAGTACGAAGAGGCGCTTGTCTATCTCACACTGCGAGGAGCACCCGCGCGCCACTAAGAATTTTGCTTTGCGGAAGACGAGACTGCGGCGAGGCGTTTGGTGATGCGCGCTTTCAGTCGGCTTGCCTTGTTTTTGTGAATTGCGTTCGTTTTCGCGGCCTTATCGAGTGCTTGGTAAATCTTGGGAAGCAGCGCTTTTGCATCCTCAAACGCCTTTGCGGCGATGTGCTTCTTGAATTGCCGCAGCACTGATTTGTACGCCTCTTTCCGTGCGAGGTTGTGCGCGCGACGGCGGAGGCTTTGCCGGAGTGCTTTTGCTGCTGATTTAGTATTCGGCATAGGTATTGTCTAATTGACTGCTTCAGCCTATGCTATTTTTTCTGCATTGTCAATGCGTGGTGAGTTCACTACAATGGGGGAAGATAATCCAACTTAGATGATTTATAGCATCACTGGCAAGGTTGTGAGAAAAGAAGAAGGAGCTGTTGTGGTGGAGACAGCTTCGGGAATAGGATTTCGCATTCTTGTGAATGCGCGAACGCTGCGCGAGCTTCCCAGGAAGGGCTCGCAGGTGCGCTTGTTGTGCGCGCTGCATGTACGGGAGGGGGCAATTGAGCTTTTTGGAGTCCTCAGTGAGGAGGAGCTTGCCTTCCTCTCGCTGCTGAGTTCTGTTTCCGGCGTTGGCCTCCGTATTGCGAATGCGATTCTTGGGCTGGGGGAATTACGTCTCGTTGCGGCGGCGATCAAAGAGGGGAAGCTTTCTTTTCTCGCTGCCGCGCCCGGTGTAGGGAAAAAGATTGCGCGCCGCATCGTTTTCGAATTACGGGAGAAAATTACTCTGCCCGACGCGCCTCGCGCGGCGGCGCAGATTGCGAAAGACGCGGACGTTGTGGAGGCGTTGGTCAACTTGGGCTATCGTCGCCGGGAAGCGAGGGAGGCGGTCGCGCGTCTCGACGCATCACTGACGACTGTAGAGGAGCGCCTCCGGGCCGCGCTGGCTGCCTTGACCGCGGCAAAGCGCCGTTCGCATTGAAGCCATGAGAAAAGCGGTTGCGCAGGGAGTAAGAATAGGGAAGCGTGTCGCGCGCCGCGTGCCATTGCTTGCTTCTATTTATCACTATCTTCTCTCGCTCTTTGGCGCTGTAATCTACCGCTTTCCTACAAGGAAGCTTAGGGTTATTGGCGTCACAGGCACAAAGGGAAAAACGACCACACTCGAGATTTTGGGCGACATATTGGATCGTGCAGGAATTCCTCACGCCCTCATAACTTCCCTGGAGATAAAGATTGGCGCCGCAAGGGAGCGAAATCGCCTTGATATGACGATGCCGGGGCGGCTGACGTTGCAGCATTTTCTTGCCCGTGCCGCTCGCGCTGGTTGCCGCGTCGCGGCGATTGAGGTTACCTCTGAGGGGGTGCGGCAGCATCGCCATCGCCATATCCGATGGAGTGCAGGATTGCTCTTAAACCTTGCCCCGGAGCATATTGAGTCGCACGGGTCTTTTGCCCGCTACCGCGCGGCGAAGCTTGCATTTTTGGAATACGTGGGGCGGCATGGCGGCAGGGTGGCGCTGCGTGCGACAGGGGAAGAAAAAGCGTTTTTCACGCGGGCGCTCCGCAAAAAGGGAGTCATGCCGCATTTTTTCTCGCCCGCCCTTCTCGAGGGCTACCAACTTTCGCCGTTTCTTCAGGCTCCATTCAACAAAGAGAATGCCGCCGCGGCGGTGTATCTCGCGCGGATTGCAGGCGCGGGCGCTAGTGCTATAAGGGAGGCGCTCCGTAATTTTCAGGGAGTACAGGGAAGAATTTCCTATGTGCTTCGGGATCCGTTTCGGGTAGTGATAGATTACGCCCACACTCCTGATTCACTGGAGAAAGTATATGCCCATCTCCGCGAGGAGTTGCCAAGAGGCAAGAAGTTGATTTGCGTGTTAGGCGCGGCGGGAGGAGGGCGCGATCGTTGGAAGCGGAAAGAGTTCGGGGCAATTGCAGGGCGGTTCTGCGACCGCATTTTTCTCACCGACGAGGATCCCTACGACGAAGATCCCCGCAGTATTGTCGCCGCGATTGAGGAGGGAATTCCGCGCGCGAAGCGACGTTGCGTTAGCGTGCTCCTCGACCGCCGCGCGGCGATCTTGGAGGCAGTGCGCTATGCTAAAGCGGGGGATACAGTGGTGATGACCGGCAAAGGGAGCGAATTATGGATTCATGGTCCCCAAGGGAAGCGAATTCCTTGGGACGAGGAAGAAGCGGCGCGAGCGGCGATTGCGGCACGGATAAAAAAAGAGAGCCCGTAGGCTCTCTTTGTAATTCATTTCCTCTGGCCGAGGAGACCGAGGATCGCCAGCGCGATCGAGGTGGTTGCGAGTATTGCAAACTTCTTATAGGCCCACACGGGATCTGTATAGATCCCGACAGTGGGACCTACATCGAGGTCGAAGTACAGTGTGTCAGACGCCACGAACCCTCCGAGAATCCCCAGTATGACAAATGTCATACTGAGCCTCCTGAACATTCTCCACAGCATTGAAGGCTCCTTTTCTCTTAGAAATTAGAAAAGCTTGAGCTGCCTCGGGCGTTTGCGTGTGGCAGTGTCGAGAACTTTCTCAGCGAGCTGGCGTGCCTGGAGGAATAGCCCCCGGGGCACATCGAGGTCTCCCGGCGTCCACGTTTGCGCGTCCGGCTTGCTTCTCGCGATGACGACGCAACGCCCCTGCGCGTTGCGGGTGAACGTCAACTCCACGTTGCCCGCGCGAACCACGGCGCGGCGACGACCTTCCGATACTTCGACGAGCTCTACCTCGCCCATGTCGCCTCCCATCTGGCTCAGGGGACTATGACAACGAGCCGGGTTGATAATACCTTATTTTTTTTAATTTGTCAAAGCCCTTTATCTTTTTTCTGTCGAATTTCCTATTATAATGAAAAGGTAATGAAGCTGCATTTCTATGGCGGAGCCCGTTCGGTGACGGGAGCAAATTACCTTTTGGAGTCCCACGGGACAAAGCTCCTTATTGATTGCGGCCTGTACCAGGGAGGGAGGTTTGCAGAACGGCAAAATTTTCAACCTTTTCCCTACGCGCCTTCGGAAATTACCGCGGTGTGCGTTACGCATGCCCATATTGATCACACCGGACGCATTCCCAAGCTTTACCATAACGGATTTCGGGGAACTATCTACTCTACTCCTCCCACGAGGAATTTTGCGGAATACCTACTGCTCGATTCCGAGCACTTGCTGGAACGGGAGGCGGAGCGGCAGAGAAGGAAGCCGCTCTACTCCGTGGAAGATGTAAAAGACGTAATGTCGCTCTGGCAGAGCGTGCACTACCATGAGCGGTTTCACATTGGGCCATTCCGCATCACATTCTACGATGCGGGGCATATTTTGGGATCTGCGTTTATTCTTGTGGAGGCAGAGGGAACAAAAATTATTTTTTCCGGCGATCTTGGCAACTCACCCGCCCCGATTATCCGCCCCCTTGAGTCTATTCCTTCAACGGACTATTGCCTCATTGAGTCTGCCTACGGAGACAGGCTCCACGAGGATGTGGATAAGCGGCGGGAGCAGCTTGAGGACGCAATTGAGGATACAGTACGAGCTGGAGGAACATTAATGATTCCCGCGTTTGCAATGGAGCGCACTCAAGAGTTGCTCTACCACTTGAACGAACTTGTTGAGCAGGGGCGCATCCCGCGGGTGCCTGTCTTCATCGATAGTCCTCTTGCGATTAAGATCACGCAAGTCTACAAGAAGTATGAGAACTATTTTAACAAGGAAAGCCGCGATTTGGTGCGCTCGGGCGATGATATCCTCAACTTTCCCGGCTTGCGAATGACATTGACAACTGCACAGTCGAAGGAAATCAATGAGGTGCCGCCCCCGAAGGTAATTATTGCGGGATCAGGGATGTCGCACGGGGGGCGCATCCTCCATCACGAGCAGCGCTATCTCGCCGACCCTAAGAGTATGATTCTCTTTATCGGGTATCAGGCAGAAGGCTCAATGGGGCGGAGAATTCTTGAGGGGGCGAAGGAAGTGCGCATTTTCCACGAGCGGGTGCCGGTGCGATGCAAGGTGCGGGTTATCCATGGCTATTCTGCACATGCGGACCAGCAGCAGCTCCTCGATTGGATTGCGCCCGCGCGCCATGAACTCCGCAAGGTATTTGTTGTGCAGGGAGAGGAAAAGGCGAGCGAGGCACTCGCCCGGCGCATCCGGGACGAGCTTGCGGTGCACGCGGAGGTTCCTGTGCTCGGCGAGACGGTGGTGCTCTAGTTGACTTTCTTTTGGTTTTCGCGCATGCTGAATGCAGTTGCAGCATGAACTACCATCCACGCCACAAAATCTGTGTTTCTGGAGCTGCCGACACCGAGCATTGCGGAAA
The DNA here is from genome assembly GCA_964403045.1 of uncultured Candidatus Saccharibacteria bacterium. Classification (GTDB taxonomy): domain Bacteria; phylum Patescibacteriota; class Minisyncoccia; order UBA6257; family 2-01-FULL-56-20; genus CAYOEP01. The sequence goes on from CAYOEP010000009.1 coordinate 12,882, forward strand.
GGATGCGATTGCAAAGGCAGAACTTGTGGGGAAAATCATTGCTCGCAGAGGGCTTATCTTGGTGACAGGCGCGACTACGGGCCTTCCCTTTTGGGCTGCGAAAGGAGCAAAGGAAGAGGGGGGAATCGTGATTGGCATTTCTCCCGCTGCTTCGTTGGCGAGCCATGTGCATACCTACCACCTTCCCACTGATTACCACGATCTTATTATCTATACCGGATTTGAGTATGCGGGACGTAACCTCCTGCTGATCCGCTCATCGGATGCGGTCATTACTCTCTGCGGCAGGATGGGTACACTCAACGAGTTCACCATTGGATTTGAGGACAAGAGAGTGCAGGGGGTGCTACTTGGCACTGGCGGCACTACCGAAATGATCCCTGAAATTATTGAGCGCGCTCATAGGGGGCCGGGAAAGGTAATCTTTGATGACGACCCCGAGCGCCTTGTAGAAAAAGTAGTTGCCCGCATTGAGGAGGAAGAGAAGAAAACCCTGCAGAACCATCGCTCTTTGTCTTCCTAGAAGCATTGCCCCTATAGCTCAACGGACAGAGCGCGAGCCTCCGGAGCTCGAGATAGAGGTTCGATTCCTCTTAGGGGCGCAGGGGTTTTATTTGTAGGTGTGGTTCGTGGTATGATAAGGGGGAAATATGGCGAGGGCGATTGTGGTACAGCGGTTTCCTAAAGTACTCCGTGAAATCCAGCGTGCAGTTTCGCTGGTGAATCAGGATGCGAATGAGAAGATATTTTACACTGCGGATCCGGATGAAGCGGCAGAGCTTGCGCGGGATGAGGAGGAAGTGGTAGTTGTTTCCAGCCAGGTGTTCAGCCCCGATGTATCTGGCACTACGCTCGCAAGTAAAATTAAGCGCGAGAATCCTCGCGCCTTATTTTTTCTCTACAGCTATACTCCAGAACATGCCCCGCAGATTGATGGCATTATTCCTAAAACTCCCACACACCATCTTCTCGCTGAGTTTCTCTCTTTTGTGGTAGGCTCGGATTTTCAGGCAACACAACTCCAGTCACGTTTTCCTCAAATTGAATTTTCTAGCGATAAGTAGTTTTCCCTTTGCTGGAGAGCGGGTATAATGCTGAAGATGGATAAGGCAGAAGCACTGCGCCGCATTGCCCGCGAGATGGAGGCAGATACTTCACTTCCTCTCCGCGAGGCACGGCTCGTATTTGGGGAGGGAAGCGTGGAGAGTAAGGTGATGTTTATCGGCGAAGCCCCCGGCTTCCATGAGGATCGGTTGGGGCGTCCTTTTGTAGGGCAAGCAGGGCAGTTGCTCAACCAGCTTCTGCGGGAGATTGGATGGAAGCGAGAAGAGGTGTATATTACCAACATTGTGAAGCGTCGTCCCCCGGGGAATCGCGATCCTCTTCCCGAGGAGATTGTGCGCTACCAGGGCTATCTTGATCGGCAAATTGCAGTGTTGGATCCGAAAGTTATTGTACCGCTTGGGAGGTTTGCGATGAATTACTTCCTTCCAGAGGCGAAGATGAGCAGGGATCATGGGAAGGTCTTCCATGTGTCGGGGAGAATTATCGTGCCTCTCTACCATCCAGCCGCCGCGCTTCGGTCATCGAAGATCCTTGCTGTCTTGCGAGAAGAGTTTCATCGACTGCCCGAAGTAGTACGCAGCGCTGACTCTGTTCTCGCTGCCCAAAAGAAAAGCCCCTCTTCTCTACAGCCCCAGCTCTTTTAGGCAGGTTCCTTCGTCGCCGCTGGGTGCGGTATAATTAGAAGGAGATGAACTTTTTTCCCAATTACCTTGCAGGGCGCGCCCTGTTTCGCATTAAGGAGTTTTTTGTACACTGGTATATCAATGGGTCTCGCCGCATCGGGCATGCCGCGATGACAACTTTTGAAAATCTTGATCGCACCTTCGCGTTTGTGATCACATTGAGATTTCTCTTTCAGCCACTCTATGGCGATTACTCTCCTGTCGGCAGGATTATTGGGCCTATTTTTCGCGTGGGGAGGTTGCTGATTGGGGGAATTATTTATCTTATTGTCGGCATAGCATTCGCAGCTTTCTATGTAGCGTGGGTGCTTTTTCCTGTGGCGCTTGTGGTCTATATTGCGAAAGGGGCGTTGGGGCTGTGAACAAGTGACGAGCAACCATGGATGCTACACCTCGTAACGACAATCCACAACAACTTTCTTTGACATTTATTTTCGAAGATCCTCGCTTGATGATGGGTGCTTCAAGTAGGATGATGGTGCGAGTTATTTCTTCTATTACCTACATTTTTCTCGGCGCTGCTGCTGCGGCGCTGCTGCTGTTTCCTGATAAGATGTGGGCAAAAGCTATTGGATTGTGCATTGTACTCTTTCTTCTTGATCGCCTCGTGCATCTTGCCGACGGCGAGAAATCTCTCGCGGAGCTTCCCCGCGAAGGAATAGTGAACCTTGCTCCCTACTTGCGCCCTCCTGCGTTTCGAGCAGTGCAAGAGGCATTCCAGAAGAGCTTGCTCTTTGGCCACGATTTTTACCTTGAGCTTGCCGAGGAGTTGCTCCAACGGAGAGAAGTACGAGAAGGACTCCACCGGCTGGATGTTGTCCCCGAAGAGTTCCGTACCAAGCTTGATGAGCTGATGCGGGAAGGAAACGCAGCGCCATCGCGGGAGGAACAGCTTACTTTGGCGACGCGGCTTGTTGCCGCGGCGTGCGAGAAAGCGCTCCAGAACGGCCACCACTACATTCGGCTTGCAGATCTTTTCGCTGCGCTCGCCACAATGGAAGACGCCCTTATCAGACGCCTCTTCCGTACATTCGGCATAGAAGCTGACGATATGGAGCGGGCGCTCCTCTTCAGCATCGCCCGCTCGCGCTCCCTGTTTGGCAGTGGTATTTTGGCAGGGATTGGGAGTTTTCGGCATGAGACACACCGAGGTCCTCGCCATCGTATTATGAATCGCGCATGGACTTCACGGCCTACCTACACACTGGATCAGTTCGGCACCGATTTCACTGACCTTGCGCGGCAGGGAACAATCGGGTTTCTCGTCGGGCACGAGAAGGAGTATGAGCGGATGGTTGACACGCTCGCGCGTCCTATTAATCCAAACGTTATCCTTGTGGGAGATCCCGGAGCTGGCAAAGAGGCAATTGTTGCCCATCTCGCGCTCAATATTGTTCGTGACAAGGTGCCCAAGGCGTTATTTGATAAGCGCGTGGTCGCACTTCATCTCTCATCGCTCGTAGCGGGCGCGTCCCCCGCAGAAGTGCAGCAGCGCCTCGAGCGTATCGCAGAGGAAATTGTGATTGCGGGGAATGTGATCCTCTACATTCCCGATATTCATAATCTTGTGAAAACTTCGGGAGGGGAATATATGAGTGCGGCGGATGCCCTGATTCCCATTGTGATGAATAATGCCTTTCCTGTAGTTGGGGCGACATATCCGAAGGAGTTTAAAGAATACGTGGAGTCACGGAGCGATTTTGTAGGTGCATTTGAGGTGATCCACGTGGAGGAAATTTCTGAAGCTGAGGCAGAGCGGTTGCTGGTATATCATGCTCTTGTTCTTGAGCAGATGACGGGCGTGCTGGTGAGTTTTGGGGCGGTAAAGGAGGCAGTGCGGGTAGCGAAGAAGTATTTTCGCCAGAAATTGCTCCCGTCCAGCGCGGAGGAGATTTTAAAGGAAGCAGTGTCAGAGGCAAAGAAAAGAGGCGTTTCATTCTTGGGCCCCGATATTGTAGTGGAAGTTGCGGAACGGAAAACTACAGTGCCTATCCACGAAGCAACCGAGGAAGAATCGGAGAAACTGCTTCATTTTGAAGAAATTGTTCACCAGCGGTTCGTGAATCAGGATGAAGCGGTCAAGGTGGTCGCTCAGGCGCTTCGGGAGTATCGGAGCGGCCTTGCCCGTCCCGGTGGTCCCATCGCCAGCTTCCTTTTTGTGGGGCCTACCGGCGTGGGGAAAACGCAACTCGCGAAGCTTATTGCGGAAATTCAGTTCGGCTCCCCCGAGCTTATGGTGCGCTTTGATATGTCTGAATACCAAGATTCGCAGAGCCTCTTTCGATTTATCGGCACTCCCGACGGCAAGACGCCCGGCGCACTTACCGATGCCGTGCGGGAGCATCCCTACAGTATTGTACTTCTCGACGAGTTTGAGAAAGCGAACCACGATATTCTCAATATCTTTCTCCAGGTGCTTGATGACGGACGCCTCACCGATAGCCTTGGGCGCGTCACAGATTTTCAGAACACAATTATCATCGCTACTTCCAATGCGCATTCTGATTTAATGAAAGAGGCGTTGGAGAAAGGGGAATCAATTTCTTCGGTGGCGGAGTATTTGAAAGCACGCCTCACTGACGTGTTCCGGCCGGAGCTTTTGAATCGCTTTACCCGAATTGTAGTTTTCCGTGATTTGCGGCCTGACGAGGTAAGGAAAGTGGCAGAAATTCATCTTGCGGAGTTTGCACGTCTTGTAAGCGAGCAGGGCATTACTTTGACCTTTTCGCCGGATCTGGTTGCTGCGATTGCGAAATGGGGTTATGATCCTGCATTTGGCGCGAGGCCGATCCGGCGTGCGATTGAGGACAGGGTTCGTGCCCCTCTCGCGGAGAAGATCCTCCGCAAGGAAATTGTTGCCGGCAGCGCGGTACAGGCAACCGTGCGGGGGGAGGAGGTGGTATTTGTTCCTGTTGCAGAAGAAGACGCTACTGGAGAAAAATCATAACTAATACCTATGTGGACATTGCGGAAAGTGCATATTGGGAGAGTAGTGCGGTATTTTATCATCATTGACCTTATTTTCCTCGCGGGATGGGGGCTCATTCGTCCTGTGTTCAGCGTCTTTATCGTGGAACATGTGGAGACGGCAACGCTGACAACAGTAGGTATTGCGGTGGCAATTTATTGGGTGCTGCGGTCGTTACTCCAGCTCCCCATCGCGGATTTTCTGGACAGAACGCCCGGGGAGCGGGATGATTTTTATGTGCTGGTGGCGGGATTGCTCATCGCCGCCCTTGCGGCGTTGAGCTATGTATTTGTAACACGCCCATGGCAACTCTATGTGGTGGAGGCGGTGCATGCGGTAGGATTTGCATGCTACCTCCCTTCGTGGCGGTCTATTTTTAGCCGTCATCTTGACAAGAGTCACGTTTCCTTCGATTGGTCACTCGATAATGCGGCACTTGGGCTCGCAACTGGCGCGAGCGGCCTTTTCGGTGGCGCAATTGCGGCGACGTTCGGCTTTCAAATTATTTTCGTGCTCGCGGCGGTGCTTTCATTCCTCGCCGCAATGGTGCTCTTACTCGTTCCTAATTTGATTTTGGCGCCGAAGGACGGGGCACGGCAGCACTTTTTCTTTTTCCGCCGGCATAGCTCTGGCAATCTTTAGTTGTTTGTATGCGGAGAAAGCTGCACTCGAACCGCGATATCGCCGATGCACTCTCAGAGATTGGGGAGTTGCTCGCTGCGCAAGGAGTTGCGTTTAAGCCGCGTGCCTACGAGCGCGCAGCAGAGCTTATTCGCAACCTTCCGCAGGATTTAGGAGAGCTCTACCGCAAGGGCGGCATTCGCGCCATTCTGGGCATTCCCGGCATTGGGGCTTCGCTTGCGGAAAAGATTGAGGAGGCAGTTACAAAAGGGACAATATCGTATCTCGAGGAGCTCCGTCGGGAACTTCCCGTAGACATTGCTTCTCTGGTGAGAGTGCAGGGATTGGGGCCAAAGTCGATTGTGAAGCTCTATCGTGCGCTTGGCATTCGCACTATTGCCGACTTGGAGCGGGCTGCTGAAAAAGGGGAAATTCGGAAGCTTGAGGGATTTGGCGCAAAGAAGGAACAGGAAATTCTCCGTGCGATCCGCTTTTTGCGGCAGGGTGCGGGCAGGCATATTCTTGGCTTTGTGCAGGAGGAAGCAAACCAAATAGTACAGTATCTCCAAAAGGTGTTGGGTCCGCGGGCGATAGTCACGCTTGCAGGATCGGCGCGGCGCAAGAGAGAAACGGTCGGCGACTTCGATATTCTCGCCGCTCTCCCTCCTCTTCCTCCCAAGAAATCTGAGCAACTCGCGCGGACGGCGATGGATGCGTTCGTTGCAATGCCGAATGTAGCGTATGTCACTGCGCATGGCACTACGAAGTCTTCCGTGCGCCTTACCTCGGGAATTGATGTGGACCTTCGCATTGTGCCGCGGGAGTCCTACGGCGCGGCACTCCACTACTTTACTGGTTCGAAAGCGCATAATATCGCGCTGCGGGAAATTGCAATTCAGCAGGGAATGAAGCTTAACGAGTACGGCCTTTTCCGTGTCCGCGGAAAGCGCGAAGTGAAAATTGCAGGCTCAAGTGAAGAAGAAATTTATGCAGCTCTCGGGCTTGATGTAATCCCCCCAGAACTGAGAGAAGATTGTGGGGAGATAGAGGCGGCTCGGCAACATACTCTTCCCTCCCTTATCCCCTACGGGTCGTTGCAGGGCGATTTACAAGTGCAGACTAACTGGAGCGACGGCAAGGCATCGATTGAAGAAATGGCGCGAGAAGCTGCCCGCTACGGGCTGCGCTATATTGCAATTACTGACCATACGAAGCGGCTTGCGATGACGCATGGGCTTGATGCGCGGCGCATCCAGAAGCAGTGGCTGGAAATAGATCGGGTCAACAAAAAACTGCGCCGCCAAGGGGTGCCTGTTACGGTGCTCAAGGGCACGGAGTGTGATATTTTGAAAGATGGTTCGCTGGATCTGCCTGACCATATTCTCGCCAAGCTGGATGTAGTGGGGATTTCGGTGCACTCCCACTTCCGCCTTTCCAAAAAAGAGCAGACTGCGCGGGTGCTGCGCGCGATGGAGAATCCGCACGTACATATCTTGTTCCATCCCACAACGCGCATTATTCACCGCCGCGAGCCGATTGAGATTGATATGGAAGCAGTGCTCGTGCAGGCAAAGAAGAAAAAGGTTATACTGGAGATAGATGCATTTCCTGATAGATCTGACCTTGCTGACGTATGGATCAGGAGATGCAGAGAAGAGGGTGTACCGATGGTGATTGACTCCGATGCTCATGATCCGTCACACTTTGCCTATCTGGAATACGGAATTGCGCAGGCGAGGCGGGGATGGGCAGAACGGCGTCATATTCTCAACACGCTTCCACTTGCAAAATTACTCGCCCGCTTGCGGCCTACGTCGTAGCTATGCCATCCGAAGAGGAAGGGAAGAAGACTACGCCTTATATCCGCGAAATTTCCGCTGGGTGCATTGTGTTTCGAAGAACGCAGGAGGGATACGAGTTTCTTGTGCTCTACCACGGCCATGGCTATTGGAACTTTCCCAAAGGGAAAATTGAGAATGAAGAGAAGAGTTTACGTGCAGCGCTCCGGGAAACGCGCGAGGAAACAGGGCTCACCTCCCGCGACCTACAGCTGATTCCCCACTTCCGGGCCTATGAGCGCTTCACGTTTCGCCGCGGCGGGAGAAGGGTGTTTAAGGTTGTTATTTTTTATCTCGCGGAGACTACCAAAAGCACTGTGCGGCTTTCCCATGAGCACCAAGGGTACGGCTGGTTTTCTTTCCGCGAGGCAAAGAAAATTCTCTCCAAGTACCGCGACAGCCAGAGGGTGCTTGAAGCGGCATTCCGATTTCTCCGCAGATTGGAGCGAGGAGGGCGCAGAGAAAAGAATAAAAAGGAAAAATCTACTTCTCTTTCGTCACGCGGCGAATAATTTTTTCAAATACAAGGGGAAACTGCTCCGCGAGCTCGGCAAGCATTTTTCGGTTGAGAAGAATATTTTCCTTTTTGAGAAGATGGATAAAGGATCGATAAGGGATGCCATGCTCCCGTGCGGCTGCGTTTATCTTTACTTGCCAGAGACGGCGAGCGACGCGCTTTTTTTCTTTCCTTCCCCGGAAGGCGTGAGAAAGTGCGTGAAGAAGCGCTTCTTTTGCCGCGCGTTCCTTTGACTTTCTTCCCCACCGAAACCCCTTGGTGAGCTTGAGGATTCGTTCCCTCTTTTTGTGGGCGAGGGTGCCCCGTTTTACTCTTGGCATAGCACTACATTATGCGAGCACAAGATATTGGACGAGCGCCTTTTTGGGGTAACCGAGAGATTTCACCTTCCGCTTCTTTCTGAGTTGCTTCTTGGTCTTGCTGGTTTTGAAATGATTCACGCCCATGGGGCGCCGCAATACCTTGCCGCGCTTGGTGATTTTTATTCTTTTGCTGAGACTTTTCTTCATGGGAATTCAAAGAGGACGTTGCGAGGATGCGCACTTGTCCTGTTGTTGGTTGAACGCGTGCACGCATTCTACTTTGTTTTTACAAAAAACTCAAGTGCTTACTTTTTAGTAATTTGAATACTTACTCCCATTCCTCCAAATTTTGGCTTTCCCAACTTGCGATATTCGCCAGAGATCATTGCGAGAAATTCCTCGAGCTTTTTCAGCGCCCATTCTCGGTTGCCACGTTCTCTCCCCCGCAGTTTCATGATAACTTCGATTTGGTGCCCTGCTTCGAGAAATTCCTCGAGCTTTTTCAGCCGGGTGAGGAGGTCGTTGCGCGCGGCCCGTGCGCTAATGCGGATGTGCTTTAGCCCCGCCGCCTTCTGGGCAATGCGCTTTTTCTTTTCCGCCTTCTCTTGGAGATAGCGGTACTTGTCGAAGTTCATCACCCGCGC